>NZ_LVYY01000002.1:0-431758 GCF_001909085.1 Paenibacillus sp. P32E | reverse complement strand
CCCTTCACGATGGTTACCGAATTCGAGCGGAGTTCCCAGAGCAATCCCACGAAAGCTGACGGCGCGGGCCACATGGACTTCTTGGGCGATATCTACGCCAATGACCAAATGATGAACGGTAATGTTTTCAATGAGTTGATTTTGCTTGTCTTGAGCTTTAAACTTCATAGTAGAGCGACCTCCTAAATGGTGAGATTAAAAGGGCTGTAGACCCGTATCCAACTCCCATGTTACCGAGGCGCTCGTTTTTGTTCAAACTCCAAAATATTCAGTTTACAGGAATTCTAACGGGAAACATTAGTTTAATAACAATAGCGGCAGTCTAAGACTTATTTATCAAGTCTTGTTCTGCCGCTGCTACTTTTAATGAGTCAGTCCAATACTTATTTATTAAAAGTTAACGATTATCAAACTCAGAAACCGTGTCAAATCAACAAATACAGTCTAACACTTTATTTTCTTTTAACATAGACGACGCCATCTTTGACGCTGCCTACCCTGGCGGCGGCCGCGACAGCTACCACCCCAAAATGCTCACCAAAGTCATCATCTACGCCTACACCCAGCGCATTTATTCCTCCCGGCAAATCGCCAAAGCGGTCCCGGAAAACATTCCCTTTATGTGGCTGGCGGGACGGCAACGCCCGGATTTCCGCACGCTTAACCGCTTTCGTTCTCAGCGGATGAAGGACGTCCTTGAAACCGTATTTACCGCCGTGCTTCAGTTTCTGGCGGACGAGAAATACATCTCCCTGGAGCATTATTTTGTGGATGGAACCAAAATCGAGGCGAACGCCAATCGCTACACCTTCGTATGGGGTAAAGCTGTTAGTAAACATAAGGCCAAGCTGCAAGCAAAGGTACATGCATTGTTTGTCGATATTGAGGCCGTAGAGAAACAAGAAGAACAGGAACACCGTGGCCAGGACCTGAGCGAACTTGGCGAGTCCGCCGAGATCGGCAGGGAGAAACTCGAACAAATGACCCAGGCGCTAGAGTCGCAACTGCTGGAAGCCCAAGGACAAACCACTGAAAAAAGCCGTTCAGAAGCTTCGCAAGGATTTGATGCCCAGGCTGTTAAAGTACGAACAGTATCAAGTACTGCTCGGTGACCGGAACAGCTTCAGCAAGACAGACCCGGATGCAACCTTTATGCGGATGAAGGAAGATCACATACGAAACGGTCAGCTCAAACCGGGTTACAATGTACAGATCGGAACCGAATACCAGTTTATATTAACATACAGTCTACATCCAAGACTTACCGATACCCGTTGTTTATGGCCGCATATGGAAAAAGCAAGGCGGATCTTGGGGAAACTTCCGCAGACGGTGATTGCGGATGCAGGCTACGGTAGTGAAGAGAACTATGCGTATTTGGAAAACGAACACGTGAAGGCCGTGGTCAAATACGGTAGCTACCACAAAGAAAAGAGCAAAGCGTGGAAAGAGAATATTGGAAAGATTGAGAACTGGACGTACGATGAAGCCGAGGATACATGGAAGTGCCCAGCCGGACAAATGCTGCATTTCCGCAAAGAAAGCAAGGAAACGTTAGAGAGTGGATATGAAATTCGAAAACGTCATTATCGTAGCGAAAGTTGTGACGGTTGCCTACTGAAGGAACGTTGTACAAGGTCGACAGGAAATCGGGAAGTCGTCGTCAGTTTGGAACGACTGCGATACCAGAAACAGGCTCGGGAAATTTTACGGAGTGAAGACGGTTACGCCTTGGCTGTGCGGAGGATGACGGAACCGGAAAGTGTGTTTGAACAACTGAAGAATAACCGGGGATTCCGGCGCTTCCTGCTTCGAGGGATGGAGAAAGTGACCCTCGAAGTCGGTTGGCTTTCCCTTGCCCATAATCTGCTAAAGCAAGCAGCCAATGACCAAAAACGCAAAGCAGCGATCCTCCAATAACGGGAGAATCGCTGCCTTGCTATCGTTTTACGGTTTTTAAAACAAAAGAACGGTCCCATTCGTAGAAAATTCTACTTATGGGACCCCCCCGCTTCGGAAGCATATGTTTTTAAAAGGACAGCGAAGCCGTTTCCACTTGGTGCGCCAATGGGGATGCCATTAGCAGGACAGAACGAGCAAAAGGGTCTACTTTGTATTTAGCTTTGTGGAACAATATCCGTTTTGGATTTCAGGTAGTCCAGAGCATTATAGAGCATAACAGCTGCTTCAGCACGTGTAATTTCACTTTTCGGATGGAACTTGCCGCCTTCATCCAGAGTGTTGATCTTGTATTTCAGCGAGCGCTGAATGCTGCCCTGGAAAGACGGGTTCAAGGCATCCGCATCTGAAATGTCGGCAGGGACAATGTTGATCATAGGCAGATTGCCCACTTTTTCTATACCCTGAATCAGCAGATTTGTGAATAATTCTTTGGTCATTGGCTTTGCAGGGTCGATATCTGCAGGAATTTCAATCCCGTTGTAGTGGGCGTTGATAAAAGCTTCCGCGTACCAGGCGTTGTCTTTAACCTTGGTGAACGTGCTGCTGGCGAGCGGCGCCTTGTTGAAGTCGATAGCTGCAAGGCTTAGCTGAAGGCCGCCTGAGATGAACTGTATGCCCTGAGCGGTGGTTACCTTGGCGCCTGGAAGGAACTGGGTGTCAGAGATGCCCTTGATCAGGCCTTGATCCTTAAGGGAAATGATTTTGTCTTTGCCGGTAACGCTGTCAATATCCTTGAAGCTGCTGTCAGCGGCAAAGATGGGACCGGCGAGTGAGAAAGTAAGAAGCGATACACTGGTGATCGCTGCAAAAGCGCTCTTTTTGAAGTTCATATTGTTGTCCACCTTTGTCTATAGGATTCAGGCCGCTTGGCCTTATACAACTCCTTAGACGCGACAGAATATGGAAAGGTTGCAGACCCCTAAATTTAGTCAACGGGGATATAAATAGTGATGCGCATGTGATCTGGAAAAGTTGAGTTCACCACATCCGTGATTTCAAAGTCGGGGCCTTCCCGACGTTCATAGCCGGAATTCGGCAGCCAGGTTCCATAAATATAGTTGCGGGTCGTTGCAGTGAGTGAAGCGGGTCCATAAGCTTTGAACATCGCATACTTTCCTGCGGGGAGAACCAAATGGGTGTAATTCCCGTCCGGCAATTCTGCACTTTCCGTTACTGCCTCACCTACGATGAAGGAGAAGTCCCCGTTGTCCTGATAATCACAAGAAATGCCGTAGGACATTCCCGGAGAAACCTTATCTCGTATAGGCATAAACCGTCCGTTTCGTCCAAAATCATCGTAGAATCCGGGAATATCTTCATAGTGGCCGTCTCCGTTCAGGCTGGTTTTGTATCTATAGCCGATAATAGGGGTGTCATCTAGCTGAATCGTGGTTGGTTTGTCCATTCGCTCTACATCTCCTTCGGTATTTTTTTGCAGCTCCAGAAAGTTGATCTTGTGCTGGGATTCGGTGGTCAGATCCAGAGATTTCCGGTACTTGCCAGGAGTCACACCTGCGTAGCTTTGAAAAGCTCTAGTGAAGGCTTCCTGGGACTGATATTGGCAGGCCAGGGAAATTTGCAGCACACTTTCGCTGGTGTGACGCAGCAGGTTTGCCGCTTCGGTGAGTCGCCGCTTGCGAATGTATTCGTGTACGGTAAAGCCGGAAACCGCCAGGAACATACGCTGGAAATGGAAGGGGGAAAAGCAGGCTTTGCCGGCAATCTCAGCAATCCGCAGTTCGTCCTGCAAATGATCTTCAATGTAGTCCAGCGACAGCTGAATTCTGTGATAATAACTCATCTGTTTCATCCCTTTACAAGTGGAGTACAAAGTCTATTATGGAATATTCTTAATATTTTTTTTTGATGGTTTGTGCGAAATTTCTAAACGTAATGGTATAATCATGTCAGGCCCTTTTCTTTGGTGGGTATTTTTGTTATGCTTAATTCGTAACGATTACTAATTATAATCGCAATCCTCGCTTCCGGAAAGGTGGGAGACCTAAGGTGAACCCGATTGTTAATATCAGTCAGCAATTTGCTGCACAAAACTATAAATTGACTCCTCAGCGAGAAGCCATTGTCAAAGTCCTGCTGGATAATGAGAAGGACCATTTAAGTGTGGAAGAAGTATATATGCTGGTTAAGACCAGCTATCCGCATCTTGGTCTTGCGACGGTGTACCGGACTCTGGAACTGCTATGTGAACTTCATATTGTGGAAAAGATGAATTTTGGCGATGGGGTAGCACGATATGATTTGCGCGGTGACGATCATGCCCATATGCACCATCATCTGATTTGCAATGTATGCGGCAGGCTGGAGGAAATCAAGGAAGATTGGCTTCATGACCTGGAGCTCCGGCTGGAACAGGAATATGGATTCAATGTTACGGATCACCGGCTCGATTTCAAAGGCACCTACAATACATGCAAACGGAACGGCTGCAAAGGAGAAAAGGATTGCCAGGCGGTCTCATGAGGTTGGTGCTGGTATGAGTCATCCGGCAGATGAATGATTTAGCCTGGGTGGAATTTCTGCCCACAAGTAGAAACGGCATTTCAAGAGCCTGCACATTGCGCTCTGAAATGCCGTTTTGATTTTATTCAGGGCCTGGAGGGTACAAAAGATTTGATCCATGTTCCGAAGCTTCCCGGATTGCGGGACTGCACCAGCACAACACCTTCGCCGCGGAACCGGCAGACCAGGGCTTCCCCGCTCGTTAAGCTGTTCAACCAGCCGGAGGCTGCTTTTTCCACCTTGTAATCCATATAATCCGGCCAGGCCACCAGATGTCCGTTATCAATGATCATTTCCTCGCCCGGTTCCAGGTTGATGGCATGTATCGCTCCGAACGATGAGAGGAACACCGTACCGCTGCCGCTGATCTCAATGATGAAGAATCCTTCCCCGGAAAACAGCCCGCGCGTCAGATTCTGCATTTTTGTATTGACCTGAATGCCATGGGTCCCGGCGAGAAATCCGTCCTTTTGCACATATAGCTTGTACGATCCGTCCAGCTCTATGGCCTGAATGTCACCAATGGATCCCGGAGAGAGCAGGACTTCACTTTGCCCTCTTGTCGCCGTCAGTTCCTGGAAGAAAAATTTCTCCCCGCTCAGCATTCTTCCGAGTCCCCTCATTATGCCGCCGTCCACAGTACCTCTAATTTCCACATTGGGGGACATGGCGACCATCGCACCCATCTCTGCTTTGACACTTTCACCAGGATTCAAATATACCTTAAGCATAGCAAAAGCACCTTCGTACAATACATCGTATTTCATGAATTCCCTCCGCATCTGTGGTTACTGGCTTTCCCAGTACTCCACGGTTTTGCCCATTCTCCGGGCGTACTCAATCTCTTTGCGTGTACTTTCACCGATATACCCATTCACATGAATGACCATAATTCCGTCTGACATTTTGATTTTGCTGTAATGTAGCTGTTCGAACAGATGCGCTTGATCCGCTGAAATATGAATGCCTTCGCTCTGTTCAAAGAATCCCAGACTCAGCACGATTACGCCTTGGCGGGTTAAAGCGGCATTTGCGGCCTCGAACTGTGGTTTGAACTTGGTCGATCCGCATAGGGTAATGATCCTCGGACGGTCGCAATTCTTCATGGAATCTTCCTTTTTAGGGATAGGCTTGTACCTTCAAGAATACTGTACCCGAAGCTGCTTGTGCAAGCGGACGCTGCAGGCGTAATGATTATAATCAACTTTACCGGGAAATCTACAAACGAATATGTTAAAATTAAAATATCAGCAGGTCTAGACACCAATCTACTGAACATTCAGACTAAAAAAGGAGTGCAAGCGCATATGGCACGCACAAAAACACAAAAAGCTCTGCTGAGGGCAGAACGCTCCGGCACCTGGTGCGCGGAACGAAACCGCAGGCAAAATGATCAGTACGGCGTGATATCCCAGCATGTCCGGGTCACCCCAAGCAAGCAGCAGAAACTGAATAAGGTCAAACACAAGGAGCGGATCTTTCAGGATGGCGCTCCTTTTCATGTCTGGAGAATAAAGCTAAATTCACCATCATTGGGGTGTAAACCTTGATTCGCCAGTCCAGGCTCAGCGGGATTGGATTACGGCAGTGAGGTCATTTCGGTCTGCCGGCTATACGCACGGTATTGCTTGGGTGACATCCCGAAACGTCCCCGGAACAAACGGTGGAAATAGGTATAATTGGCAAAGCCGCATGTCTCAGAGACATGCTCCAGCGGCATAGGGCTGAAGGTGATCCGCTCCCGTGCCATATCCAGTCTGACGTCGTTTACATACTTGACAATGGTGGTGCCAAAAGCCTCCTTGAACAGATGAACCGCGCGGGAGACCGATATATCCACATGTCCGGCCACATCCTCAAGACGGAACGGATAAGCCGCATGTTCCTCGACATATTGCTTCATGCGGTACGCCAGATAGCCCTTGGGTGAAACCGCTGGCTGTTCAGACATTAGGCGGTCGATTTCCAGGCACAAAATCTGCAGATAACAAGCAGAGATCTCTGGTGAAGGATTGGACAAACGGCGCTGCTCCAGCACGATTTGGCGGAATAGGCCCAGGAAATAGTCGCTGAGCGGCATGTGGAGAACCAGCGGGCGCTGCTTGCGGGTCCACCATTCTTCAATCCAGGGCCCTCCGCAGAAAATATGATAGTCACCACTTTCAATACGGGGCTTCCCCACGGGATAGCTCTCTTTGTCGATACTCAGATAATAGGGATCGCTTGGAGCGAACAACATTAGATCGCCGCTCTCTACGGTGGTGAGAACACCATCAACCATGGTCCGGCTGCGTCCTTCAGTCTGCAGACGCAGGAGATAATACTGAACGCTGTCGCCACCCGACATATGGAAGGGCTTGCGGTGAACTGAGAATCCGGCTGACAGGATGTGGCATGGTGCTGTTTGTGTCATAGGTCCTCCTGGTGATGGAATAGGATATTGAAATGATAAGCAGATTGTTCATGTTTTAATCATATTCTTCATTTTATTATATACGCTTTCATATTACTATGGACCTGAGCAAAAAACATATAAATGATGTGGAGGGGGCTTTATAGCGGCTCTGAAAGCTACATAGGTACGCATATGGAACATGAAGGATAAGGGAGACAGATATTGGGCATTCAGTTGCTTGCAGCCCTTTTGTTCAGGTGAGTCATATGATGTGGCACCACAGGGACGATAAGAAGCAGGATAGATATGGAAGTACAATCCAAACCATTAGGAGTGAGGCAAACATGCTGAAAATCGGCTTGCAGCTGTATACGCTGAGAGAAGAACTGGAACAGGATTTTGAAGGAACCCTCCGCAAGGTAGCGGAGCTTGGATATGCCGGGGTAGAATTTTATCATTTCTTTGGACGGACGGCAGAAGAAGTAGTTGCACTGCTTCAGGAAACGGGTCTTACCGCGCTCGGCGCACATCGTCCATATGATGCTATGCTGAATGACACGGAGCAGGAAATCAGCTTCAATCTGGCTATCGGCAACCGCAATCTGATTGTGCCTTATCTGACTGAAGAGCAGCGCAATTGGGAAGAGGTTGCAGCGAATTTGCGGACTATCGGAGAGAAGTGCAGCGCTCGCGGCACCGTTCTTTCTTATCATAATCATGATTTCGAATTCACGGAGCAATTCGGCGGACGGACCGCTTTTGACGGTATCTTCGAGGAAGTGCCTGCCGAAGTGCTGAAAGTGGAGATGGATACTTGCTGGGTATATTATGGCGGCTATGATCCGGTAGAATATATCAACAAATACACCGGACGCCTGCCGATTATCCATCTGAAGGATATGAAAAAGCGTGAAGACGGATCGGCGGAGACGGTTGTATTGGGCGAAGGGGAAGTAAATCTGGCTGCGATTCTGGAGGCTGCTGATGCAGCGGGTGCGGAATGGGCCGTAGTAGAGCAGGATTATTGCAGCAGATCACCGCTTGAAAGTGTAGCGGACAGCCTGAAATGGGTTAGAACATATGCCAATCAAGGAGGAAAAGTTCATGTCTAACAAACTCAAAATTGCTATTATCGGTTGCGGTGGTATCGCAAACGGCAAACATATGCCAAGTCTGTCCCGTCAAAAAAATGCCGAAATGGTGGCTTTTTGTGACATCGTAGAGGAACGTGCACAGGAAGCGGCGAAAACTTATGGGACTGAGGATGCAGCTGTCTACACTGATTTCCGGGAGCTTTTGGCAAAAGGCGGATTTGATATCGTTCATGTATGTACACCTAATGACAGTCATTCCGTGATCTCCGTAGCAGCGCTTGAAGCCGGCAAACACGTGATGTGTGAAAAGCCGATGGCCAAGACAACAGCCCAGGCTCAGGAAATGCTGGACGCAGCACGCCGTACCGGCAAAAAGCTCTCCATCGCATACCAGAACCGCTTCCGTTCGGACAGTGAATATCTGAAGGGCCTCTGTGAGAGTGGAGAACTCGGTGAGATTTATTACGGCAAGGCTATTGCGCTGCGCCGCCGTGCGGTTCCTACGTGGGGAGTATTTCTGGATGAAGAGAAGCAGGGAGGAGGCCCGCTGATCGATATCGGGACGCATGCGCTTGATTTGACCCTGTGGCTGATGGATAATTATAAACCTCGGATGGTAGTCGGTTCGACATTCCACAAGCTGGGACAGAAGAAAAACGCGGCAAATGCCTTCGGTCCTTGGGATCCTGAACAATTCAAGGTAGAAGATTCTGCCTTTGGATTTATTACTATGGAAAATGGAGCGACGATCTCTCTGGAATCCAGCTGGGCACTGAATGTGTCCGAGTTCCGTGAAGCCCAAACTTTACTTGCAGGCACAGAAGGCGGGGCAGATATGAAGGATGGTCTCCGTTTGAATGGAGAGCGTGCGGGACGTCTGTACGAGACCAAAGTGGATCTCTCTTCCGGCGGTGTGGCCTTCTACAGCGGAGAAGCGGAGAGTGAAGCAGACCGTGAAGCCCGCTTGTGGCTGGAAGCAGTAACTGAAGACAAAGAACCCGTTGTAAAACCGGAGCAAGCTTTTGTAGTTACACAAATTCTTGAAGCAATCTATGAATCGGCACGGACTGGCCGTGCGGTGTATTTTGACGGAAGTTCAGACAAATAACTGGCAAAGTTAACGTCTATCGAAACAGGAGTGGAGACCATGAGTTCACAGAAGCATACAATCGTCATCGTTGGCTATGGCGGAATGGGAAGCTATCACACACAATTGATTGAGGAGAACGGCCGCCTGGAGGTGGCCGGAACGTTCGATCTGCTAGAGGAACGCCGCAGTGCTTCGGTAAAAGCGGGATATACGGCTTATGCCAGCTATGAGGAGGTTCTGGCTGATCCGAAGGTTGGAACCATACTGATTGCCACACCTAATGATGTGCACAAAGAAATCGCCATCGCAGCTTTTAGAGCCGGTAAACATGTAATCTGCGAGAAGCCCGTGGCATTATCCTCGGATGAATTCAATGAAATGCTTGAGGCGGCTGAAGCCGCCGGACGTATCATGATGGTGCATCAGAACCGCCGGTGGGACGAAGACTTCAGGATCATCAAGGAAATGTATGAGCATAACACAATCGGCCCTCTGTTCCAGCTTGAATCGCGTGTGCACGGAGCCAATGGCATCCCCGGTGACTGGCGGCATGTGAAGGCACAGGGCGGCGGCATGCTGCTGGATTGGGGTGTTCATCTGCTGGATCAGTTGTTGTTCATGATTGACAGTAAAGTGACCAGCGTGAGCAGCAGCTTAAGCTTCATTCTGGGCAATGAAGTGGATGACGGCTTCGAGGCGCTGCTGCAATTCGAGAATGGCGTCAAAGCCGTCGTGGAAGTTGGAACTACTAACTTTATTACACTGCCAAGATGGTATGTAAAAGGTACTGAAGGCACCGGAATTATTGAAGATTGGTCATTGACGGGACGGATCGTTACCCGCAATCAGGAGAGCGAAAGACGGGAGCCTACCCCAATCCGCGCCGGTGTAGGCCTTACGAAGACCATGGCTCCTCCATCAGAAGGGGCGACGATTACAGATGTGCTGCCGACAGCAGTGAAGCTGTCCTCCAGCTTCTATACCAATTTTGCCGATGTCATTGAGGGAACGGCAGAGCCGATTGTCAAAAATGCCGAGGTCATGCGTGTGCTGAAGCTGATCGAGGCGATATTTGCGGCGGCTGAAACCAATCAGACCATTAAGGATTTTGACGAGTATTGAAATGAATGTTTATCCTGAACGAGAGGCGGCAGAACAATGAAACTTGGAGTATTTATGGTGCTTTTCGGCGGTCGCAAGCTGGAGGACGCGCTGGATTATGTAGCTTCCAAAGGACTTAAGGCAGTGGAGATCGGCACCGGAGGCAATCCGGGCAACAGCCACTGTGATCCTAAGCTTCTGCTGGAGAATGAGACTGCACTCAAAGAATTCAAGCATGCGGTAGAGTCACGCGGTCTGATGATTAGTGCACTGAGCTGCCACGGTAATCCGCTGCATCCGCAGAAAGAACTGGCCCGTAAGGATCACGAGGATTTCGTCAATTCGGTCAAACTGGCGCAGAAGCTTGGTGTTTCTGTTGTGAACACCTTTTCAGGTTGCCCAGGCGATCATGAAGATGCGAAATACCCGAACTGGCCGGTAGCTCCATGGCCGAATGACTACCAGGAGATTCTGACCTGGCAGTGGGAGAACAAAGTGATCCCTTATTGGACAGAATGGGGTGCATTTGCCTCGCAGCACGATGTGAAGATTGGTCTTGAGCTGCATGGGGGCTTCTCTGTGCATACGCCCGCTACTCTTCTGCGTCTCAGAGAGGCAGCAGGTGAAGTGATCGGCGCGAACCTTGATCCGAGCCATATGTGGTGGCAGGGCATTGATCCGGTGCAGGCCATTCATATCCTGGGACGTCAAGGTGCAATCCATCATTTCCATGCCAAAGATACCGTGATTGATCCAGTAAATGTGAATATGTACGGTTTGACTGATATGCAATCCTACACGAATATGCTGGACCGGGCGTGGCAGTTCCGTTCGGTGGGCTATGGCCATGATGTGAAGGTCTGGGCGGATATCATCAGCGCACTCCGCTTGGTTGGTTATGATTATGTGGTCAGTATTGAGCACGAGGATGGACTGATGTCTATTGAAGAAGGATTCTCCAAAGCGGTAGACAATCTCCGCCAGGTACTAATTGAGGAACCTCTTGCCGATATGTGGTGGGTCTAAACAAATGGAGAGTTTTACTAAAGTCAAATTGGATGATCAGCAGCTGAGAACTTTAGTAACGGGTACGTTTGGAAAGGATACATCGATCATCAGCAGCAAGGAGTTGACCGGAGGTTTTTTTAATACTGCCTACGATCTGGAATTATCGGACGGACGATCCGTGATTCTGAAGGTCGCACCCTCTGATGAGACAGCAACGCTGAGCTACGAAAAAGACATCATGCGCGCAGAAGTGGAGGCACTTCGTCTGGTTCTGGCAGCAGGCAGCGTTCCGGTTCCAGCCGTCTATGGATTCGATGAGAGCCGCGAACGGATTAGAAGTCCTTATTTTTTCATGGAAAAGGTTGAAGGGATGCCCTACAACGAAGTCAAAGAGAGCCTCACGGATGAAGTGAAAGCCTCCATTGAACTGGAGCTGGGCCGCTATCAAAGGCTAATTAATGAGATAAAGGGCGGGCACTTTGGGCTTTTTGGAGAGCCTCCTGATGGAACAGGAAGAACATGGCGTGAGACCTTCACAAAGATGATTCATAATGTGCTGGACGATGGTCAAAGACTGGGGGCTGAGCTCCCGTCTTCGTATGACGAAATCAGGCAAGGGCTGGAGAAGTATCTGCCTGCACTTGATGAGGTAACCGAACCGCGCCTGATTCACTGGGATCTGTGGAATGGCAATATCTTTGTCCAAGACGGTGCGATCGTCTCGATTATTGACTGGGAACGCGCGCTGTGGGGGGATGTCCTGCTCGAATATTACTTCCGGCACTTTGAGAATTCTCCGGCATTCTTGGAGGGTTATGGTGCAGTGTTTAACAGTCCGGGCGAGCAGCTCCGCATCAGGCTGTACGACCTGTATCTTGATCTGATTCTGGTCATCGAGTATTACTCCAGGCAATATAAGGATGAGAATCATATTGGCTGGGCGTTTGATAATTTGCGTGAAACCTTGAAAGACTTTGTGAACACAGTGGAAGTATAAATGTGAAAAAGCGGAAGGCCGGTTCTCACAGGAGACACCGGTCTTCTTGCCTGTGAACGGCACAGCGGACTTGAATGGGGCCGCGTGTGATTTTGCTAAGCTATTGCGGTTCGTGTATATTTTGTTAGGGATGAACGCGTTTGCTTCGGCATCGCCGGTTTTCAGAAAATTCTTGACGTAAGCACATGTAAATAGATAAAATAATACTTATTGTGTGTTTTTTACGTATTGAGAATCATTATCGTAATTTGAAAAGAAACGAGAGGGTGACAGGATGGAGCGCCTTTTAGAGGTAAAAGACCTGGCTATATCATTCAGAACACGCGGAGGCGAAGTACAAGCGATCCGTGGTGTAAGCTTTCATGTGAATAAAGGGGAAACACTGGCGATCGTGGGCGAATCCGGTTCCGGTAAGAGCGTAACTTCGCAGGCTGTCATGAAGCTGGTTCCCCAGCCGATGGGTGAATACAAGCGCGGACAGATTTTGTTCGACGGGCAGGACCTGATTGGTAAAAATGAAAAGCAAATGCAGAAGATCCGCGGGAAAGAAATCGGAATGATTTTTCAGGACCCGATGACCTCGTTGAATCCGATGATGAAGGTCGGCAAGCAAATTACCGAAGTGCTGTTCAAGCATGAGAAAATCTCCAAGGATGCTGCGTACAAACGCGGGATCGAACTGCTGAACCTGGTAGGGATACCTTCACCGGAACGCCGTTTTCAGCAGTATCCGCATGAGTTCAGCGGCGGGATGCGCCAGCGTGTGGTGATTGCCATGGCACTTGCAGCCAACCCTAAGCTTCTGATTGCCGATGAGCCGACCACCGCGCTCGATGTAACGATTCAGGCACAAATCCTGGATTTGATGAAGGATCTCCAGAAGAAAATTGATACCGCAATTATCTTCATTACCCATGATCTCGGGGTTGTAGCCAGAATGGCTGACCGCGTTGCGGTAATGTATGCCGGTCAGATTGTTGAAATGGGCACAGCGGAAGAAATCTTCTATGACCCAAGACATCCGTATACCTGGGGTCTGCTGGCTTCCATGCCAAGTCTGGAAAGTAAGGGTTCTTTGCTTACTGCGATTCCCGGAACGCCTCCGGATCTGATCAAGCCGCCGAAGGGCGATGCTTTTGCACTCCGCAGCACTTATGCGATGCAGATCGATATGGAGAAAGAACCTCCAATGTACAAGGTGTCCGATTCCCATCTGGTGAAATCCTGGCTGATGCATCCGATGGCGCCAGCGGTAGAGCCACCTGAAGTGGTGAAGAAAAGACGGCGTGTTCTTAGCAACGCATATCCGCAGCCGATCCTGGTAGAGAACGCCGGAGATTATTAATATATTAGTTGTAAGCGTCAAGCTCCTTTATGGACTTGGCGCTTTTTTGCGTGAAATAACGGATTAATGTTTATATAAGTGTGAAACAAAACTAATATATTTAAATAAAAGTATTGACTATTTCATCTCCGGACAGCAAAATGTAAGGGTATACATAGGAGGTTGAAGGATGAAAAAAAGAACGTTTACCACTTTATTATCATTGTCTATTTTGACGGCATGCAGCAACAGCAACCCTGAATTTAATAATGTTTCTGTACATGATCCCTCTGTAATCAAAGTAAATGATATGTATTATGTCTTTGGCTCCCATCTGGCTTCGGCCAAATCCAAAGATTTGATGGACTGGACGCAGGTGTCTTCTGGCGTTGCCGACGGCAATGTGCTTATTCCCAATGTTACGGAAGAATTAAGTGAAACGCTCAGCTGGGCACAGACGGATACGCTATGGGCACCTGATGTCATTCAGCTGTCTGACGGGAAATTCTATATGTACTATAACGCTTGCAAAGGGGATTCTCCGCTGTCGGCAATGGGAATAGCTGTATCCCGCAAGATTGAAGGACCCTATAAAAATAAGGGGATCATTCTCAAATCCGGTATGGCTGGCACAGGCGATGACGGTGAAATTTATGATGCAACGAAGAAGCCTAACGTGGTTGACCCTGATGTGTTTTTTGACAAGAACGGTAAGCTTTGGATGGTATATGGTTCCTATTCCGGCGGGATCTTTATCATGGAGCTGGATGCCAAGACAGGTATGCCGCTGCCTGATCAGGGTTATGGCAAAAAACTGCTCGGAGGCAACCACGCCCGGATTGAAGGACCTTACATGCTGTACAGTCCTGAAACCGATTATTATTATCTATTCCTATCTTATGGCGGACTGGATGCTAAGGGCGGATATAATATCCGTGTTGCCCGCTCCAAGAACCCGGATGGTCCATTTGAAGACTCGGAAGGCAAGGCTATGCTGGATGCGAAAGGTACAGCAGGTGTATTGTTCGATGATCCGGCTTACTCTCCATATGGAGTGAAGCTGATGGGGAATTTCGAATTCACGAATGCAGGGCTGGATCCGGAGGCAAACCGGGAGGGTTATATTTCTCCTGGCCACAATTCGGCATATTATGATGCCAAGAGTGGACAATATTTTCTTATTTTTCATACCCGCTTTCCTGGCAGGGGGGAGGAGCATGAGGTTCGTGTACACCAGATGTTTATGAATACCGACGGATGGCCGGTGGTAGCGCCGCACCGATATAGCGGAGAGAAGATTGGTAAGTACACTGCCGTGGAGATCAGCGGCGGTTATGGATATATTAACCACGGCAAAGAAATCTCGGCGAAAGTTGCCGGCTCGAAACCGATTGAATTAACCGCTGACGGAAAAATTACCGGGGCGGTTGAAGGGACCTGGAAGCTGACGGGAGAACATAATGCTGAGCTGATTATTGACGGTGTGGCCTACAGCGGAGTTTTCCTCAAGGAGTGGGATGAAGCGGCCGGTAAAAGTGTAATGACGTTTTCTGTGGTATCGTCTGCAGGCATCTCGCTCTGGGGAAGCCACGATTTACAGGAAACAGAGGAGAACTAACCGGCAATTTAGCCCGTTGCGATCGATATAGCTAGAAGTGCCTGGTGCAGCACGACAAAAAGGCACCAGCGGTAAACCTTCAGCCCCTCCTGCGTGCAGGGGAGCTGAAGGTTTTTATGAATTTTAGTGTCCGGCTATCGGATCACTCCGTATATTTCCGCAGTACAATCACAGCATTATGACCTCCGAAGCCAAAGGAATTGGAGATTCCGATGTGCAGGTCCGCTTGGCGGGCGGTGTTCGGCACATAATCCAAGTCACAGACTTCATCGGGCTCCTCCAGATTGATGGTGGGTGGAATAAGGTCTTCCTGTATACTCTTAACCAATGCAATGGCCTCAAGGCCTCCGGCGCCGCCCAGGGCATGTCCTGTCATTGATTTATTTGCCGTCACCGGAATGCGGTAGGCCTGATCGCCGAACAGCTTTTTGATCGCCATCGTTTCTGAACGGTCTCCCACCAGAGTGCTGGTGGCATGGGCGCTGATGACATCCACCTCACCTGCCTCTATACCCGCCTCTTGGAGCGCCAGTTTCATGGCCTGATAGGCGCCTATGCCTTCCGGATGGGTGGCCACCATGTGATAGGCATCCGAACTGGCACCATAGCCGGTCACTTCGCCGTAAATGACGGCATTTCTCTGCAGAGCATGAGATAAGGACTCCAGGATGACAATCCCGCTCCCCTCCCCGATGACAAACCCATCACGGTTCGCGTCAAATGGACGGCTCGCTTTGAGCGGTTCAACATTATGTGTGGACAACGCAGTCGCATTTCCGAAACTGGCTAGTGATATTTCGTTAATGGCGGCTTCGGCACCTCCTGCAATGACAACATCGGCACCGCCGTACCGGATCAGCCGGAAGGCTTCACCTATGGCTGTATTCCCGATGGAACAGGCCGTTACAGGCGACAGAGCAGGTCCAAGTGCCCCCAGCTTAATACTGATCAAGGCTGCAGCCATATTCGAGATCAGCATCGGGATCAGTGTCGGACTGACTCTTTCCGGTCCGCGAGAACGCAGCACATCGGCTTGCTCCATTAAGGTCTGAATACCCCCGACACCTGAGCCTACATAAACCCCAAATCGTTCGCGGTCTATCTTGTCCAGCTGAAGCCCGGAATCAGCCCAGGCATCTTCGGCAGCAGCCAGAGCGAACTGGCTGAACCGGTCCATCCTCCGCGCCTCCTTACGCCCAAACCGGCCCTCAGGATCGAAATCGTGCACAGCACCGGCAATCTTTGTTTTGAAATGTGAAGTATCAAATGTGGTGATCGGAGAGATCCCCGACTCACCTGCCGACAAGCGTCTCCAGAACTTCTCTACTGTATTTCCTAGCGGCGAGACCAATCCCATGCCGGTAATCACTACGCGCTCCATAATTATCCCCCTAAAAGTTTTGATAGCATAAGCTCCCATGAATCTACTCCGCAAAACTCACAACGGAAGCATCCACAATGTTTTGATAGCATAAGCTCCCATGAATCTACTCCGCAAAACTCACATCGGAAGCATCCACAATGTTTTGCCAGCATAAGCTTCCATAAAGACACTGTGTTATACTCGCAGCCGAAGCATGTAACTTTTTTGTTATACGTTTATTTTTTCACTTTATTTATCCTATTACAAGTTGTCGTTTATCATAGTATAATTAATACTATTCTAAACATCGTTCAGGAAGAGGCGCATAGATAATGTCTACTCAGACCAGGCTACAGGCTTTATCGGACTTCTTAAAAGCAAGGCGGGCGGCGATATCACCCGCCTCCGCAGGGCTGCCTCAAGGCACGCGTAGAAGGACCCCGGGCCTGCGGAGGGAAGAGGTTGCGCAGTTAGCCGGAGTCAGTAACACCTGGTATACCTGGCTGGAGCAAGGCCGGGATATCAAAGTATCGCCTTCTGTATTGGACTGTATTGCGGCCGCTTTGCAACTGACCAAAGATGAGCGCAGCTATTTATTTGCCCTGGCACTGGAGAACGGGCCTGGAGCTGCCCTTTATCCGCAGGAGAACATCTCCGAGATCAGTCCTTCATTGCAGAAAATTCTACAGGAGCTGACCACCTGTCCGACTATTATTTCCGACCGGCGCTGCGGGATTGTGGGTTGGAATGAAGCGGCAGCGCATGTGTTTCTCGACTTTGCCAAGCTCCCGCCGGAGGAGCGGAATATGATCTCCCTGCTATTTGTCCGCAAGGAATTCAAGCGCCTCGCCGTGAACTGGCAGCAGTTCGTCAGCGGGTATTTATCCATATTCCGGGCCTATTACGGCCAATATGTGGAGGACCGCTGGTATGATGATTTCATTGCGGAGATGAAGCAGCAGCATCCGGAGTTCAACACGCTGTGGGAAGAGAGCCGTGTCAGCTCAGCTCCCGATGTTGTGCTTGAATTCCGTCATGCGAAAGCTGGCAAAATGCTGTTTCACCTGACCTCGCTCCAAGTACACGGCAGCACCGATTTGCGGTGCAGTATCTATACACCGGCAGGGGACTCCAATACAGAAGCAAAGCTCAAGCAGCTGATGGAACAGCATGCCCAGGAATGATGATAAAAAATCTTTATGGATTCATAAAAAACTATAAATATGCAATGTAAGGTTTGACGTTTATACTCCTAATATGATGTTTAACTTATGGAATCGGAAAAGGAGCAAAGTATAATGGCAAAAGTGACCGGATTGGAAGGCGTAGTGGCAGGGGAAACTGACATTGGTCTGGTGGACGGTGAAAAGGGGTACTTGGTATACCGGGGATATTGGGCGAAAGAACTTGCAGTGACTCGCACTTATGAAGAGGTAGCCTATTTGCTGTGGAACGGACACCTGCCATCTGCGGAAGAGCTGGAACGGCTTAAGAACGAAATGGCTGCATCCCGTCAGTTGCCAGGGTATATCCGGCAGATCATTGAACTGATGCCTGCTTCCGTTCCAATGATGCTGGTGCTGCAGAGTACCATTGCTGCACTTGGAGAGCAGGAGAATACCTCTTGGCCCCCGGTACTAGCGCAGGCGGTAAGGCTGGCATCCATCCTCCCGACCATTATTGCTTATAGATACCGTACGCTGAACGGATTAACACCACTGGAACCGTTATCAGAGCTTGGGCATGCGGCCAATTACTTATACATGCTGACTGGTGAAAAGCCGACCGAGGCGCATGTGCAGGCGCTCAATGCTTACCTGATTCTATGTATGGAGCACGGCATGAACGCTTCAACCTTCGCTGCCCGCGTGGTACTGTCTACCGAGTCGGATATGAATGCTGCAGTCGCTGGTGCAATCGGGGCTATGAAAGGGCCGCTGCATGGCGGTGCCCCGTATGAAGTAATAGCCATGCTCGAGGATATTGGCACCCAGGAACGGGCGGAACCGTGGCTGCGGAAGGCTCTGGAGAGCGGAACCAAGATCATGGGTTTCGGACACCGGATCTATAAAACCAAAGATCCGCGTGCTGAAGCCCTTCAGATCGCGACACAAGAAATGATCGGCAAAGATCCTTCTTTTGACTTGGCACTTCATGTAGAAGCAACAGCTATACATTTACTTCAAGAATACAAGCCGGGCCGCAGACTGTTCACCAACGTGGAGTTTTATGCTGCTGCTATTCTTAAGGCGCTGGAGCTTTCACCGGACATTTTTACACCAACCTTTACAGCAGGAAGAATTATCGGCTGGACCGCGCATATTATGGAGCAGGCTGCCAACAACCGGATTTTCCGTCCGCAATCCGTCTATACCGGCCCTATGCCCCAGAACGAATTCTAAAAAAAGCTGCAGAATCATTCCTGAGGTTAATCGCTTAGAACATAGCTAGTAAGTATGCTAAAACATCCCCGGCCGATAAGCGGCCGGGGATGTTTTGAGTAGAGGGATGATCATGAGTGAGAGTATGAGGGGGATACTCTGGCGGTGCTTTAGAAATCGGATGTTGCAATTTCAATGGTGCCAAAGACAGCGCCGGCAGCCGTGCTGAGAAGTGCGGCAACCAGAAGTGCTTTGACAGAAAGGGTGAGGCTGTTCAGTGCAGGGATGGTATAAGTGACAACTGGCGCATTGACCCGGTAAATGACAAGTTCCACAGGGAATGCAGAACCGTTGTTTACCGTTACAGCTGCATCAATGCCACCTGCCAGATTCTCGTAATAGGATTTACCTACAGAGGGTGCCAGGTTGAAGAATTGAATGGGTAACAAGATAGCCATGGTAACGACCTCCTTTTCATTTGATAGAATATTCTATTCTGTTACTCTATTATTGTTTTGACGAATGACATGGGAGGTTAGCACAAATTAATAGCAAGCCTATAGTTGGATTAATAGTCCATCCAGGATGGAACATGGCTGCCCTTGCACTGGTATTGAAGTTTGCGGCTAACTAACGTTAGAGATTCAGCAGGTTGTAATATGTTACACTGGGAGTAATTCTGTTAATAGTAAGGAGAATTAAGATGATCAAGCTGGTATCCTGGAATGTGAATGGGTTAAGAGCCTGCGTTAGCAAAGGCTTCATGGAATACTTCAAAGAAACGGCTGCAGATATCTTTTGTGTACAGGAGACCAAGCTTCAAGCCGGACAAATTCTTCTGGAACTGGGAGAAGAGTATGAACAGTACTGGAATTACGCAGTGAAGAAGGGGTATTCGGGAACGGCGGTATTCACGAAAATCAAGCCGCTCTCTATAAGATACGGCATGGAAGAAGATTCAGAGCCCGAGGGCCGGTTGATTACACTGGAATTCGCTGACTTTTACCTGGTGAATGTCTATACTCCGAATGCAAAACGGGATTTGACGAGACTGGATTACCGGATGGAATGGGAGGATCGCTTCCGCAGTTATCTTCAGGAGCTGGACAAGCGTAAGCCGGTGCTGGTGTGCGGAGACCTGAATGTTGCCCATCAGGACATCGATTTGAAGAATGCCAAAGCCAACCGCGGAAATTCAGGCTTTACCGATGAAGAGCGGGGGAAGATGACGGTACTCTTGGATTCGGGTTTTATTGATACATTCAGACACCTTCATCCCGATCAGGAAGGGGCCTACACCTGGTGGTCTTATATGCCGAAGATCAGAGAACGGAATGTAGGCTGGCGCATTGATTACTTTTTGGCGTCTTCACGTCTTGCACCGCAGCTGGAGCTGGCGGGGATGGAGTGCAGTGTAATGGGTAGCGATCATTGTCCAGTGTTTTTGCAGCTTGAGGGTATACAGGAATCCTAACTTTAAATGGATAATAATAAGGGCCGTACATCCCCAATCAGGATGCCCGGCCCTTTGCAATTCTGTAGTTAATGATGTCCTATGCCAGATAGCCAACGAATTCTGCTTCAAGATCCTCAGGGGACATGGACAGATTAAATTGTTGATGAAGTACCATGGAAGTATCCTTAACCGACACTTCCATGGTAAGACAGAAAGGAGTTTCTACAAACAGCAGTGTCATCTTAAGCTTGCCCTCCGCAGTCCAGGTGAAGCTGGAAGAGATCAGGTTCTTGGTAGAGTCCAAGATTTGCGCGGAGCTTTCTATCCATTCGCCTCGCCCAAGCTTGATAATCTGTTTACCGTACATACCCTGCAACATTAATAACGCCTCTGTAGTGTTAAAAGAAACCGAAACGGCTTCCAGTTGCTGCGGATTATCATCCATTCTGAATACTTTGCCGTTCAAGAACGACTCAAGGACTGAAGCTTCCTTCTGCCGCTCGGGCTGAAAGCTTAAACGGTCAAGAAGCAGAGCAAGTTCCGCATTCGCAGCAGAACTGGTTGGGGCAACGGATGATTCTGTACTCATGGCAGGCAGCAGATGCTCCCATACCCCGTTCATAATACGCTGCATATCACTGCTTCCGCTTGTTATGGCAACCACAGCATCCTGCTCTGGCATCACAATGCAGAGTTGGCCGAAAGCGCCGTCTCCACGAAATCCGCCATGCTGGCATTGCCAGAACTGATAGCCATAACCCTGCGACCAGTCGCTGGAGGCTGCTCCCGGACTACCATCATCGTTGCTGATTTGCTTGGAGGTTGCGGCGGAAATCCATTCCGGGGTCAGCAGTTGACGGTTATTCCACACTCCTTGTTGTAAATACAGTTGTCCAAATGCTGCAATATCCTCGGTAGTGATGCTTAACCCAAATCCACCTAGATTGATCCCCCGGGGACAAGAGCCCCAAGTCGGATGTTGAATACCCAGCGGTACAAACAACCGGGGTTCCAGGTATTCCAGTAAAGTGAGAACGCTTACTTTTTGCAAAATGGCAGACAGCATATACGAGGCGCCGGTGTTGTAAAGGAAATGGGTACCAGGTGTCTTATCGACCGGAAGCTTCAGGAAAGCTCGGACCCAGTTGCCGTCTTCGCTGCTCATCATTGGTGGCATGGTATCCTCTATATGGCCGGTGCCCATCATCAGCAGGTGGCTGATGTTCATTTGTGCCAGATTGGGGCTAATGTCTGCTGGGGCATCATCAGGGAAGAAAGCCACCGCCTTATCCTCCAGTGACAATAACCCCTCTGCCACCGCCAGGCCAATTGCTGTCGAGGTGAAGCTTTTACTGAGTGAGAACAATCATATCTCCCTTGATAGACGTGGATAAGAGCTATACCTACTATATTATACCAATCCTGGACAAGGAAAAAGGAGTCCTGCATGGGACTCCTACCTGTTCATATTATGGAATCTCACAAGTCTTCCCGGTATCGGCGTGCTGCTGATCAGGCCAGGTGATCCTGTTGCAGGTCCGGCTCAGTTGTTCATATACCAGCACCGGGTTTCGCTTGAATATACGGATTACAAGATGAATAAAGAATATGAAATTCATGATCATTACTCCACCATACATGATTCCCATCCATGGACCGGATACACTGGAGAGCCAGGAGGGAGTAAGCAGATAGACATTCACCCCAATTATAATTCCGTATAGGAGCAGATATCTTAGGATCAATCCCCATAACCGGTTGTGTCCGTCTTCGCTGCTTATGCGGATGCGGACAACCCATTTGCCAAAGGTTCGCCCGCCGGTACAGAAAGGAAGCACTACAAAATAAACCCCTGTCGTGATCCAGTAAGCGCCTGGGGCCTGGAAGGAATGGAGCAGCAGGAACAGCATGATCCAGATAGGCGCGTCTAACCCCGCAGCGATGCCTCTGCGGGTATAAGTGACTCTTTTGGCGGATAAATCTACCCGGGTGTCCAGCTGTTCGATTCGTGGCAGCAGAGCGGATATCCAGAGCGCAATCCGGTATCCGGTGATTCCACCCAGTGTATTGGTAAGCAGGTCGTCGACATCGAAGATCCGGTATGGATGATCAAAAAAACCGTAAATTCCCGTGATCTGAGTGATCTCAAAAAGCAGTGAAAGCGTAAAGGAGAGCAGAATGCAGACGACCCAGCGTGTGCGGAAATAATAACCCAGGAACATACCAAACGGTACCGTCAGAAATACATTGAATACGGCCTGAAGGAAATCCGGTTGCCGGAGGATCCGGAGGTAAGATAAAGGTTCATCTGCGCTTACGTTGGAATTGCGGACAATATCCTGGATGAACTGAAGCGGTATATGCTGAATCATATTTCCCGTAGGCATAGCATTATGCCTGGACGACGGCATCGGGAGCATAATCAGATAGAATGCGTTCAGCAAATAGAGCAGCAACAAATAAAGGACGAGTGCCCTAATCTTGTTGATATAGCCGTATCGCCTGTATTGAACCACGAGGAAGGGGAGTGTGAACAGTAGCGCTGCCACAGGAAAAGACATGAACGCATAAGAGATTGGAGATAGATAGGATTGAAACATGAGCCACCTGCCGTAAATAGGATAGTAAAAATTCAGAGAACACCTCTATACGTTAGACGCTGCTGCCTGCAGGTATCACTGCAATTCGGAGTGACACTTATTTATTTTGCCCATCCGGCATAGATATGTCAGGAGAGGAGCGTGAAGCAATATGGAGAAGAAGGTGCAGCAATATTACAAACTGAAGGCTAAACAGAAAGAGCTGGAGAAGGAGCTGGGTGAGCTTCGACAGGACATCTTGGCATTTTGTGCAGAACAGGGGGTTGCGGATAGTGAAATCGGGGGTTACAGAGTGAAGCTGGTCACGCAGAACCGTAAGGAATACGATGACGACAAGCTGTATCAGACGTTATCTGATCCTGAGGTGTGGAGGCTGCTCTCCAAAGCAGATCCGGCAAAAATCGCCAGTCTGGTCAAGCTGAATATCATCGGAGAAGACAAGATCACCCACACTTATGCGGTTAAGACAGTTACACTGTTGCAGGTGGATAAGAAATAGGGCGGATCACAGCTGAGTAGTGGACAATCATATACTTTTTTCATATTTATCTCACAGAATTCCCGTATCCGATTGTTATTCTAAAGTCACTTCAAAGGAAGAGGTGGTTCAAGATGA
The DNA here is from genome assembly GCF_001909085.1 of Paenibacillus sp. P32E. Taxonomy (NCBI): domain Bacteria; kingdom Bacillati; phylum Bacillota; class Bacilli; order Caryophanales; family Paenibacillaceae; genus Paenibacillus; species Paenibacillus sp. P32E. The sequence continues at coordinate 408,233 of NZ_LVYY01000002.1, read as the reverse complement.
ATAACAAATGGACAAGAAAAGCAATTGCATTACTGGCAGTGATTAGCGTGGTAGGAGGCTCGACAAGTGCATTTGCGGCATCAGCACCTGTCAAGGCAGCAGTTGCGACAAAGGCATCAGCACCGATTGTCAAAACAGTTACAACCGCAAAAGTAGCTACACCTGCTGTAAAACACGTTGCACTGCCTAAAACCGCTGCAACACCAGCAAAGGCAGTAGCAGCAACAAAATCGACAACAAAATCAACAACAGTAAAAGCACCAGCAAAAACTACAGTGAAAAAAGCATCAACTAAAAAAGCATCAGCAAAAACTGCAGTGAAAAAAACATCAACTAAAAAAGTATCAGCTAAAACTGCAGTGAAAAAAGCATCCACTAAAAAAGTATCAGCTAAAACTGCAGTGAAAAAAGCATCAACAGTAAAAGCACCAGCCAAAACTACAGTGGCAAAGACATCAACAGTAAAAGCACCAGCCAAAACTACAGTAGCAAAGACATCAACAGTAAAAGCACCGGCAAAAACCGCGGTAAAGGCACCGGCAAAAACAACTAAGAAATAAGGAATCTAATACATCCTTCTGATCTTGTAAGTCAGCTTCATATTCTATCTTCAACCAAGACGGGGCCATACACAGGTTTCCCGTCTTTTATCTATTGTGTTACGCTGTATATATAAGAGGCTGATATAGAAAGGCAGAGTGACTTTACGGTGAGCAAAATAGTAGTGGTAGACGATGACCTTTTCATCTTACAACTGCTCTCTGAGTATTTGCGGAAGGAAGCCTATGAGGTGACTTCATTTGCCAGCGGGGCTAATCTGGTGGAATATGTGCGCTTGGATGAACCTGAATGTCTGATCCTGGATATCATGATGCCGGGAATTGACGGACTTTCTCTACTAACTGAAATACGTTCGTTTACCGAGATTCCAATTATTATGATTTCTGCACGGGGGGAAGAAAGTGACCGTATATACGGGCTGGAGCTGGGCTGCAGCGATTTTTTGAGCAAGCCGTTCAATCCTCGTGAACTGGTAGGCAGGGTTAAGGCAATGCTGCGTCTGTATAAATTAGGGAATGGTTCGTCTGTAGACCCTGCGGCTGCATCCAAAATGGAGAATATATGCCATGCCGGAAATCTGGAGATCTATGCTGATTTTCGCAGGGTCTCTGTGAATAACACGGAAATAAGCCTGACCTCGCGTGAATTTGAATTGCTTCTTTTTCTGGCATCGCATTTAGAGCGTCCGTTTGACCGGGAACAACTGATCCAGCATGTATGGAATTATGATTTCTTCGGAGATGTCCGGGTTGTGGATGATCTTGTCAAAAGAATCCGTAAAAAGCTTACTGAGCACGGTTCTTCACTACTGATTAATACGGTCTGGGGCTTCGGCTACAAAGCGACCGTGAACAAAATATAGATGCATACTATTAGAGGCAAGATGCTGTTGTCCTTTTTTTTGGCGCTTGTGGTTACGGTTGGAATTACGGTAGCTCTGTTCGTCAGTCTGATTGATGATATTCTGGTGAATCAGGTCAAGGCTCAGCTGCATGGGCAGGCAGAAAAAGCGGAGAAAATATTGCGTAATGGCGATATCTCCGGACTAAACAACACGGAATTCAAATATGTAGTAAAGGGTCTGATGCTGGATGCGGACTATCTTATTCTCGATCCAAATAATAAAATCATCGATGCTAACGACGACAGGGAAGTAGGAAACACCCTGAATTATGCACTTTCCGGGCGGAAGGGTATAGCGGTATTGCACGGCAGAAAGATTCTCTTCACCAAAGAACGTTTGGCCGGCCGGCCTTATTCTATCTTCATCTATGCTCCACTCTCCTCACTTAGAGCGCTCTACGGTTCCTTGATGCGGACAACACTTCTGGCGATTGGATTCAGTCTCTTAATGATCCTGGTCATAGGCCTATTGACCGTTTCGAGGGTAGTGCGTCCATTGAATCAGCTGAAGGAAGCAGTAGGCCGATATGAGCCTTACCGTTCGCAGGATGAAGCCTTTCCGGTGGGAGATACCACAGAAATCGGCGAATTGATTACTACTTTTCAGTCGATGTCTGACCGCATACAACAGCATCAGCGCAATCAGGTTGAGTTCCTGCAGAACGTTTCCCACGAGCTCAGAACACCGCTGATGTCGATACACGGTTTTGTGTTTGCCATCCAAGATCAGGTGGTTACACAAGAGACGGGACTTGAAGTCATTTTAACGCAGTCTGTGCGGTTGATGGATATGGTGGACAAGCTGCTTCAGCTTTCAAGGTTGGAGGCGGTCGATGAATATTGGCCTGCATCAGCAATTGATCTTCGTACAATGGCAGAAGAAGCGGCGCTCTTACTCATGCCGGCAGCTAATGAACGGGCAATTAAGCTCCAGGTGGAAGGGGCGAGCCTTCAAGTTGTTGTCGCTGGAGAGCAGCTGTTCCAGGTTCTGGTGAATCTGCTGCAAAATGCTGTAAGACATACTTCGAGCCAAATTTGTGTGCGAATCGATGCGGAATATCCCGGAGCTGTCTGGGCCATACATATTGACGATGACGGCAATGGATTAAGTGAAATGGAGCGGGATGCTGTTTTCCAGCGGTTTTATACCGGATCTAACGGGGTTACCGGACTCGGTTTGGCGATTTGCCGACAGATTGCCACGAATTTAGACGGAGAGTTAGTATACTCCACCTCCCCTCTTGGCGGTGCGCGGTTCAGTTTTATTAAACATATCGGGCGGTTAACCGGAACGGGTGCATAAATGGAATTCGGATTGGACTCGCAACCTCTTGTATTTTACGTTAAAATTGACAGTGAATACGAACCTCCGGCTGCTACAAGCAGCGGAGATGTTTCGCAAGGCACAGTAATTTAAGATACGGAGGAAATGAAGCGATGAAGGATTTTGATGGGATGCTGGAGAAATATGCGGACCTGGTGGTCAAGGTCGGAGTGAATATTCAGCCTGGACAAGTACTGATGATTCATTCGCCGCTGGAAACGGCAGAGCTCACCCGCCTGATTGTAGGCAAGGCCTATGAAGCAGGAGCCAAATATGTGCTTGTGGATTGGGATGACGAGAAGGTAACTCGGATTCGCTACGAGAAGGCCGCAGAGGATTCTTTTGGATATTATCCGCAGTGGCATGCTGATATGCTGGAAGGGTTTGCGGAAGAGGGCGGAGCTATTTTACATATTAAGGTGCCTGATCCGGAATTGTTCCGCGGCATCGATTCCTCCAAAGTATCCACTGCTGTGAAAGCCGCAGCCATAGCGCGCAAGAAATATCAGAACTATACCCGTAATAACCGAATCAGCTGGTCGCTGATCAAAGCGCCAACGAAGGCTTGGGCGGACAAGGTGTTCTCGGATTTGCCGGAAGAACAGCGAGTGGAAGCGATGTGGGAGGCTGTATTCCAGATGAACCGTGTGGGCAGCGAGGAACCGGTAGCTGCCTGGCGCGGGCATATTACCGATCTCAAGGAATCCCAGGAACGGATGAATGCCAAACGCTACAAAAGCTTGCATTACCGCGCTCCGGGAACGGATCTGCACGTAGAGCTTCCTGAGGGACATCTCTGGCGCGGCGGTGGCGGTGAAAATGCGGCCGGAGTCTATTTTGTAGCCAATATGCCGACTGAAGAAGTATATACCATGCCGCACCGCAAGGGAGTCAACGGGACAGTAAGCAGCACACTCCCGCTGAATTTGAACGGACGGCTTGTAGATGGGATTAAGATTACCTTTACAGACGGAAAAGTAACGGCTTATGATGCAGAATCCGGGCGGGAGCATCTGACCTCTTTGTTAGAAACGGATGAAGGAGCTTCTTATCTGGGAGAAGTGGCGCTGGTGCCGCATGATTCTCCTATTTCACGTCTGGATCGAGTATTCTACAACACCGGAATCGACGAGAATGCTTCCTGCCACTTTGCACTCGGCAGCGCGTATCCGGTAAATATCGAAGGCGGAACCTCACTGAGCAGCGAAGAACTGCTGGAACGGGGAGCCAATGTCAGCTTGACGCATGTTGACTTCATGGTCGGCTCCGCAGAGCTTGATATCGACGGCGAATTGGCCGATGGAACCATTGAACCCGTCTTCCGCAAAGGAAACTGGGTACTATAAAAGGGAATTGGGACATTTCAATTGTGCAAATATAAGGATTTATATGTTTCACGCCATCAATCATCCTTATATTTCTCGCTGAAACGGTACCGTCCTTTAAAAAAGGACGGCAAAGCCGTTTCTACTTGCCGGAGTCGAGGCTGCAAACTCACCTGAAGGTGGGTTTTGCAGCCTTTTTTTTGGGGGGGATATGCTAGAATCAGCATCTATATAAGCTGACTAGTACCCCATTTGAAAATCTAAGTTTCGCTAAATTTAGGTTATGCGAAAACCGTTTAGGCGAGCTCTGCGTCTTAAACCATATACAGATAAGCAAGGAGGGGAACAAATGATCAGTCGCAAGGCGGAAATGAAAAAGCTCACGGGTGCTGTGACGCGGGAGGATAGCGCCTTTTATAATTCCGTTATGGAACACAGTGACCAGCTATACCATATTGCCTAAGAGCCGCTGGCATTCAAATCATGGATGATCCGGATTCTGATCTATGTTTGCATCGATGAGCAAAGAAGAAGGAAGAAGTTTGTGCCGACACCGGAGGAAGCGATGCAGGAACCTGTCATGCAGGACAGCAGCAGCAAGCTGGAAATTCTGCGGGCCGTGGAGCAGGTGAAGCCGAAATACCGCCATGTGCTGCTCTGAAGTACTACAACGATATGACTTTGACAGAAATCGCAGAATTGCTCAGAAAACCGGAAGGAACGATCAAAACCTGGCAGCACAAAGGGCTGAAGCAGCTTAGAACCATTGAAGAATCGGGGTGAATGGAATGAATGGTAGCAGTGAAGAGCAATCCTTGCTCAATGATGCGGTCCGTATGCAGGAAGAAATGTACAGGGATGGAGCGGGGGCAGCAAAGGCTGAAGTACCGTTTTTTCTCCAGAAGCATGGGGTTGGGAATCGCCGCAGCCGTGATAGCCGCAGCTATACTGTTTGTCCTTCCATATCTTCAGTCCGTCCCGCAGCCTGCAAGCACAGTACAGTCCGTCGATTGGGGGGAGCTAGAGGTCTTTAAAGAAAACGCCATATTCAGCATAGATGAGTATACGCTAGATTCTGTGATCCGGAGCGGGTACGTTCAGATGGTGAACCAGACGGTGAACCAGACGGCTGAAGCTGATGGCTATGCGATAACATTAAATGCCATTACGGCAGACGAAAATAAGATTATGTACTTGTATACGGCAACCACCGATGAGAAGCAGGAGATATACAGCATTAACAGTGCGAAGATGAAGAACCGTGCCACTGACAGTTATCTGAACACGACGTTGCTCGACCGTTCACAACCTTTTCCGCAGCAGCTGGAAGCCGAATTCAGGATCGCTTCCGTGAATCCCGGGAAAATGGCCGAGCCCAAAACAGGAACGATCATGGAGGATATGCACTATTCCCCGATCCTGAAGGTAAGCTTTGCGCTTGATTCGAAATTTAAGAAATATAAGACACAGATTGTGAAGCCGAATTTGCCGTTTACACTTAACGGGCATGAGGTTGTACTCAATCAGGTTGAAATGTCTCCAATGCTGATCCACGCAAGAGTAGCGCTGAAGAATCCGGAGGACAATGACTGGGAGACCAGAGTAGATATCTTCGATAATGCCCTCTTTCTGGGAGTACTGTCGAAAATTCATGGAAAATCCGTACAGCTCAGCCCGGTTTCAGGCGGTGGTACGGTGGATGGATATGAATATGCGTTTGCCAGCAACTGGCTGGATGATCCCGGGTCGCTGGTGCTGAAGATCAAAGAGCGGACGGGAAGTAAGCTGGAGGAAATTAATCTGAAAGTTTATACAAAATAATAAGCGATGCGCTTAAAGCCAATTTTATCGGAGCTAAAAAACAGACATCCGGGTGAGTTTCTGGAAGAGAGCGCTGCTGCACAGCAAGCGATTGAGCAAGCACTAATGCAGAAGATATTCCCGCTCAGAAGGAAGTAATGCCAGATAAGGAGGTCTCATTTTAGATAAACATCAAGAGAAAAGCTGTTGCGCCGCTAGATGGCAGCCAACTTCCGAATATCTGGAGACTCGAATACTATATCCGGAGACTCAGGCGCCGGGTCCCGCGGCACACATGAACCCATTTCCTGATCTGTCACAGAGTGTGCGACTTGGAGGAAGCACCTTTCTAATGGGTACGAACAGTCAGGAGGCGTTCCCTTTTGATGGAGAAGGACCAGAGCGCGAGGTCTATGTCGCTCCCTTCTATATCGAGAAATATGCAGTTACAAACGCCCAATTCAAGACATTCATTGAATCCACGGGATATGTCACAGAGGCGGAGCGATTCGGCTGGTCATTTGTATTCCATGCTTTTGTATCGGATGAGTTAAAGAAGCAGCCGCTGCAATTTCCGGTCCAAACGCCGTGGTGGCTGGTCATGGAGGGCGCCTCGTGGCATTCCCCGGCTGGTCTCGGTACGAACATCCAGGACAGATTGAACCATCCTGTTGCACATGTATCATGGAATGATGCGGAGGCCTATTGCAGATGGGCGGGCAAACGGCTGCCAACAGAGGCGGAATGGGAGCTCGCTGCACGGGGTGCTCTTTCCAGCAAGAGATACCCTTGTGGAGATCAACTTAAGCAGGGGAGCAGAAATCTCTGCAACATTTGGCACGGAGAGTTCCCGAAAGTCCACACGGCACCTGATGGTTACTTCGGCACTTGTCCCGTGGATGCTTATCCTCCCAACGGGTATGGATTGTACAATATGACCGGCAACGTATGGGAATGGTGCTCTGACTGGTTCAGTTCAAGCTATCATCAAATCAGTTCATCCATTAACCCGCAGGGGCCAGCAGTTGGCAAGGCTCGAACGATGAAAGGCGGCTCTTACCTCTGCCACCATTCCTACTGCAACCGTTACCGTGTTGCGGCGCGCAGTTCGAACACGCCGGACAGTTCTACAGGTAGTATCGGATTTCGCTGTGCCGTTGATGCTGAATGAGCATTGAACAGGAAATAGTGGTGAAGATTGGTCCCTGAACGAGTACGGTGTGATTCAGTCTACCTGTTCAGTAAACCCTGATGAGACCTTCTCCCATTCCTCTCTGGAAAATAAAATAATTTGTGATAAAGTGGAGATGTAACAACTCTGGAGGGGGATTTTGGAAAATGAGAGGGTATAAGTTGGGAATTGCAGCAGCTGTGATTGCAGTGGCGCTCCTAGGGAATTTCAGCAAGGCGGAGGCGGCGGGAGCTACGCTGGTTGATTTCGAAGACGGCAATCGTCTGATGAGTGACGGCACAGTCTGGACGCAAGATATGAATGTTGAGGAAACCTTGTTGACAGACTACAACATTGTAGATCTGGATGGGGAGTACGGCTTGACCAAGGATGGACAGCTGGTGAGATTCTCGTTATTTGATGCGAAAGTGGTGAAGGGGACATCAGGTATTGTTCAGATCTCCGGAACCTATTATCTGAAACAGGACGGCACCGTGTGGGATATGGATGGCAAGCAGTTGAAGGAATATTCTGATATCGCCATGATCAATGCCAACCGGCATACGAATATACTGGTAACCTTATCCCGTTCTGGAGAACTGCGGTGCGCATATGGCTTCCAAGGCCCGATGGACCAGCTGGGCTCCGCTTCAGAGGTTTCGGCGGTTCTGTCCGGCGACCTTAATGAGGCGGCTGTAGTGTTGAAGTCCGGCAAGGTGCTGGTCTATTCCAAATACCAGGCAGACAAGGCCAATCCGGCCAAATATGTGCCTACAACGTTGACGGAGCAGGCGGCGGGCGCGCTGTACAATGACAGTGGAAATCTCTTTGTCCTCCTTCAAGACGGGACAATCGTAGTGAAGAGATCACAAGTGCCCGGCACCTATGAATTGGAGCAGACTGAGTCTCAGCCGGGACATGTCACTGCCTTGGTTACCGAGTGGCGCGGCTCGTTGATCATCAAGCTCCAGGACGGCACACTCCGGAGCTATAGTCCCCAGTCCGGTGAATTGCAGGAGATTTCCGTTCCGGTTATTGAAGATTTGAATCTGCGGATTGAGTCTAAAGAACTGAAGGTTGGCAGCAAAGTATCAGTACAGATTGACGAAATCTGGAGCAATGACACGACGAAGCGCATCCCGCTGTCCGAAGCTGAGCTTGAGATCGAGAAGCCTTATCTGCTGCAAAAGATGCCGGACGGTACGGTAAAAGCCCTTGCGGTGGGCCAGACCAAACTGACAGCCCGCTCCGGTTCGTTCTCCAAAACGATCAGCGTCTCCATCAGCGATACATCGCTGATGGACCAGGGAGCTTACATAGGGGGGACGATGTACCTTCCGGTACAGCCTGTGTTCCATAAGCTGGGTGCCTCCATTCAAGCGGATATGGCCGCCAAAACCTTCACCATCCGGCTTGGCGAACTGCCGATTCAGCTACAGCTGGGCAGTGATACAGCGATCATAAATGGCGAAAAGGTTAAAATGAGCGATAAAGTGCAAACCGTGAACGGAACCGCAGTATTTCCGGCATCCCTACTCAAAACCGCACTTGGAGCCGGTCTGGCCTGGGATGGCACTTACCAGAAGATGACGGTTAGTTTCGGGAGCGCGAAACTGACGGTGCAGACCAAACAGACGGCCCAGATCGTCAAAACGAAATCACAAGGTTACCTCGCCAAGCTCATTGGGAAAAGCTACTGGGTTAACTTTTTTGATGAGAATTACCGCTTTCAGAAGGTGACGATTGTGGATATTATTCCGAACAATAACGGCTACTTTGCAGCAGCCTTTAAGTTTCCTTCGGGTAAGGTTCTGAACACCCGTAAGATGAGTGGTGATGAATTAATATCTACCCTTGCGGACAGACAAGAGTTCTTCACAGCCGATCCTTACAAGACCTATAAATGGCCGGATGCCATCTGGGCGAAGATCAAGGATGGACGGGTTACAACCGGTATGACCAAGCAACAGGTGGAATTAAGCTGGGGCTCGCCCATCGATGCCTCGGCTATGGAAGGCAGCGGTGTTCGGGTAGAGACCTGGTCGTATGGCAATTTTAATTATGTAACCTTTACGAACGGCGTTGTTACGATGATCTATACCAACTAAGCGGATATAAGCAAGGCTGCAGCTTTACTCAAAGGACACTCTGGATCAGCAGAGTGTCCTTTTTTGCAACATTTTTGGATAGCCTACTTGAAATCGCTAACAGCAAGTCATATAATAGGGCTATCGAAACGATTCGAATCACGCAATCGATAAACGGGCAACATGCTGAGGGGAAGATCTCCTTTTCGAGGAAGAATGTAGAAAAAGTAGTTTTGGATCTCAAAAAATGGGTAAATATGGACTATGAGGTCTGAAATTCGTACTATGTTTCACAGAAAAACTCGAAATTTTTTTCGAAAAAAATCGAAACGTTTCGATGTATGGGCTTTATTCATAGTTTTCGAAGTTTGGCTAACACTAAATTAGGGGTGAAAGAAATGAAGAAAAAGACAGGTTTAGTAGCTACAGCAGTATTGATGAGTTTCTCTTTGGTCGCTGCAGGTTGTGGGAATTCCAATAATTCAGCATCCGGTGACAGCAAAACATTAAAGGTGTGGTTCATGGGTACTGCAGATACCGTAGAACCGATTGCCAAGATGTATGAAGAAAAAAATCCCGGTATTAAAGTAGAAGTTCAAGCGATTCCTTGGGATAATGCACATGACAAATTACTGACAGCCGTAGCTTCCAAAAACGGTCCGGACGTAGTCCAAATGGGTACAACCTGGATTCCTGAATTTGCAGCTGCCGGTGCGCTGAAGGATATGGCACCTTATATCGAAAAATACCCAAGCATGAAAGCGGAAAACTTTTTCGACGGTGCCGTTCAAACGACGAAATATGAAGACAAGACGGTAGCGATTCCTTTCTATGTTGAAACACGCGCCATGTTCTACCGTACAGATCTGCTAGGTGACGTAGGCTATCCGGAAGGTCCTAAGACTTGGGATGAACTGAAGGATGCGAGCAAGAAGCTGGTAGCCAAAGGCGGAGCCGGACATTATGCGTTGCCTATCGAGGCAAAGGATTCAATCTATACTGCAATCTTCGCCTGGCAGAACGGAAGCGAGCTGATTGACAGCAACCGTAAGCCACAGTTCAACCAACCTCCTTATGTGGAAACCATTAATTTTCTAAAGAGCTTCTATGATGAAGGTTTGTCCCCTAAGGGTACAGATCTGGATACGGTAGCTGCATTCAAAGATGGCACTATGGGGATGTTCATCAGCGGTCCGTGGATGATTAAGACCGTTAAGGAAAAAGCGCCGGAGATTGACGGCAAATGGGCTGTTACAACACTGCCTGCGAAGAAAACCAATACCTCCTCCATTGGTGGTGCAGACCTATCTATTTTCAACTACAGCAAAAATCCGGATGAAGCCGCGAAGTTCATTGCATTTATGGCTGAACAGGAAGCACAACTGAAATTCTTTGAAACTTCGAATTCATTGCCTGCTCTTAAGTCTGCCTGGAAGAATGATGCTCTGAAGGACCCGATGATCCAAGCCTTCGGCAAACAGCTTGAGAACAGCCGTCCTGCTCCAATGGTTACTGAATATGAAGAGATTGCAAAAGCGGCTATGGCTTCGTTCGAACAGATTACGGTGGGCGGTGCAGATACGCAAACTGAACTCGACAAGTTGAACGCCAAGGCAAATGAACTTCTCGGCAACAAGTAAGTAAGTATCATACTTGCCAGACATACTGCCGGTATCTCCCGATAAGAGGTCCCGGCAGTATGTACGTTCGTTCTTAATTAGGAAGAAAGTGCAAGAAAGCGAAGGGATGTGAGCAATTGTGAGTTCATTTGTGAAGCAATGGAATAAAAATAAATACCCTTATATGTTTATCGCGCCTGCCGTAATCCTGCTGACCTTATTTTCCATAATTCCGATTATTATTGCGCTGGTCATCAGCTTTACCAATATGGATTTGGTTGGACTTGCAGATTATTCGAATATCAGCAGTGCGGGTTTCGACAATTACATTAATATTTTTAAAGACCCGATCTTCCTGAAATCGATGTATAACACACTGATCTATGTAGTTATCGGTGTACCGCTTGTAGTGCTCGCATCCATGGGAGTGGCCCTGCTGCTTAATTACGGAACAAGCTGGCTGTTCAAAAGCTTCCGTGTCATCTATTACATGCCGTCCATTACCAACATTGTAGCGGTGGCAGTGGTTTGGGGATATCTGTATAACGGCAGTTATGGTCTGTTCAACTACATTCTGTCCATCTTCGGCCTTCCGGCACAGGAATGGCTTCAGGACCCGACTCTTGCGAAACTGTCCCTGATCTTGTTGGCGTTCTGGAAATCCATCGGGCTTAATATGATTATTTTCCTGGCGGCCCTGCAGGGTATTCCCCGTTCCTATTATGAAGCGGCTGAAATTGACGGAGCAACAGGCTGGAAGAAGCTGCGCTTCATTACAGTTCCTCTGCTGGGATTCGCTACTTTCTTTGTGACCATTACGACCTTGATTGGCTGGATTCAATTCTTCGAAGAACCGCTGGTTATGACCAAGGGCGGACCGCTCAATGCAACGATGTCGATGGCACTCTTCATTTACAACAACGGTTTCCAGCTCAGTAAGTTTGGCTATGCGGCTGCTGGCTCGTTTGTGCTGTTTATCATTATCATTGTGGTGACGCTCATTCAATTCGCGGTCAAAAAGAAAGAAGTGGAATATTAAGTTTCAGCTTCTGCGCTGCAGCTTAAAGAGGAGGATACTTTCATGGCATTGAAAATGAAACATATGGAAAAAGGCTTGATGATCGCACTGCTCATTATCGGAGGACTGCTGATGATGGTGCCGTTCATCTGGATGATCGGCTCTTCCTTTAAACCTGAGAATGAATTTACTGTGATTCCGCCAACACTCATTCCGAACCACCCGACGTTCTCCAACTACCGGGATTTGTTCGTGAAGATGGACTTTTTAATTTATTTGAAAAATACACTGATCATCGTGCTGTGCTCTTTTGTGGGACTGTTTCTAAACGCGATGGCCGGTTATGCTTTTGCTAAATTTGATTTTCCGGGTAAAAACAAGTTTTTCTATATTATTTTGGCGACGATGATGATCCCCTCGCAGGTGACGATGATTCCTACCTATCTGATTATTAACCAGATGCATTTGGTGAATACGATGGCGGGTATTGTGTTGCCTGGTTTGGTCGGCGCTTTTGCGATCTTCCTGTTCCGCCAGTTCATGACGACGATTCCAATGGATTTGCTAGAGGCAGCAAGACTGGACGGGGCCGGGGAACTGCGGATCTTTTTCCAACTGATGGTTCCGATCGTCAAGCCGGTTTTTGCGGTACAAGGTATTCTGACCTTTATTGGGGCTTGGAACAGCTTCCTCTGGCCGCTCATTATTGCCAATGACGAGAGACTGTACACCTTATCGGTAGGTTTGTCACTGCTAAAAGGACAATATGGTACTGAGTTCGGACTGCAAATGGCAGGGGCTGCCTTCATGGTTGTGCCAATCATCATTATATTTATCTTCTTCCAGAAGCATATCATAGAAGGATATACCATCTCCGGCATAAAATAATATAGAGAAGCATATTGCATGTCTCGGGAAGGATTGAACAAACATGGCAACAATCAAAGATGTGGCAAAGCTGGCAGGGGTAGCCTTATCAACAGCATCCTATGCCATGAGCGGCGACAGCAAGGTGAGCGCCAAAACCAGGGAAAAGGTGCTTGAAGCCGCCAGACAGCTGAATTATCAGAAAAATGGCTTTGCCATGGATTTGAAAAGAAGCCGCACGAATACTATTGCTCTAATCTTGACGGATTTGTCCGGTCCCTATTATTCGGAGCTGATCCGGAGCATTCAGGATGTGGCCTTGTCCAATTCCTATGATCTAATCGCATGCAGTTCAATGGGCGGGAAGGATTCCACGGCAGTAAGATTTCTTTTGGAAAAAAGAGTGGATGGAGCCATTGTGCTGGCACACAACATTACCGATGAAATTTTGCAGGCTGCCGGAAGCGATAGGTTTCCCATCATTGTTATGGACCGGCTGATTACCGGTAGTGGCCTCATTAACGTTGTGGTTGATGGAGAGCAGGGAGGCTACAGTGCTACCCGTTATTTGATCGATAAAGGCCATGAGCATATTGCATACATCAGCGGACCGGCTAATTCCTATGACAATGCGCTGCGCTACCAAGGGTTTCAGCGGGCCATGCGGGAAGCGGGCTTGGAGGAAAAAGCCAAATGGAAGCTAAACGGGGGATTCATCCGTGAAGGCGGATATAAGTCGACCAAAATGATGCTGATGCAAGGAGAACTGCCTACCGCTGTCTTTTATGCGAACGATGAAATGGCTGTAGGAGGAATGAAGGCTCTGGAAGAAGGCGGTATCAAGGTTCCTGATGATATTTCAGTGATCGGCTTTGATGATATCCAGTTGGCCGAGTACATTCAGCCCCCGATGACCACGATCCGGCAGCCCATGTACGAATCCGGATCACTGGCGGGACATCTGCTATTCCAGATGCTGAACGGTGACACCGTCAATGATTTCTATAAGCTCAAGATTGAGCTGGTTGAACGTAAATCGGTCAAACCCCGGAGCTAACCGCCCTGGGGAATGATAGCGGTAGTATATCGAAATAAAGTGAAACGTTTATGAAATTACAGTGATTTAATAATTATAAATCCATATTATAAAAGGTATAGAACAAAAGAAACGTTTCGTTTCATTGGGGGGTAGGCAGCTATGACTGAACATCTGTATAACAAATATGTGCAACATATGACCCTTGAAGAGAAGATAGCCCAACTGCTTCAGCTGGCAGCTCCTTTTTATGATGAACCCGGTGATGATTCAGAGATTACCGGCCCTATGGAAGAGCTCGGAATTGATTCCAACACCAAACGGGCTGCCGGTTCTGTACTTGGTATTGCTGGTGCGGAGAAAATGATGGCTGTCCAGAAGGGGCACCTGGCCGGCAACAGATTGGGTATTCCACTGCTGTTCATGGCGGATATTGTCCATGGCTTCAAAACGATATTCCCCATTCCGCTGGCGATCGGCTGTTCCTGGGATCTTAAGCTTGCTGAACAAAGTGCTGAGATTGCTGCACGTGAGGCAGCCGTATCCGGTCTGCATGTGACGTTTGCCCCGATGGTTGATTTGGTTCGTGACGCCCGCTGGGGCCGTGTGATGGAATCTACCGGGGAAGATACCTATCTGAATGCTGAGTTTGGGAAGGCGTTTGTCCAAGGTTTCCAAGGAGACAATCTTAAGGACGACAAGTCCCGTGTAGCGGCATGTGTGAAGCACTTTGCAGCATACGGACTGGCCGAAGGCGGCCGTGATTATAACACTGTGGATCTCTCGGAGCGTCAGCTGCGTGAATATTATCTGCCGGCCTACAAAGCGGCCATCGATGCAGGCGCTGAGATAGTTATGACTTCTTTTAATATCGTAAATGGCATTCCGGCAACAGCTAACCAGAGATTAATGCGCGGTCTGCTGCGTGACGAATGGGGATTCGACGGGGTTGTGATCTCCGATTGGGCGGCGATTAAGGAAGTTATTGCCCATGGTGCAGCGGAAGATGACAAAGAAGCTGCTTTCAAGGCGATTCACAGCGGTGTCGATATTGATATGATGACTACAAGTTATGTGAATCATTTACCGGAGCTTGTGGCTGAAGGGCTTGTCGACGAAGCAATGATTGACGAAGCCGTACTGCGGATTCTGAAGCTGAAGGAGAAGCTGGGCTTGTTCGAGAACCCTATGCGCGGAGCTGACCCTGAGCTGGAACAGCAAATTGTGTTCAGTCAGGAGCACCGTCAGGTCTCCCAGAGACTGGCGGAGAAGTCGAGTGTATTGCTCAAGAATGAAAATGTTCTGCCGCTTCAGGCTGACCAGCGGGTTGCCTTGATTGGTCCGTTCGCTGACAGCGGTGATATTCTTGGCTGGTGGTCCTGGACAGGGTCTAAGGAAACTGCGGTGAAGCTTGGTGAGTCCATGCAGAAGGTAAGCGGTGATCCCGGCAATGTGGTAATTGCGAAGGGATGCGGTATCGATACTCTCTCAGAGTCTGATCTTGCTGAAGCGCTGGATGCTGCGTCGGCAGCCGAGGTTATTGTACTGGCTCTTGGCGAAGCCTCGGACATGAGCGGAGAGGGGGGCAGCCGCAGTGATATCCGGCTTCCGGAAGCTCAGCTTGAGCTGGTCCGCGAGATGAAGAAGCTTGGGAAACCGCTGGCTGTTGTTCTTTTCAACGGGCGTCCGCTTGATCTGCACGGAATCTTTGATGTGGCAGATGCGGTGCTGGAAGCCTGGTTCCCAGGCAGTGAAGGCGGGGCGGCGCTGGCGGATATTCTGTACGGCAAAGTGAACCCTTCCGGAAGATTGTCTATGTCCTTCCCTTATTCTGTTGGACAAATTCCTGTATACTACAATGCTTATAGTACCGGCCGGCCGAAACCGGAGGAAGAAACAGACAACCGTTATATTTCTCAATATATTGATATTCCTAATGAACCGCTGCTGCCGTTCGGTTTTGGCCTAAGTTATACAACTTTTGCCTACGCGGATTTCTCCCTGTCCTCGGATACCATGACAGCAACCCGTCCACTGGAAGCCAAGGTGACCGTCACGAATACCGGCAGCCAAGCCGGTACGGAGACCGTTCAGCTCTACATCCGTGATATGTCCGGTGAGACTGTGCGTCCGGTTAAAGAGCTTAAGGATTTCAGACAGGTGCAGCTGTCTCCGGGAGAGAGCAGAGAGGTTGTTTTCCACATCGAGGAATCCCAGCTTTGCTATCACCACAGTGATTTGTCCTATACCAGTGATCCCGGCCGATTCACTGTATATGTCGGCGCCAGCAGTCGTGACACTCAATCCGCAATGTTTCGATTGGTATAATATGTATATCATTAGCGCCCTCATACCTAATCAGATAAGGAAGTGAAATGAAATGACAATTGAATCTAGTACCAGGCTATCGTTACAAAAGGGTAATTTAGCCTTTACATTTCTGGAGAGTGGTGATCTTTACCAGGCTCTAGGCGGCAAAATGATGATTAATCAGCTCCTGTCGAGCAGTGTCGACGGTGCACTGGGCAATCTATATGCAAGGCTTCATACTTCGAACGGAATTCAGGCATTTCCGCTGCTTGGTGTGAAATCAGCCAGCCGTTTCCGCAAGGACGGCGACCGCTTGATATGGCAAGGCGATATTCCAGCAGAGCAGGCCGGACCAGGAGTAGAAGATGCTATACGTTATCAGGTAGTCTTTTCCATGACAGATCTGGGTGTCTGGTTCTGGGATGTCTCCATTGAAGGCAGCGGCGTTCTTCTGGACGTGATCTATACTCAGGATGTGGGTATTGCGTCTCCTGGAGCTGTTACAAGCAATGAGGCTTATCTGTCCCAATACATCGATCATGCCGTATTTGAAAGCAAAGAGAATGGGTATGTTGTATGCTCCCGCCAGAACCAGCCGCAGGACGGAAAGTTCCCTTATCTTCAGCAGGGTTTGCTTGAAGGTGCTACGGGATATTCGACCGACGGCTTTCAATTCTTCGGCTTATCCTACAAGGAAACCAATCAGCCGGAGGCATTGTCCCAGGACAAGCTTGCCAATGAGATTTATCAGTATGAATTTGCTCACACGGCGCTGCAATCCGCAAAAGTTCAGATGGATGGGGAAGCGCGGTTTACGTTCTATGGACTGTTCCGGGAAGATCATCCGGCTGCAATTACGGAGCTTGAGTATGAAGAGGCAGTCCAAGAGGCCTGGCAGCAAATACAGTCTTTGGGAAGCGTCTCTGCAAATGGGGAGTGGCTGAATCAGGTATCGGTTAAACCACAGATCGGTGAACCATTGCAGACACTTCCTTTGACAGGGGGCGAACTCGATAAGCTGTTCCCTCATAAGTTCCAGGAGGAACGTGAGGATGGAAAACTGCTGGCTTTCTTTACTGACGGCTACGAGCATGTGGTGCTCAAGGATAAGGAGCTGCTTGTCGAGCGTCCGCATGGACAGATCCTAATGAGCGGTGATAATGCCCGGCTGAATCCTGAGGTAATGACTACAACCTCCTATATGTATGGTATTTTCAATTCCCAGGTGGTCGTCGGCAATACCAATTTTAATAAAATGATGTCCAATCCCCGCAGCGCATTAAACGTCTACAAGACCTCGGGGCAACGTATTTATGTCTTTTCCGAAGGTCAATATCATCTGCTAACGATGCCTTCGCTGTTCGAAATCGGTTTTAACTATGTACGCTGGTATTATAAAACGGCCACGGATACCCTGGTGATTACTAATTACACCACTATGGATGAACCGGAGGTTAGACTGCATGTCCGTTCTGCTGGCGGTATCGCTTACCGTTTCCTGATCACGAACCAGATTACCATGAATGTGGCTGAATATGAGGTTCCCTATGAAATGTCTCAGGATGCGGCAGATGGAACGCTGACCTTCCGGGCTGCGAAGTCAGGTACAAGCGCGAAGGTGTACCCTGAACTGGCCTACCGGATGCATCTGGACGGTGCGGCTTACGAGTTGGGCGATGAGTCCTTCCTGGTAGAAGGCCGGGTTCAAGGCAGTGCATCCCTTGTGGTGATGGAGCTGCAAGAGAGTGCTGAATGGACCTTAACTCTACAGGGACTGCTGGATGGCAAGGCGCGTCCACTTAGCTCCACTTCGGTTAAGGCCGAGGTTGACCGGTACCGCGAGTTTTTGTCAGGAGTCATGAATGGGTTCAAGCTGACAGAGAAGGGGGGTACCGAAGGTGAGTTGTTCAAGGTAAATGCACTGGCCTGGTGGTATACCCATAACATGCTGGTTCATTATTCCGTACCTCACGGTCTGGAACAATATGGCGGCGCTGCATGGGGAACCCGCGATGTCTGTCAAGGTCCGGTAGAATATTTCCTGGCTACCCATAAGTATGAACAGGTTCGAGAAATCCTGCTTACCGTGTTCGCCCATCAGTATGAGGATGACGGCAGCTGGCCGCAATGGTTCATGTTCGATAAGTATACGCATATTCAGCAGGAGGAGAGCCACGGGGATATTATTGTCTGGCCGCTGAAGGTGCTTGGCGATTATCTGCGGGCGACCCGGGATTACGAAGTTCTGGATGTGCAGCTTCCGTACACCCGCAGACACCATTTTGACTTTACAGAAGGAACGGCTTCCCTGCGGGAACATGCGGTCAAGGAACTGAATTATATCAAAACGAACTTCCTGCATGATACGTTCCTCTCCTCCTATGGTGACGGGGATTGGGATGACACCTTGCAGCCGGCCAATGCTCAGCTGAAGCAATACATGGTCAGCAGCTGGACAGTCGCATTAACGTATCAGACGGTTCTTGGACTGTCGGGCGTATTGGAGGAAGCCGATCGTGCATGGTCCGGGGAGCTGAAGGAACTGGCGGCAGGAATCAAAGGTGACTTCAACCGCTATATGCTGGGAACTGATGTGATCCCGGGCTTCCTTTACTTCGAAGATCCTGCCCATGCCAAGCTGCTGCTGCATCCCGAAGACAAGGAGACCGGTATCCAGTACCGGCTGCTGCCGATGACCAGAAGCATGATTGGTGAGCTGCTGACTCCGGAGCAGATGGAGGAGCATTACAAGCTGATTCAGGAGCAATTCTTGTGTCCTGACGGCGTGCGTCTCATGAATCATCCGGCTCAATATGCGGGTGGTGTCAGTCTCCATTTCAAACGGGCGGAGCAAGCGGCGAATTTCGGCCGCGAGATTGGTCTGCAGTATGTGCATGCGCATATCCGTTTTGTTGAGGCGATGGCGAAGATCGGCAAACGGGATCAGGTATGGAAAGGATTGGCCGTCATTAACCCGATTGGCATCCGCGATGCGGTGCCAAATGCGGAACTGCGTCAGAGCAACTCCTATTTCAGCAGCTCGGACGGAAAATTCTCCAACCGGTATGAAGCGCAGGAGCGTTTTGCAGAGCTGCGTGACGGTTCGGTTCCAGTCAAAGGCGGATGGAGAATCTACTCCAGCGGTCCTGGGATCTACATGAATCAGCTGATCTCGAACGTACTGGGCATCCGCGAAGATGGCGGCGATCTGATCATTGATCCTGTATTGCCGGATGAATTGGATGGTACCCGTTTGGACTTCGACTACGGCGGCAAACCAGCCACGTTTGTCTACCATTGCTCACAAGGTGAACTGACTTATGTTAAGGTAAATGGACAGGAAGTTCCGGCTGAACGGCTGGCGAATCCATACCGCTTAGGCGGACTGCGGATCAAGCGGGCTGATTTGGACCGGCTGCGCAGTTCAGAAGGCACGGTAGTGGACATTTATATGTAAGCTTTATTGAACAGTAGCAATTCAGTTGAAAAAGCGGTCAGTGATACGGGTATTCCAAACAGGATACCAAGTAATCACTGGCCGCTTATTTTAAATATATGGATTGATATGTTTCATACCATCAATCATCTTTCTGATTGAAGAAGGGGACTGCTTCTCAATCAATGAATGCAAGGATACGATTCAGCCGAACGATAAGAGTAGGTGCCGCTTTTGCGAGATCGAAGTATTGCTCCGCATCCTGGGTTCTAAGGATAGGAGTCTCATGGGTAATCAGCTCCGGCAAAGTCAGCATTAGAGCATCCCTCTTTCCATGGCGGAGAGGCTGAAATGATCAAGGCTCATCGCTTCACGGACTTCCTTCATCGTCGCACTGGCGATCCCCCGGGTGTACTTCGTTCCGGTCATTAGAATATCATCCACGAGGTGTGGCCGTGAGGCGTAAAAGGCCCGGCGCTCCCGCATGGGTGCAATCAACTTCTCCAATGTCAATGTGATGCGTTCTTTGCAAGCCGTGCATCCCATGGTTCCACGTTCACAGCCTTCGCGTATTTCCGTAAGCTGATCCGGCCCAAAAGCCCTATGATAAGCATAAATGGGGCAAATTTCCGGGTGCCCGGGATCATTTTTATGCACGCGGGCAGGGTCTGTGACCGCTCTTTTTATTCTGTAGGCGATATCCTCCGCAGAAGAATCAAGTTCGATGGCATTGCCCAGACTTTTACTCATCTTAGCATTTCCGTCTGTACCCACAAGTCTCGGAGTATTGCTGATTATCGCCTGAGGTTCTACAAGTATTGGCTGATACAACTCGTTGAACCGTCGCACAATCTTGCGGGCCAGCTCCAGATGCGGAAGCTGATCGTCACCAACAGGAATAATCGTTGCTTTGCAAATGGCAATATCAGCAGCCTGACTAACCGGGTACCCCAGAAATCCGTAATACAGCTCGTCTAGTCCACGTCCTTGGGATTCAGCCTTAATGGTTGGATTGTGGCGCAGTGTATTAACGGATACGAACATCGAGAAGTATACGGTGAGCTCAGCAATCTCGGGAATCATGGATTGAATGAAAATCGTAGACTTTTCAGGATCAATCCCTACGGATAAATAGTCCAGGGTCATCTCACGGATGTTGGTGCGAATCTGTTCCTGCCGTTCGAAATGGGTGGTCAGCGCCTGTACATCGGCCAGAAATACCAAGGATTCATACTGATCCTGTAAGAGCACCCGGTTCTGCAGACTGCCGGCATAATGGCCAAGGTGGAGCTTTCCGGTCACCCGGTCTCCAGTCAATACACGTTCTGTCATCAGTGAACATCCTCCTAAAATGGTTGTATACATATTTGTGAAGCTTGTGAAATTGAATTGTGAGCCGCCACCACCAGCCATCCTCCATGGCCATCACCCCCTTAAAAAACAAAATAACCCCGTCCGATAAGGACGAAGTTGTCGTTGTACCACCTTAATTGACTGCTCAGCCGCACTAAAGGTGCAGACCTTTCAGTCTTCGCAATACGGTGCGGAGATGCTGTAACCCTCATCCCGAGACCGTTCCCCTGATAACGGCGGGATTCCCGGCATTTCCCTACTGTACCCTCTAAGGATGGTTCGGAAAAGCAACTCCAAAGGCCATTCGATCATATCCTGGACACCGGTTCACAGCAACCACCGGCTCTCTGCAAGTCCACTGGGGAAATGTCTACTTACCCTTCTTCTGCGTTGTTTATTGTATATGGGGAATATTACCTTATGGTAGTTGGATTCGTCAAGCAGAGATGAAAAAGGCGCTGTCTCAAAATGATATGCTCCCCAACGTCTGGGCACTTATACTCATGGGCACTTATGCTCATGGGCAGGAATGACTCCAGGTCATGATGAGAGCGCCAGGGGAAAAACGATCAGTGAAGACGCGAAAAGGGAATAAACAAAAAGCGAAGTGCGCTGGTCGAATCGGCGCGAGCGGCAAGACGAAAAAAGAACACCTCCTATCGGCGCAATATCACCTTATCTATAACTCCGGATGACCTTGAGCTTAGTAGAAGCATATAAGGCGAACAGGAGCAGCAGCAATCCAATGGAACCCATGACTGGACCGGGAGTGAAATGATCCGAAAGGTAGGAGACAATGGTCAGACCGATCGACGGAGCTACACTCATAACGGACCCCAGTACGCCGAAGACTCTGCCCTGAAGCTCTTCCGAAATTTCCAGCCGGAGAACGGTATTGATCAGCAGTGTGCAGAACGAGAATATGAATCCAATCAACAGAATGACAGGAATAGCTATTGCTGCAGAAGGGATGAAAGATAACAGGATGTACATTGGGCCTAGACAGAGGAGACTGATCATAATCAATAAACCCCGCCGTTTGATTCGGGAACCGAGTATCATTATCAGGCCTGAGCCAATCATATAACCAAGCGGAATACAGGCTTCCATGAGTCCGAACTGGAACGGGCTGGACTTCCATACGTTGACGGCCATGACCTGGGTCAGCATCAGCGAAGGCATGAAGAATAGCGTGAGCGTCGGAAGCATGATGATGACTGCCTTGGCAAAAGGAAACTTCCAGATATACCGCATCCCATCTCCAAGATCCTGAATAAATTTCTTCTTCTCTTGGGGCTCATGATTGACGCGAGTCGGCATCGGCAGGGAACGGACAGCAAGAACGAGCAGGAAGGAGACGAGAAACGTGAATCCATCGAATAAAATGGCATCTGACGCACCAAAGGTTGCGACAAAGATTCCTCCTGCCGAAAAGCCTACCGTCCGGCAAATGTTCTCCGACAGATTAAGCATTCCAACCGCTTGCTGGACATGCTCTTTGCCAACAACGGTGATAATGGAAGACTGGTAGGCAGGAGACTGGAACAGGGCCGACACAGTGGTCAGCGCTGTAAGCACAGCCACAATAATGAAGGAAGAGGAAGGGACGGAGATGACCAAGGCAAGCACGATTACCAGCATGCAACTGATCAGATCTGTAATCAGCATAATCCTTCTACGGTTGGTCCGATCTGCGAACGTTCCTCCAATAGACCCGAGCAGTGAGCTCAGCAATAGGTTAATGATCGTCAATATAGCCATTAATTTGGCGCTGCCGGTGGTCTGGAGCACCCAAAGACTTAGAGCAATGCTGTGAAAGGTATTGCCAAACAGGGAAATGGAAAAGGAACAGAGCAGTAGTAGAAATTTTTTGTTGGCCCAAAGTCCCGGGTAAGTGGGTGCAGCCGTAACCGCCTGTCTAGCCAAAACCGGATCGGACATGGTATTCTCCCCTTTCAACTTAAGCGTTTAAGTTAATCCTCAAAAAAAATTAGTCGATAAAATAGCAGTTATTGTCTTGCTCAGAGTAGTCGGAATCGTGCAAAAGCTTAAGCATGAGTTCAAATGCGACTTCTGCCTTATCCCCTTGGAAGAGAAGCTTCTCCACACTTTCACCCAGCATTTGCGGAGAATTACAGGTACAGATTACAGTCAAGTGCTCGAAGCCGCCTGTCTTCTCGACGTGGCTGCCAATGAATTCATTGATCACGATTGCCTGCTTGAAGCGGTGGTGATCCATTGCTGAGTTCAAATCCTGTAGTTCGCGGATCTCAAAGACCGCGTCGTCAGCCAGAGGAACATTGCTGCGGATATAACGGGTTAGCAGCGAGTTGTTGAAGCTCTCCATAATCAAACAGACCTGCGACAGATCCTCCGGCAGGGCCTCTTCAAGCGCCGAGCGGTAATTGAACACCACCTGCTTGAACAGCTTATCTTCAATCATGCTGTCAATCAGAATCAGGGGAATACCCTCGACAAAGTGTCTGGAGATCGAGTAGAAGGATGCGTCCAGCACATCAATGAGAAACACGGCTTCCAGCTTGCGCTCGACAATAATGTCCAGCGAAGGGTTAGCTTCATCCAGTGAGTAGAGCAGCGTATGATAGCCGGCTGCTGTAAGCCGTTGCTCCAAGGCATGAATAAAGGCGAACTGGGCATGAAGCTTCCAATAAGGCATTTGCTCGGATTTGTAGACCAATACGCCTACCAGTCCGGTTTTTTGGTTCGCAAGTGAGCGGGCTGCCAGATTCGGAATATAGCGAAGTTCTTCGGCCAGCTGCATAATCTGGCGCCGTGTTTTCTCAGGAATAGTCTGATTATCCACACGATTCAGCACATAGCTAACGGTTGCAACGGATACGTTGGCCCTGATGGCGATGTCCTTCATAGTCGTTTTTTTCAACAATCAAATCTCCTATCATTCAATTTTCTAAAGATTAACATTAGAGCGGGTCACGAGTCAATTCCGGATATGGAATGTCATGAAAATACTTTTATTTCTTTGTATTGATATAATATGTAAAATATTGTAGTATCAGCTTAATCGGTTAAGTCTATCGATTGTTGTCTATCATTTTCTCTATCATAGGAGGCGGTTATGCATGGACAATGTGGTGTTGTATCCCTTTAATAAGATCACGCAAGGGATGGTCAGATTCAGGGATTTGACGGATTTCCGGATAGTGGCGGTTGTCGATTTTGTCCTGCATAAGGGTAAAGATGCGGCAGAGCTGGTTGCAGGCAGAGCGGCGGGTATTCCGATTACGGACAACATCGAAGAGGTGCTTGAGGCTGCTGATACCTTGATTCTGAATGATCCGGGAACTTCATTTGGCAATAACGAAAGCGTATACGGCGAGCATAATCTCACTCAGCTGTGGAGAATGTTGGTTATCCGTGCCCATGAGCGAAAGCTGCGGATCATCAGCGTGCATGAAATTATTGACGGCCCCACCCTGGAATGGCTACTTAAGAATGGAATTACCATTGAGGTGGAGCCGCAAATCCCCACAAGTCTGGAGCACCGGCTTCAAGCCGAATATGTATTTCCTTCCCCTGGTGATGAAGTAGCCACTTATCTATCTTATTTTGATGTAGACGCGCAGATAACCGCTTATAACCACAATATTTGCAAGGTAGGGATATTCGCAACAAGAGGCTGCCTGGGAAAGTTCACTGCCCAAATGTCATTATTCAGAGAACTTAAACAGGCAGGTGAGAAGGTCAAGGCGATTATAACCGAGCCTACAGCTTCACTGTTCAACCAACCGGGCGGGGATATTATGAAATTTATTGCCCGCAGGCCGCTGAATCAATACCCGTATTACATTCATGCAGCTGTCCGGGAGGCGGAGAGTGAAGGCTGTGATTATGTACTTT
The DNA here is from genome assembly GCF_001909085.1 of Paenibacillus sp. P32E. Lineage (NCBI taxonomy): Bacteria > Bacillati > Bacillota > Bacilli > Caryophanales > Paenibacillaceae > Paenibacillus > Paenibacillus sp. P32E. Next base: position 383,544 of record NZ_LVYY01000002.1, on the reverse strand, counting down.
TGTCAGGGCAAGGTTCCCTGCTGCCGAATGAGAACTTCGTGATTGCAGCGACCAAGGTTTCTTATTTGCGGGCCTTCCGGCCGGATCTGACGATCCTGATTGCAGGTTATGATGATGATGAGCAGATCAGAGACAGCCTCGATATTCTTCGCATATACGGCAATGCCAGCCGACCTTTCGCCATTCTGATCCCGGATAAATACGAAGTTGATTTTGGAGAATACATCTGGAAGACCCCTGAAGAAATCGAACGACGCAAGGCAGAGATCCGCAGCCGCTTTGAAGCCGAGCATGTCGAATCCGTGCTGGACATTGGCAGACTAGCCGCCAAGCTGTCCCAGTATAAGAAGACTGTCAGATTATGAACCGGGCGGAGGCAGCGAATATGAAGAGAGTCGTGCTGTATCCATTCAATAAAATAACGCAGGGTCTGCTTCGCTTTCGTGACCTGCTGGACGTGGAGATTGTGTCGGTGATCGACTTCGTGCAGGAAGACGGACAAGATGCCGGAGAACAGGTAGACGGGAAACGTGCGGGGATTCTCATTCATAGATCTATGGAAGAAGGACTGAATGGTGCGGACACTCTGATCTTGAACGATCCGGGTACTACCTTTGGCGGGAATAAGGGGGTATTCGCCGAGCATGATTTGGCCGGGTTATGGCGCGAATTGGTCATGTACGCTTCAGACCGGGGCTTAAAGGTGGTTAGTGTGCATGAAATCTATGACCGGGATACGCTGAACTGGATGGCGGAGCAGCAAATAAAGATCGACGTGATTCACAGTCCACGGGAGCATCTTATTCAAGAGATGGACGAGCGTTACCCTACGTCCGAAACGGATATCGAGCGCTATCTGGAACAGTTCGAGAAGGAGGCGTTGATGTTCTCCCGCCCCCGAACGATTAAGAGGGTTGGGATTTTTGCCACCCGGGGATGCATCGGCAAGTTTACCGTGCAAATGAATCTCTATCGGAAATTTCGGGCGTGGGGCATTCCGGCGACAGCCTTCATCACGGAACCCACCGGCTTCCTCTTCCGGCAGCCCGAAGGGGATATCTTCAAATTTCTGGCACACCGTCCGCTTCAGCAGTATCCGTATTATATAGATTCCGTTATTCATCAGGCTCAGCGCAGTGGGAGCGAGTGGATCATCATGGCGGGGCAAAGCTCCATCCTTCCTACTATGAATATTGCATTCAACTCTCTGAGATACGCGATGCTACGGACCTTTGACCCGGAGTTTGTACTACTGATTGCCGGTTATGATGACGACGAGCATATTCACGATGCGATTGAAATACTAAGAATCTACTCCAGGCGGCCACTTGCCCTACTGCTTCCAGATAAGATGGAGACCTCTTACGGGCAATATGAGATTTATCCCCAGGAACAACGAACCGCCCGTAAGCTTGAACTGGAACTGAAATTCCAAACTCATGTACTTTTTATCGAACAGGCGGAAGAAACCATGAACCTCATGCTCGAAGCAGCGAATGCCGTCTCGGCCGGTTCAGGGATGTAAATATGCTGAATCCGGGCGAATGCATCTATCAGATTATCACCGACCGATTCTGCGAAGGCAATCCTGGCAACCGTCCACCGGCTGAGCTATTCAGTGCCGATTCAAGCAATCCGCGGAAATATCTTGGCGGCGATTGGGAAGGAATTATCGCCAGGATTGGGGACGGATATCTCACGGGAATGGGCATCTCTGCGATTCTGATCTCACAGCCGGCAGAGAACATTCATGTATGCATGGACGATGAAGCAGGCACGGCTTCCTATCATGGCTATTGGCCCAGAGATTTCCTTAGGCACAACCCGTATTTTGGTTCACTGGACACCTTCAGAGCTCTGGTGAACACTGCACATGAGCATGGACTGAAGGTCATCATTGATTTTACGCCCAACCATACATCCCCGGCACTGGAACTGCAGCCTGCTTACATGGAGAATGGCGCATTGTACCGCGCTGGAGAACTTGTGGCTGCGTACTCGGGAGATATGGAGCGTGTGTTCCTTCATAATGGGGGCACTTCTTTCCTGAATGCCGAGGATTCGCTGTATCGTAACCTGTATGACCTTGCCGGACTGGATCAGATGAATCCGCAGGCAGATGAGCTTTTACGCGAAGGCATTGCTTACTGGCTGGATCAAGGAGTCGACGGGGTCCGAATTGACGCAGCCAAACATATTCCTCCAGGCTGGCTAACCTCATTCACTGGATTCATTCATGCCAGAAAACCGGCTTATCTCTTCGGGGAATGGTTCCTGGAAGCACATGGAAGATCGCAGGATAATGCTGCGTTTGCCAATAACAGCGGGATGAGCCTGCTGCATTTCATGTTCACTCACTCGATGCGGGAGAGCTTTCACGGCTTAAGGGGATTCGAAGCGTTCGCTGATATGCTCTGTGAATCATCTGGATGCTATAAGCATTTGTTCGACCAGCTTATTTTTCTGGATAATCATGATATGAGCCGGTTTACACAGGACTCGGACCCTTCGCTTACGGATCTGGCGCTTGTACTGCTGTTGACTTCCGCGGGCATGCCGGTGGTGTACTATGGAACCGAGCAGTACATGAGTGGCGGGGATGACCCGCATAACCGTGCCATGATGAGCTCCTTCAGCAGGGAGACACCCGCCTACCGGATTCTGGCGGAGCTTAATCGTCTAAGGGCACGTAACCTTGCGATTGGTTATGGTAGTACGGAGCTGCTACATGTGAACTCCAAGGTACTGGCATTCGAGCGTAGGTACAGGGGAAATGTTGCTCTGGTCCTGCTCAATCTGGAAGAGAGAGAACATGTTCTGCCGCCACTGGTGACGTCGCTTCCGCAAGGCACGTATTCCAGCATCCTGAGGGACGTGTTCGCAGATTGTGAAGTGTCTCCAGAGGCTGAAGGGGATATACGGAATATGGTGATGGCTCCGCGGTCTGCTTACGTCTATACGTGTGAGTCTGATTCGGAGGAGCCAGCATCCTTGCACTTCTACCCTAAAGCGGCGGCGCCGGGAAGCGAGCTTATTATTCAGGGAAGATATTTGGGTGACACAGGCAGTCTGACGGTTGGCGGGTATGCAGCAACTGTTATCTCCTGGAAATCCGATAGGATCGTTGCTAAGGTTCCGGTGATACCAGCGGGCACACATCACATACAAGGGCTGAGGAACGGGGAGACGGAGTTTCTGCTGACGGAAGACCTGACCGTATGGACAGGAAAGCTGGTTACGGTAAGGCTGGTGGTCAAGAATATACTCACCGAATATGATTCACATGTCTTTGTGACAGGGAATGTGTACGAGCTTGGAGCATGGGAAGTGGACAGGGCCGCAGGACCATTCTATAACCATATCGTCTATCGGTACCCCACCTGGTACTGTGACATTAGTCTGCCAGCGGATTGCCGGATCGAATGCAAATTTCTGCTAAGAAGTGATTCCGGTATCGTGCGGTGGGAGCAGGGAGTGGCCCATAGCTGGCATACGCCTCCGGAGGGTGTATCCGAAATGATTGTGGAGTGGCAGGAGTGATGGCCGCCAAGAATTCATCCAGTTGCCCAAAAGGAGATGCTGCGTATGAATGAGAGATTGCAGTTTGATGGAGCGCGTCTGGTCTTCCAGACTACGCTGGGCGAAGATACAAGGAGCATGATTGCCTGGCATTTTAAAAGTGGATGGCATGAGCTGCAGCAGGCTGTCCGCCTTACCGCCCTCTCTGCCGACAATAAATTTGCACAGTTTCTGTTCCCGGTGGATAGGCCGCTTGGACAAGCGCTGGACATGCAAATTCCCAGGCCGGGAAACCGCTACTATTACGCAGATTTGGGGATTATCAAAAAAGTGCAAACGTTTGTACCGATTTCGAGGTCGAATATTTTATATATTTCTGAAGACCTCATGACCGAGTCTGTGGATTGGCTCTCTTTTCAAAGAGATCATTCCTCGCCACCGCTGCTGGAGCAAAATACATGGTGGGAATTCTTCACGGGTTATTCACTTATTGCACACTGAGAGATTCGGAGGGGACAACCTATGCAATCAAGCGTATCTGTCTTAATCCTGTCCTGGGAGTATCCGCCTTTGGTGATTGGAGGGATTGCCCCTCATGTCTATGAATTATCCAGGCATTTGCAGGCTGGGCGGACGGCAGTCCATGTAGTCACCAATACCGCGCCCGGGCGGCCCGTGCTGGAGGTGGAGAACGGCGTACACGTGCACCGTGTGAATTCTTATGAGAATTTGACTGACTTTGAGGATTGGGTGCTTCAATTCAATCTGGCGATTGTGGATTACGTTACCGCTCAGCTAAGCGGGAACATCAGGTTCGACCTAATTCACGCGCATGATTGGCTGGTCGGTTATGCGGCCCTTCTTCTGCGCCAGCGCCTTCACTTGCCGCTCGTTACGACGATCCATGCTACAGAGCATGGAAGAAATCAGGGATTATTCACGCCGCAGCAGCAAACGATCCATTCCATCGAACACGAACTGGTCTCCTCGTCGGACAAGGTTATTGTATGCAGTCTGCACATGCAAAGCGAAGTCTGCGCCGTGCATACCCTGGACAAGCAAAGGACAGAGGTGATTCCCAACGGCATTGATCTCCGTTCACTGGAGCTCATGCCTGCCCATTCTTTCAGAAGAGAACATTATGCGCAGAATGGCGGAAAGATTGTCTTGTTCATTGGAAGGCTGGTCAAGGAAAAAGGGGTGCAGGTGCTGCTGCAAAGTATGCATGAGGTGCTTCGGGAATTCCCGCACTGTACTTGCATTATCGCAGGCCGGGGCCCTATGCTGGCCGAACTTGAAGCAAGTGCGGCCGAGCTTGGTACAAGCATCCGGTTCACTGGCTTTGTGGACAGTCTGGAGAAAAGCTATCTGCTGGAGATTGCTGATGTCTGTGTATTTCCCAGTTTGTATGAGCCCTTCGGTATTGTAGCGCTTGAAGCGATGGGAAGCGGTACCCCGGTAATTGTGTCCGATATCGGTGGACTTGCTGAGATTGTGGAGCACGGGCGGACCGGGCTCATCAGCATTCCTGAAGATCCCCATATGCTTGCGGGCCGGATTCTGTATCTTCTCCGTGATCCTGAGGAGGGGGACCGGCTTGCGGAGGCAGCCCGGCGGGAAGCCCGGCTGCGGTATGACTGGCACCCTATTGCTGAGAGAACCAGAGAAGTCTATTCCGCGCTGAGCGGCGTGAGATTATGAGGAAGGCAAGGTGCTGAGATGACATCTTTTATCACCCTCAAAGAAGAGATTCTTGATCTATCGCTCTGTGCTTCCTGCGGATTATGCGCCGCAGTGTGCCCTCAAGGCCTGCTGGCAATGAACGGCGACTCCGTTCCGCTTCCCGTATTCCAAGGCATGGAGAGCCAGGCAGCGGACACCTGCGGAAGCTGCAATCTCTGCTCGGAAGTGTGCCCGGGGTATGACACAGGTGTGATGGAGTCCGAGCGCCGCATTTTCGGCCGCAACCGATCCGAGCTTGAACGCTGGACCGGTATTTACCTGTCCACCTATCAATTATCGGCAGCGGACCCGGAGATCCTGGGCCGGGCGGCAGCCGGTGGGGCGGCGACGATCCTGGCGATCACGGCGCTGGAGGAGAACTTGGCCGACGCGGTGATTGTGGTAGGGAGAGATCAAGAACGCCCCTGGGTGCCGAAGGCGTACCTTGCCGATTCGGTGGACCGGATTATCGAGTGCGCACAGACCAGCTACTGCATTACGCCGAATCTGGATCTGTTAAAGGACGGCAGATATGACAAGGTAGGCATTATAGGTGTGCCGTGCCAGATTCAAGGAATCAACAAGCTGCTGAATCTCCCGGAGCATCTGCCTTCCTCTATGTTGGCAGACAAGGTAGCGTTTACAATTGAGCTGGGATGTGCTTCTAATACCTCCCTTGGCGGTACTGAACATCTGATTACAGAGATCCTCGGGATCGATTTGGCTGATGTTGTCTTTATGCGCTACCGGGAAGGGCAATATCCTGGACAATTCGTGGTCAGGACACGGCAGGGTCAGGAACATTTTCTCCCCTTTTATAGGCTGGTGGAGGAGTTCAAGAAGTTCAAGACGTTTCGCTGCCTCGTTTGCCCGGATTGGTGGTCAGGTGTTGCCGATATCTCGATTTCGGATGGGGACCCCAACATTTTTGATTCCAGCAAGGCCGGAGTATCCGCCAAAGCTTCATCCACGGTAATGGTGCGTACGAGGATGGGAGCTGATCTACTTGCGCTTGCGCTGCGCCGGAACGCGGTGGAGCTAGTCGATTATACCTTCGAGAACAACCTTGGACTGGAGCGCAAAAGGCAGCGTTACCGCAGCTACGCGGCGAAGGGCGACCGGCGGATTCCGCTGGCTCCCGGAAGAGATATGGACTATTCGCAAATACTCTCGGATGACGAGGTGATCAGAATTGGAATTGGTACAGAACAGGGTCGAGCTACCGGCCAAGTGTGACTTGCGAATCAGAGCGAAGCGGGATGTAGGCTCTTTGGTGTTCAATTCGATTCCCGGAGACAAATCCATCTCCCAGCGGGCCATTGTCCTGAACGCTATCGCCGAAGGCAGAGGCAACGTACAGGGTGTGCTGCGTTCCCGTGACACTCAGAGCTGCATCGCTATTTTGCGCCAATTAGGTGTAACGTTTGCATGGAATGGTGATGACCTGTCTGTCTATGGGAGAGGGCTGCGGGGCTTGCGGGTACCAGAGGGCAGGCTTGAGATTGGGAATACGGCCACATCGGCCCGGCTGATCTTGTCTGTGCTGGCAGGACAGCCCTTTGCAGCGGAACTCGGCGGGAACGCACTGCTCTCGGCAAGGCCGATGGATTGGGTGGTTCAGCCGCTGATGGACATGGGGGCCTCTATTGAATATCTTGGTGTGAAGGGCTGTCTGCCTTTGCGGGTTCAGGGAGTATCGCCATTGTCTCCCATAGACATGGAAGCCACCGTATTCAGCGCACAGGAAAAGTCAGCTCTGCTATTCGCGGGATTGTACGCGGAGGGGATCACACGTTATCGGCAAAGCTGCCAAAGCCGGGATCATACCGAACGCCTGATGCGATATTTCGGCATAGATATTCAGGCCGATGGCGATGTTACTTCCCTGAGGGGAGGTAGTTTCTTTTCCGCCAAGGATGTGATTGTTCCAGGCGACCTGTCCTCAGCGGCTTTTCTGCTGGCCGCATACGCTATTCGGGGAGTGGGGCACAAAGGCAGCCTGTCGATTAAACGAGTGGGTGTCAATCCGACCCGGATGGGGTTCTTTCACCTGCTTAGAGAGATGGGACTTCACTTGATGCTGCAAAAGGAAGAGGATCTACTATCCGGGGAGCCGATTGCAGATATCTATTGCCCGCAAGCAGCCCGGTTGTCCCCTGTCCTTGCTGAAGGTAACGAGCGGATACAGAGCTTGATTGACGAGGTTCCTTTGCTAGCCGCGGTATCGGCGTTTGCCGAAGGGGATTCAGTGATTAGGAACTGCCGGGAATTACGAGACAAGGATACGAACCGGATTCAGACTACTGCGGGGGTACTAAGAGCTTTTGGCATAGAAACCTCATGTAGTGAAGACGATATGGTCATTCACGGCGGCAAGCGTCTATCACCTGCTATTGTAGACAGCTCTGGGGATCACCGGATCGCCATGACCGCCGCTGTGCTCGCCAGCAGTATGGATGAGCCTTCGATTATCCGCAACTGCGGCTGTATCGACGTATCCTACCCGGGTTTTGTTGAGGACCTTTCGCAGCTTGCTCATATTGATATTTTGCGTTCAGAATGATTATCGGTACGTTTTGCTGAAAAAGCCCACAGCACCGCATGATGCAGTGCTGTGGGCTTCTGTGATTTTCGAGTAATATTATTTAGTGGTAACTGTATAGATTTCTGACACAGGTCCATCGGTGAGCTTCAGCTTCGTTTTACCGTCAGCGCTCATTTTATAGAGGCTCTGATTATCCTCTGCGTTATAATAGTAGATTCCTGATACATCGTTAAAGATGGAGCTATTATCCCAAGTCACGCCATTCAATTTAGTTAAGGACAGATTCGCATTTACAGCATAAGCCCCGCCGCTTGCATAAAATATGATTTGTCCGTCGGCTGTACCATTCTTCAGGTTATAGACATTTGTCACCTGGCTTAGTGCAAGTGTTTTTGTACTGGTTACTTTACCATTGGCAATGGTACTGATGTAGGCTTTTCCGTTGCTGCCGACGTATGCCAGCTTGTTTCCGCCCATATCGGCAAGGCTGACAACCGCGCTTTGATTAAGCTGAAACGATTTACCGCTTTTATCTATCGCATAGCTTTTGCTCTTGGAATACACGTAATCATCATTATCGTCTACTGTAACCCCTTTGTTATAGATGTAATAATCATTGGACCAGAAGCCTGAATAGGTTGCATTCGCATCCAGCGGGCTTTTGGCATTGGCTGCTTTGGGATTTCCGCCATTCACCGGAAGGGTGTACAGAACCATGGAGTTCAGAGAATAATACGTTTCTGCAGGTTTGATATCTACCATTACAGAAACCGTAGAAGAACCCGGATGAATATAGGAATAGGATGGAATGGCGCCTTGCGCTATATATTGCACATTTCCACTGCCATCGCGGGACTTCGAGGCTGCCCAGGTGTTTGTTCCGTTCTTCAAAACATTGTAGTAAATGCGGCCATTCTCCACGGAGAAGCCTGGAAATTCTGTATCTGCGTTATTCGCAATTTGCTTGATCTGGGTGTCATCAGCCGCATCAGCCAACGAGCGGTAGATCACGCCATTGTCATCCATGAAATAGATGAACTCCCCTTCGATTTGGTAAAATAAAATATCCTTGTCGCCGGCAAAGTTGCTGATCAGCGCACCTGGTTCGGTCAGAGACAAACGCTGCAGCTTGCTAGTGTCCTCATTATCAAAGAAATACAAATACTTGCTGGTTGCGTTCAGATAGGATCCCTCGAAATTCTCAGAGATCATTTGAGCAGTACCCCCGGCAGTGGGTGCACGATATAATGATCCATCTTCCGAGCTATAGTACACATACCCTTTCTCCGCAGCCGCTGCGGATGCGTGTGGAGTCAGCTTTCCTGCCCCTAGAGCAGAGCTGATCAATACACCTGCAAGCAGGATGCACCCTAATCTTTTAGTTAACCTCTGAATCTTCTTCATTTGACGACTCCTCTGTAGATGAAATGGTATGAGTATAAAACTATACCTTACTAAGATATCGGATTAAACCAAGGAAAATATATGAAGCGAAAGAACCATTATTATCCTCCTGAATCATGAATTGAATGAATTTGGTAAGGGCTAAATGGCATGCATAAATATGCAAACAAGAAAAATCCCCATAAGCGAGAGTAACGGCCTATGGGGTTGTGAATGATTATCCTATGGTTTTCACAACAGTTCCTTCATTGTCGGTGATATGAGTGGGTACGATCCTCACTGCAAACTCCGGCCAGTCAGTGAGATGATACAGCCCTGCTACCGGACGGAGAATTTCTGATATAGCTTCCGAGGCAGCCTCATCCAGCTTAAGGACAACATTATCATTATGAATTTCGATGCTGCGATTGACGCCTGTCTCGAAGCTGACCGTAACCTCTGGACCGGCCAAAGTTAAGGTTCGTCCTTTTAGGAGTCTCCCATGCAGCAGCTTGCCTACGATCTCGGCCTGCTTAGCTCCCAGCTGCAGAGTCTGGATGGAATCGTCTTCCGGGTTCTCCCAAGCTAATTGATCGACGTATAGTGCACCTGTATTGGAGCCTTCACTTTCACTGCCCAGCCTTACGGCTTCGGCGATTGCAGGGAGCTTGAGGAGTGAATTCCGATGTAGATCAGTTATATATAGCGGAATGTGCTCTGACATTTCCATCAAAACGCCCAGAGTATTCCAGACCTGCATTGCCAACAGTTCATCATTGGTGATGCCCACCAGTTGGAGGAATTCTACTCGGCCATTAGGGGTGTCTATCGCCGGAAGCAGAGGGTCTGTAATAAAAGCCAATGCTGTCAGCACCGTCTCCGACTCAAGGGCAATCGGCCCATTCGCATCCATATAATCCCCGGAACGGAACACATTCCCGCTGTTAAACACATAACGGCCCAGATTCTGCAGCAGATTCAATGCCCAAGCCGGAGGCTCATCTTCTGCAGCGGATTTGGATAGCCGGAAGGTCAATTCGAAGCCATATCCGCTGTACCCGGGATCTTCTGTTTCTTTTTCATATAGCTCCGAAAATCCGTAGGTTACAAAATGCCAATGTGGCAGGGGTTCACGCGCTTCGTATACACTGATTCCATTCAGCGGATCTGGTCCACCAAGCATGTAGGGTATGGCGGTTCCGTAATGCTTCTGCTCCTGTTCTCCATAGAGCTGCTCCAGAGCTTCATCTATGGCTTCCCAGCCATCTGCGTTCAATTCTTCTTCGCTCATATGTTTTCCCTCCCAGAATGTTTATAGCCCGAGCGAGTTGCCCCTCTCCAGACGCTGGATCTGCTGCTCGCCATTGTCGGCCAGTTCGCGGAACTGATTGATGGTCTCGCGCATTCTCGGCAGTGCCTCCTGCTTGTAGGTGCTGATGGAATCCAGGGCGGACAACACGTCGGTAAAGGCCTGTTTTAGCGTGTCTGGAGAGATGGAGGTTTCCATCGATTGTTTTTGAATCGCTGCCCCTTGCTCTTTAAGCATTTTTGAGGTGCCGCTGATCAGATGATCTGTCGTTTGATTTAGCAGCTCGATTTTTTTGAGTACGATTTTTTGATGATATAGTGCGCTTGCGACGGTGACGGAGATTTTCAGTGCAGATACGGTTACGTTTCGGGCTCTGTCAACGCCCCGGATCAGTTCTTTATTATTTCTGATCACTACTTCGATAGCCATGATGCCTTGTTGATTGACTACTTGCATCTGCTGCAGATCCATGACCCGCTGACGGAGAGGGAAGAGGACTTCTTCGGTGATGAACCTGATTTTGTCCTCGGACTCACTGCGCACCTTAGCAGCTTCAATCTGATGCTCGATTTCCCGGTCCATCAGCATGCCGAGCTGAATTTCCTTCTGCAGCTTTTTGGTGAGCTCCCGCAGGGTCTGCTGTTCGATCTCAAGGGTGGTGTTGTCGTTCTTCAAAATGGATTTGCCTTTATCCAGGGATTGGATGATATCGGAAATGACAGCGTCTGCTTTCTGGTACTTGGCGAAATACGTACGCAGGGGATTGAAGAATTTGCCCAGAATCCCGTTTTTAGCAAAATCGACAGCACTCGGGTCCAGATCCTTCAACTGCAAATGGAGCTCCGTCAATCCCTTGGCGACCTGGCCGCCTTCATCGCCTGTTTTGGACAGATTGCCTACGGACACCTGAAGCAGGGAGTTTTTATCGGAAGAGGAGCGCATGGTATTCATTCCGAACATGTCGATCGATTGCAGCACAGATCTCCGTTTTTCCAGTGAGTCTATATCCAGGTCCAGAATACTTGCTACATTGCTCGCGGCCAGCTCTTTCAGCTGCGAAACCTCTGCAGGCTCCGGCTGTACCTGTTCTTCGATAACCGCTTTGAGCGTTTCCGTACTAGGGATTTCCATGGTAAATGACATCACAAACCTCCTAAAGTTTTATCGAAGCTGCACTTCTTCGACTGTGCCCGTAATATAACTAGCTTCGATAGCATATGCCCGAATGGTAGGCTGAGCTACATTTGCACGTTGAGCAGATTGCCGATTTTGTACACGACGTCATCCGTATCTGCATTGATATTTGCAGCCTCATTAATACTGGAAATGCTCTCCAGTGCCTTGATGTTCGCATTGTAGCCTATGGTGTAGACGGGGATTTTATAAGTCTCGATTAAGCCTCTAATCTCATCTAATGAATGCCCTTCATTCGTTTCACCGTCACTGAGGACGAAAATCACCGGCTTAATATCAGGATTCAAGGCAATTTGGTCCTGAAGCATTTTCATGGCTACAATGATTCCGTCGAACGTAGCGGTGCCCCCGGTAGCCTGCAGGCTGTTAATGGCCCCTACGAACATGGACTGCTGATTGGTGTCATATTTGGCGATGGGCAGATTAATAGTCACATCACTGGAGTAGGAGACAAAGCCAATGCTGTTGTCTTTACCCAGGAATTTCTGTCCTTTGAGCAGCGATTCCTTCAGATGATTGAGAGGTTCCCCGGCCATGCTTCCTGACACATCCGCTACGAATACAGCTGCAATCGGTTTGCTGCCATCCTTTTTCTCTTTCCAGAGCTTCTGGGCTGAAGACAGGAGGTTGCCTTCAATAGGGGCAAGTTCAGAGACGTATTCATTCATGCCGTTGAAGCCTTTGTCCGATGCCAGCTGTTGATATCGGTCCTGCTCAGTGAATTCGGCAAATTTCTTGATAATGTCCAGCTTCTCCTTGGGTAAATTTCCAAGCGCGTAGAGCGGACTATCATGTCGTACGCCAAACGGTGTGAAGACATAGCCGCTTTTCAGATCAGGCGCATTCACATAGGTTTGATACTCCAGAACAAAAGCATCCAGTGCCCCTGTTTTAGCCGCATCCCGCATTTGCAGCGTGGTCGAGGCGATGAACGGCACATTGGCCTGGAACCGCTCAAAGCCCTGCACAGCCTTATCACTTAACAGATCGGAGCTGTCAAAAGTGCTGAGTGCGGTCACGAGGAAGTTCAGTCCGGTGGAGCTGGCGAACGGGTCGGTGTAGCCCATGGACAGCTCATTCGCTGCGATAGCATCCGTTATGGTTTTGACATTCAGCGAGCCGTACTTGCCTACCAGTTCGTCATACTTTTTCTTGTTGGTTACCACGCCCGCCACATTGCCAGTAATACGTTTCGAGATAAGCACGGTAGGGGTTCCGTTTGCCTTGACCATCTCGCCCCATAGCTCGTTGGAAGGGGTAAAAGCATCTGGTATATACTTACCGGACCGGATATAGTCTGTGGCCGTGCCTGAGGCGATATTACGGATCTTTACGGAAGCCTGTTTACCGCCGATCATGATTTTCGCATCATTGAAGGCAGTGGCTACTTCATTCAGCCAGCCGTCATTTCCTGTCCCGGATTTCTCGGTGGAAGAGAAGATTTCCACGAAGCTGTCCGTTGTATTCTCTACAGAAATAGGAAATTTGGAGATGTCGGGCAGGGATTCGCCGATATCTGCGGGGTTCAGGTCGATTTGCCCCTTTACAGTATCTGCGACTGTTACATTAACATTACTGTAGAGTTTGTTCAGCTTTTTACCGGCGTCTTCCGCAGAGATCTCCTTATCGGATTTGCCTAAATTTGCAGTCAGCGTGATTCCGAAGTAGACCAGAGCAAATACGCATGCTGCAATCACTGCGAGTATGATCCCTTTTTTGCCACTCCCGGCCATGTGCATCTTCCTTTCTAATTCTGATAGAGCTTGGTCTGCCCGATCAGGGCGTTAAGCTCTTTCATGCAAGGCATTTCATCAACTGCTCTGTAGTCCGTATTATCCAGCAGGGAAATTTCCAGCAGCAGCTGATCCAGCTTAAGCAGAATCTCCTCATTCGCCCCCAGATAGCCAGTCACATGGGCAAAATATTCGTTATACAGCTCGTTTTTTCTCTGCACCAGCGTATCGGAGAAGGGCTTCGGCCTTTGCCGGCTGGTGAACAGGTTGAATTCAGAGGCATCGAATACACTGAGCTTGTTCAGAATCCCCCGCACATTCAGATACAAGAGCTTTTCAACCTCAACAATGACGGTCTGGAACTTTCGGAAGCTTAATTCCGTGGGCTCAAACCGCTCCCCTAATATATTCATCAAGGTGGATTTCTTTTTATCGATCCGCTCCAACTGCTCAAGGGCAAGCAGAACATCTTTTTGGAGCGCCTTCACATTCCGGTAGCGGCTCAACCCTGCGATGTAATCATCACGGGTTTCCAAATTACGGACAGAGGGAGTGGCCGGAGTTTTGAAGAGGAGGGTATAGCTCCCGTACAGCACGACAAGCAAACTAGTGAATAGCAGAGTAACGCCAGAAGCGGTCTCAAGTGTACTTCCGCCAACAATTTGAAGGCCAAGTAGTCCAGGAGAAAGTACAGCTATATTCGACAGCGCAATTCCGGCAATAAGTCCTATCAGTTTGACGGGTCCAGAACGGTTCAGAATGTGCACCTCCTCTGCAGGTATTTTTTTACAAGACGACTTTGGATCCATTTTATCAGAGAAAAGAAGGTTTAGCTCCGAAATATTACCAAATCGGTCCCCAGTCATTTGAATCCTTAAATTTTAAGAATTAAGGGTTGACAGCAACTTACTTGCCATGTAACATATGAACAGTCGTTATGCATATAATTACATACTGTTCTCGTATAACCTCGCAGCCTTATGGGCATCAACAGGGCGAGGGTTTCTACAGGAAGCCTACTCTTCCTAACTACGATGGCAAGGATCATGCGCTTATGTTCCTCGTCCCCGGAGTTAGGTTTATTTGCGTATTGCGGCCGATTTAATAGATTCAGGAGGCATAAATGAAATGAAAGATTTGAAATATTTGTTATCGGTATTAATTGGGGCCATGAGCTATGGAATTCTATCTACGATCGTCGTATTGGCTTACGGAGAGGGGTACCAGCTTGGGGAAGTGGTCGGTACGCAGCTGCTGACTGGCTGCATTCTTGCCTGGCTGCTGGCATTATATACAAAGGTTAGACAGGCGCGTAAACAACGCAGCCAAGGCATTCGTCCAGCTGCAGCACAGCAGGCATCGCCTGCACTTACCTGGAAGCAGCGGCTGCTGCTGATGATGGCTGGAGCGCCTACTGTGGTGACAGGATTAGTCTATTACCAGTCACTGCGCTATATTCCAGCTTCGCTGGCTATCATCCTGCTGTTCCAGTTCACCTGGATCAGTGTACTGATCCAGGCTGTCAGCAAGCGGCAGCGGCCCGACAAGGTAACCCTGCTGACGCTGTTGCTTCTCTTCGGCGGAACGCTGCTTGCAGCAGGAATTATAGATCAGGGTGCAGCGCATTTCAATGCTCTTGGACTTACTCTGGGCCTGTTGTCAGCTGTAAGTTATTCCATGTTCATCATTTTCAGCGGCAAAGCGGTTCCCTCTGCACATCCGGCGTACCGGAGCGCATGGATGGTTACCGGAGGCTTGTTGCTATTGTTCGTTATTTTCCCGCCGTATTTCCTTTTCAACGGACTTTTGTGGGGACAGCTGCTGCTGTTTGGATTTTTATTGGGTTTGTTCGGAGCCTTTATTCCGCCGGTATTATTTGCCATTGGTGTTCCGCATATCGGGGGCGGCATGGCTGGCATTCTCGGTGCTGCCGAGCTTCCGGTTGCTGTATTGCTCTCCTCATTCGTGCTGCATGAGCAGGTAAGCGGACTGCAGTGGACCGGGGTTGTCCTGGTGCTCCTGGGGGTTGTGCTCCCTGAGCTGTACAAGCTGCGGTGGGGGATATCCGACAGGGCAGCTTCACAGGTCTAGCTGCCTGCCATCTAGAGATGATTATTTATAAGGGATTAGTAAAATAACCAGCATAAACAGCGCGTACCGGCATCAGACGGTACGCGTTGTTTTTTTGCCCTTCTATAACCGTATCCATGAAGAACATATCTTTAGGAGTATTGTTTCAATTCCCGATATCTCCGGCTGAAACTAATGGTTGATGAATGGAGCATAGAAATGAGAGGATGGAGATAACGGGAGGAAGGGGGAAGTACATATGAATGGTGAGTTACATCAGATGTTATTAATCACAGCGCTGGGAAATGGGAATTTGATTAGTGGTGCGGATGCCTCTAATACTGAATTAGAGCATACGGAATACATAGAAGTGCGATTCATAGAGGAGGGAGGAGGGAAGGCTTGGAGCTGGCCCGAGTGGCTTGCAGAGCTGAAGAATAATGGCTGCCGGCGGCTTATGTTAAACGGTATGCCTTCGGCAACTTCCTGGAGCACTGGTATTCTTCAGAGTAATGGGATGCCCAATGGAGTGACCTCCCTAGGAACAACAGGTGAATCCTTGTGGAAGGCTGATTGGCACATGGATCAGTATGGCTCGCGGACAAAGTGGAAAGTTACCTATACTGAACAAAAGCTTTACGATGGACAGAAAGGTGATCGCGAATTCCTTCCATTATCTGTTTTGTCAGAGAAGCTGGACGTGGCGCTAAGGCAGATTGGAGATCTGGCCTATACAATAGAAGAGAGTTTCTGGAGTGACCATTTCTTTGAGCCTGCTAAGAGTGTTCTGAACGGAACAGGTACAGCTGCGCAGCTGTCTTTTCACTTACCGGATATTTATAAGGACCAGGCACGAACGCTGCTGAATGCAGTCTACAAAGCCTGGGTATTCGGTGGCATGGGTTCCTGGAATGACAGTCCTCCATATTCTGCCTATCAGCATGACCGGGAGCAGGAGTTCAATACGATATCGGCCCGGTTATACGAAACCCTGGTACAATGTGCGCGGGGAGCCGTGAATTCCGTAGTGCTGCTATGAACCTAAGCGGGATATGATACTTTGAGTAATAATAAATAACGGAGAGCTATGATGAAACTGAACGATCTAATTAAGCTATGGAATCATGCGTTCTTGAACGGAGCACCATAAAAATAGTATAAAAGTAACAGCTATCGAATTATTGGAGATTTCAAGCACTATTTGTATGTATTTATTGACCCGGAATATAGGGTGGGAATCCCATTTATAGATGAGATAGCTCTTTTATTTAAGCTTAATGTGCCAAAAGTCGTATATTCAAAGATTCAGAAGTAAAGAGCTTAATTTTGTGAAATTCAATATTCCCTTCATTTATTCCGATAAGGATAAAGGATCCTCCAGAATCTGGATGGTCTTATGTGGAAGGAGAAATGTTGGAATGATTACAACCATCGATACATCTGGCCAGCTTGAAAAAGAAGACTACTTGTTATCGAATACGCAGCAACTTACCCGAAAAGATACCTCCGATCAACTATTAATTGAAGTTTTTCAGCACTGCATATTCAATATAAAAGATCATCTTACCGGACCCTATTTATTTCTGCTTACGGATAAGGAGGGAGTTCTGCTCGCGATGGATTACAGTCGTAATCTGGAGAGTGCAGTAAGTAAATCTCCTATCCATATAGGAATGTTTTTTACTGAAAAATGCTGCGGGGTCAATGCGATTTCAGAGGCCATTGCGCAGGGCTGTCCCGTGTATTTACCGCCTGAGGATCATGAAAGTCCTTTTTTTAATAATTGGCATTGCTTTTCGGTCCCTCTAGTGGTCGGTCATGAAATTATTGGTTATCTGGATGTCTCAACGATTAATGCGGCTATGAAAAGCGAACTGATCGCCATTGCCAAGCTGATTCCGGCAGATATGCTGATCAGTTACCAGGTCCAGCTTGCAAGCCAGGCCGCTGGGCAGCTTCCGGCACAACTGAGTGAACGTCAACTAAAAGTACTCAAGCTCATTTCTCAAGGACTAACCGGTAAAGCAATTGCCTCAAAATTAAAGATAAAAGAATGTACAGTGAATCATCATAAGAAAATTATTTTTGATAAGTTGGGGGTTCAATCCAGCTCGGAGGCTGTTTCTGTCGCGACAAGGATGTTATTGTTTTAGCCATGGCCTATAGTTTTATATAGGTGGTAAAGATAACATTACATGTTAAACTTTTCTGGTGTACAAAAAAAGAGAGAAACATCAGGAGGGTATTATGAAGAAAAAAGTTGGATTATTATCAATGGTGATGGTGTTAATGCTGATGGTGGTTACAGCATGCGGAGGAAAAGACAAGGAAGTTAGCTTAGGTGTGACTGAAAGTGGTACATACACAAATGACTATTTCGGATTGTCCCTTAACTTTCCCAAAGAGTGGGTCTTCCAGAACGCAGACCAGATGATGAAGCTTATGGAAGCCGGTCAGCAAGTTGTTGCCGGTGGTAATGAAGCCAAGAATAAAATGCTGGATCTGGCAAAGACCAAAACGCTGAACCTGCTGATGGCTTCGGAATTTCCATTAGACTCAGGTAAAAGCGGGCCTTCCGCTATCGCAGTTGCCGAGAAAGTAAGTATGCTCCAAGGTATTAAGACTGGGAAGGACTATCTGGAATCTTCAAAAAAATTGATGAAGGACAGCAAACTTCCGTATGAATTTGAAGACATCAAGACCGTTAAAGTCGGGGGAAAAGATATGGACCTGATGAAGGCTTCCATTAATACTGGAGCTGCTGTAGTCACGCAAGAATATTACAGCACCATTATTGACGGGTATGCATTTAACCTCATTCTTTCCTACGTAGACGAGAAGTCAAAAGCTGAAACGGATAAAATTTTGGAATCTGTATCGTTTAAATAAGGATCAAAAAGAAGCTGACCCAAAAGCCATGAAATGGCTGCTTGGGTCAGCCCTTTTTATACGTAGGAGATACGTAAGCTACTTGGGTGGACGCTCCGCGAACGGACCGTTGTTCCAATCGCTTTCGTTATTGCCTGGGCTAAGCCCTGCCCAAGCTACGAAGAGCGGTTTCCTCTAGTAGTTCTAAAAAGATTTTAGAAACTTTATCCGCTTAAACAGCGGAGAGAACGAAATGATTGTGGAAAAGCGGTAGCGGTCGCCTTGGTCTCCGGATTTTCACCGCTAAGGAGAATGAAAAAAATCTGGAGAGCACAGCGATTGGAACAACGTTTCGTTCGCGGAGCGTACACCCAAGTTCTCACGTTAATCCTACTTAAAAACAGAGGGCGATCCCAAGCAGCCATTTCATGGCTTTGGGAATGCCCCTTTGGTATATCTCTCAACGAACTAATATTTTACCTTCACCGGCCAGTGTGCGCAGCATTTTTGGAAGGCGATCCTTGTCCGCTTCAGGGATGTCCAATTGAATACCGTAGTGAAAGGTGTCGGAGTCCTCCTTATACCATTTCAATGTTCCTTCTATGTACATAGATTCAGAGGAGAGGGCCATCTCCATGCCTACACGTACCAGATTTGCGTCCGGATTGACATTCAAAGGAATCGACAACCGGCATCCCGAACGGCTAATGTCATACAGTACGGCACTTACGGGTTTGGGGGGAACTGGGATTCCGTTAATGGTAAGAATATGCAGATCTAATGTAGCAGGTTCTTTTAGAGTGTAGCGAAAGGGTTCAGTTCTGCGGTTACTGTTCATATACTCCTCCATACTTTTCCATGTGTATTCTAAATTTATCGACATAGTAGCAGGATTAGTGAAGAGCTGGGAGCTTGTTCACCCCAGTAGAATTCGTAATAGTGGTGTTGGTTTTCAGCCTTCAGACGAGAAGTCGTTGCAAAAGTATGTATAATCGTTGACGGCCTGCATTCTATGGAGAGAAACTTTTCTTTATACTGTGTATGTAAACGATTACAAATACTGATGGGGGGCATCATCTATTGAATAAAAAAAGAGGAATGACACTGCTGTCCGGAGTGATAATGTTGTCGCTGCTAAGTGCGTGTGGGAATAATAATGGTAACGGCGGAGGGAACGTGGCGGATCCGCAGGCTTCAGCAGCCGCAACTCAGGCGGCGGGAGACAATACGAAAGCTGCCGGAGATTCCAGCACAGTGGATACCTCCCAGCCTGTCGCACTGAAAATGATCTTTGTGGGGCCTAAGCCGGTCGACTACGATACGGTATTCGGGGAGATTAACAAGAAGCTGAAGGAGAAAATCAACGCTACCGTAGAAGGCGAGTTCTTGGACTGGTCAGACTGGGCGCAGAAATATCCGCTTAAGCTTGCGGCCAACGAGGATTTTGACCTCATTTACGCTGCGAACTGGGCAGGCTACAACGATCAGGCGCTCAAAGGCGGTTTCCTGGAACTGACCGACGAGATGCTGCAGAAGTACACTCCCATGACTTGGAAAGCGATGCCGGAGGTAAGCTGGGGTCAGGCGAAGGTGAACGGTAAGCTCTACATGGTGCCCCAGAACCGCGGGGAAACAGTCGAGAAGCTGATTCTATACCGGGAGGACCTTCGCAAGAAATACAACCTGCCGGAGATTAACAGCCCGGAAGCCTATGCTAACTACCTCAAGACCATCGCTGAGAAAGAGAAGGGAGTCACTCCGTTTGTACCGGAGACCGGAGACTGGAAGCTTCATAATCTGGACCGGGTGCTCCTGAAGCAGCAGAACGAATGGAACATGCTTGACTTTGATCTGCCGATTGGCTTCAAGCTCGACGATCCTACTGGTAAAGTGTTCAATGTATACGAAACGCCAGAATTTAAGGACCTGATCTACTATTATAAAGATCTGGCCGATAATAACGCCTGGTCGAAGAGTGCATTGAACAGCAAGCTGGATCACCAACAGGAGTTCCGGGCTGGCAAGGCGGCGTCAATTACACACAATCTGGGTACGCTTGGCGCCTTGATGACCGATATGCGGGAAAAGAAGTCGCCTTATGAATTGGCGCTGGCAGACATTACGCCGGACAAGAAAAAATCGGTAGCTGTCTCTACACAGAACGGGATCGCCATTCACGCGACTTCCAAGAATCCCGAACGGGCACTGATGATGGTCGATTTGCTGCAGAACGACAAGGAACTGCATGATCTGATCATGAACGGTATCCCATCCGTTCATTATAATCCGGTCGGAGATGACAAGTACACGAACGCTGAAAAGAACGCTAACTATACCGGTTTTTCCAACTGGGGCTTTAACTCGCCGCTCAACCGGGACAACGCTTCCTTCCCGGAAGAAGCTAACGCGTTAACCGACAAGTGGGAAGGGGAGGTTTATCACTATCCTCTGGAAACCTTTGCGTTTAATAACAGCAATGTAAAAACAGAAGTCGCTAATGTCGGCAATGTGATGCTCCAATACGGTATTCCGCTGGAGTATGGAACAGTGAAGGATGTAGACAAGGGGCTGGCCACTCTTCAAAAGCAGGTAAAGGCTGCCGGAATTGACAAAATAATTGCGGAAGTACAGCGTCAGATCGATGAATTTTTGGCCAAATCGGGAAAATGATTTTTTCAGGGACGAAGTAATTCATTCCCGCCTATTCTAATACTAAAAGCCGAAAGAGCCCGCATAGTCAGCGGGCTCTTTGTTATATATATCCCTTCTCCTTACAGCAGGCTGTAACATGACCACAGATTAAATGTTAAATCACAATTCGAACTCCATTAAATCACGGCCCATGGTGATGGGACCTTTATAGATCTCCTGCATGCCTATACTATATTCAGCTTCAGCTTCTGCCGTTTCTGCCGGCGCGGGGATGTGATGGGTAAGCACGAGGTGTTTAACCCCAGCCTGTCGGGCCATTTCAGCTACTTCGTGTGTAGTGGAGTGATATTTGGCAGGGTTGGACAGGGAGGCTGCTTGATCCGGGAATTTCTCAATCAAGGCATCCAGCCATTTCTTGTTATAGGATTCATGGATTAGTAGATCCACTCCCCGGCTATATTTAACCATGTTCTCAACGGGAATGGTGTCACCGGAAATGACCACCGCCTTCCCGTTATATTCAAACTTATAGGCGATCGCCGGATAGACGGGTCTATGATCGACTTCAAAGGCAGTAATCTTAATGCCATTCTGCTCATAAATAACGCCCTCGTTACTTTCAAAATAATGAATATTAGCTCCTTCGTCAGCGGAGAGGTTATAGTGAATTCGCAAATTGACATCAAAATCAAAGGCCGAACGCATTTTGCCGATAATCTCTTGAGTGGTGGCAGGTCCATAAACATTCATTGGCGTGGAGCGTCCAGGAAATACCTGATGGGCATTGACATGGGTACGCCAGCTGGAGATGAATACATCGAAGAATCCCGAGTTATGATCACTGTGATGGTGGGTGAAGAAAATGTCTGATATCCGCTGAGGCATGACACCCGCTTTTAGTAGCTGATCTACAGTGGCACCACCGCAATCCACCAAGAAGGTATGATTTCCGGCAAGAACGACAACACCT
Source organism: Paenibacillus sp. P32E (assembly GCF_001909085.1). Classification (NCBI taxonomy): domain Bacteria; kingdom Bacillati; phylum Bacillota; class Bacilli; order Caryophanales; family Paenibacillaceae; genus Paenibacillus; species Paenibacillus sp. P32E. Next base: position 361,579 of record NZ_LVYY01000002.1, on the reverse strand, counting down.
GCTTTGGCCCGGCCCTGAAAAGCCCGTGGCGTGCCTGTGCCGAGTAAAATAACTTTTAAGTTTTCATGAAAGCCTGGTAATTGTCTGGTCTGATCTTGTATTTGCATGTAGGTTATACCTCCTTATCTGTCCTTTTTCACTTCATCTAATAACGATAAATCGATAAACTTGCTTAAGTCGAGCTTATCCTCTGTAATATTCTTGATATACCCGGCGTCAAAAGACACCTTAGCCATGCTCTCGATGACCTCCAGATTGACCTCATCCGTTAGATTCAAATGCTCTATGGCCCCTTTAATTAATTTAACATCCATGCCTTTACCGCTGAGCTCCTTGAGTTCTGCGCTGATTAATTTATAGGCCTCTTCAGGATGTGATTTGATAAAGTCAATTCCGTCCAGATTGGCCTTTATCGCTTGTTTGGCCAGATCACGATGCTTTTGAAGAAATTTGTCGCTGGCCACTAGCAGGGTTAATGGATAGTTGCCGTTATTGGGCGGGATTTTGTCCCAATCGACCAAGACCTCGCCAGTGCCTTCTTCTACCAGTTGTATTCCCCAAGGTTCTGGAATTAAGGTAGCATCGACTTCTTTTTGCCGCATGGCGACCAATGTGTCTGCCGGAGCACGGGTGATAATCTGTACGCCGGAGGTATCCGTCGATACCTTCAAGCCTTCCTGCCCTAACAGTAAACGCAACGAGATTTCATTAGTGCTGCCTTTGGTGGGAATAGCTACTGTTTTGCCCACTAAGTCCTTCACGGAATGGATGCCGGCATCTTTGCGGGCAATAAAGACCGCACCCCCATTATTCGAACCGGAAATGATCCGAAAGTTCTCACTCTTCAGAAATTGGTTGATTGCAGGACCTGGACCCACAAAGCCCAGATCAATCTGGTGGGTTGCGATGGCGGTGGAGAAGTCGGAGCCGTTGTCAAAGGCCGTGACTTCAATCTTAACATTGGCCCCGAAGGCATCCTGAAAATAGCCGTTCTTCAAGGCGATAAATCCCGGGGCATGGGTCACATTTTTCAAAAGCCCAATATGAACCGTCAGATTATCTGTTGTTGAAGCGTTCCCGCCATTATTTCCGCAAGCTGAAAGAACCAGAGTGAATACTACTATCAGGACGATCGTTAATTTTCTCATGAGGATTCCCCTTTACCTTGGAGTGGATGATTTCAACTTATCTTTTGGCTGAATCTAAGCCGTAGCGGAGCATAATGCGATCCTCCAGTCTTTTGAAGCACAAATGATCCGACAGGGTGCCGATCACGGCGATGATAATGACAACACACAGGATCGTTGCGGTATCGCCTATACTGCGGCTGTCCTGTAGCGTCTGGCCTAGCCCCAGTCCTCTCGCAATAAGCTCACCAGCGGTAAGTGCGCGCCAGGCAAATGCCCAAGCTACACGAACTCCGGTGATGAGATGAGGAAATGCTGCGGGAAGCATCACTTGAAAAAACATCCGAAACCCGCTGCCCGTACCCATCATCCGTGCCGCCCGTAAGTGGATGGTGGAAATATTCATAATGCCGGTTCGACTGGCAATAGACATGGTCCAGGTGGCACCAATGGTGGTGATGAAAATGACGGAGGTATCGTTAAGTCCGAACCAGATGATGGCAAACGGCAGCCAGGCGATACTGGGAACGGTCTGCAGCGCAACAACCAGGAACCCAAAGGTTTCATCGAAATAACGAAAACGGGCGAACAAGAATCCCAGCAGTGTACCGATTCCAATCGCAAGCACAAACGAAATCAATAAGCGGCGAAGACTGGAAAGGGTGGCCTCCAGCAAATTCCCCTTCGTAAATCCATCGTAAAAGGCTTGATAGGTCTGTAAGGGAGAGGGGAATTTCCAGCCCCATTGAAAAATCCGATAACCCAGCTCCCACGCAATCACTAGGATAATCAGAAATATTATTCTTCTAAATGCTGTATTCATGATCGATCTCCCCTTGGACGATCTTATCCAGTTCATCTGTCAGAACTGCCAGAATTTTAGTTTCGAGAGAATGAATCAAGGGATCCTCCAGCGCATGAGGGCGGGCGGCCTGAACGGAGAACTCCTGCCTAATCCGGCCCGGCTGTGTAGACATGACTAGCACACGTTCAGACAGAAGGATAGCCTCACGAATATTGTGAGTGATGAACAAGATGGTTTTCCGCGTTTTCTGCCAGATCTCCTCCAAATCCTTTTGCAAAATATAGCGGGTCTGCTCATCTAAGGCGGCAAAGGGCTCATCCATTAATAAAATCTCCGGGTCCATGACCAGCGCTCTGGCGATGGCAACCCGTTGCTTCATCCCGCCGGAGAGCTCATGAGGATAACGTTCCACGAACTTACTTAAATGCACGGCTTTAATCTGCTCATAGGCCAGCTCATAACGGGCTTTTTTGGATAAGCCCCGCTGCTTTAATCCAAAGGCAACATTGTCGAGTACGGTTAACCAGGGAAATAGTCCATGCTCTTGAAAGACGACAACGCGGTCGGGGCCAGGAGACGTAATGCTCTGCCCGTTGACGGTAATTGAACCTTCATACGAAGTTTCAAACCCGGCGATCAGATTTAATAAGGTGGATTTTCCGCAGCCGGAGGGACCCAGCAAGGACACAAATTGCCCGCGTTCAACGTGGAAGGATACCTGATCTAGTACCGTGTAGGGTTCTCCTTTTCGCTGCATGAACGTTTTGCTGACATTGTTGATATCGATCATGTGCACACCTTCCTGACCCAAGCGCTTCTTTAAATATCTGTGAAAAAGCGGTTTGGATGATAAATGATAATTTTCTTATGGTTGTAGTCTATAAGTGCTTTCTCACGCCACTTATTCAAGGTCTCGGTAACCGTCTGTCTGCTGCAGCCAATTACATAAGAAATCTCTTCATGACTTAGCTGCAGTTGCAGATGGATCTGCTCATCTTTCTGAGTGCCCATCTGGAATATTAACCAAGCCAATCTCCATGCCACAGGCCGGCTGATTAGCGTCTCAACCATGTTTTGGGTCTGCAATAGCCGATGGGCGCCGATAACCGCTAAGGAGTATGCAAACTCAGCGTTGCTTTTGGCTAAATCCAGAAAAATCTGCCCGTCTAACGTGATCATCTGACAGTCTACCAGGCACTTGGCATATCGTTTGCGTTGAAGGTTCGCCAGCAGCTCCGCATTCCCGAAGATCTCACCGGCATAACGAAGAAAGAGGGTAATGCCTTGACCTTCCTGGGAGGACTGTGAAATTTTCACTAAGCCTGTGTCTACATAAAAGACCGCATTGGCGGGATCATTCTCTAAAAAAATGAATTCGTTTTTCTTATAGGATTTTGGGGTTCCGTATTCTTGAAAGACACGAAGAAGGACCTCCTTAATCTGCTGCTTCTCTAATAAATCCCCGGGATTGCCGATTGAATCCATGGATAGGTCACCTCTTATCAGCTGAGTTTTGTAGGATAATAAAACACAGTAATCTTATGCGATATATGTATATTAGCACAATCCATTAGTAAAAAATGTCGTGTAGCTGACAATAGGAAGAAATATCAAGAATCTATTGACAATAACACAGTTATCCTATAGGATTTAAAAAAAGACAACTGACTGACGAATCAATCGGGGGGAGGAAGATGGATTGCCCATAGATGACAACAACGGAAACATAGATCGCAGAACTCAGCTGATGCAGATCGCTCTGGAGAAGTTTGCCAGGCTGGGATATCATCAGACGAAAATATCGGACATCGTTCAGGAAGCGGGTGTAGCGCAAGGAACCTTTTACTGGCACTTTAAGAGCAAGGAAGCCATTGCGCTGGAGATTATCGAAACGGGCAAGGAACAGCTACTGCAAGTGATTGCCCAAGGTTATCGTCAAGATCCGGGAGATATAACGGACATGGTAGAAGCTTCAGAAGCACTGTTCCACCGGTTGTTCAATTTCGCCGCAGAGAACCGCCATCTTATGGAGATCCTCCTGATGGGAAATGGAGCCGACCAAACGATAAGGAAGCGTATTTCGGCTACCCGGAATGCAATGGAGCAAGCTTTTCGCCGCAATATAGAAAGAGCGATAGAGCTGCAAATGCTGCCTGAGGGTATAGAGGTTGAGCTTCGCGCTGCTCTGTTAATGAGTATGTGTGACGGGTTGCTCTCACGTTGGTTATTTGGCTCCGAAGACATTCATTCTAAGGTTGCAGAGGCCTCTGCACAGCAATTAGCGAGTGAATTGGCCAATTTCGAATTTTACGGATTGTTGGGAAAACTATAGATAAAGGGAGAGAAACAATAATGATAAAACGTAAATTTGCTATGGTTACAATAACAGCGCTGGCTGTGTTCGGTCTGGTTCTAAGCGCTTGCGGCGGGAAATCAGATTCGGGAACTACAGCGGCGAATGAACTGGAACAAATTAAAAAAGCGGGCGTGATCAAGGTCGGTACAATGGGAACCTATCCGCCGTATACCTTTTTGAATGATAAGAAAGAAGTAGACGGCTTTGACCCTGATATCGCCAAGGAAATTGCCAAACGTCTTGGAGTAACAGCAGAATTCACAACTCAGGATTTCTCCGGGCTGATCCCAAGTCTGCAAGCGAAGAAATTCGATATCGTGATTAGCCAGGTTACGATAACTGATGAACGTAAGAAGCAAATTGATTTCACGGATTCTTACATCACCAACAATGTCAAAATCATCGTCAATACCAAAAATACAGATATCACGAAGCTGGAAGACTTCAAAGGGAAGACGATTGGGGTGGGGCTCGGAACGAACGATGAAACCTATCTTCGTACCGAAGTGCTGCCAAAAGTAGGTGATTTCAAGATCAAGACGTATGATGATGTCATTACCTCACTGAAGGATCTGGATGCAGGACGGATTGATGCGACCATTAATAATCTGTATGCCTTGAAGCCGGTTGTAGATGAGAATGGCTTTCAGATTAAAGCGGTGGGCGAACCGATCAAATCCGATATGGCGGGTGTAGCTCTCCGCAAGGATAATGCAGAGCTTCGTGATGCCATGAATAAAGCCTTGGCCGATATGAAGGCAGATGGCACTTACGACACTCTTTTTCAGAAATGGTTCAATGAGACACCTGCAAAATAAATGTTGGAGCGTGCGCCCTATGGCGGGAAGGGGGTAGTATCTATGCAACTCGTATTCGACAATCTGCCCTTCTTGCTGAAGGGCGCCGGTTACACTTTACTGTTGACGATTGTCTCTATGTTCTTCGGTCTGATCATCGGCCTCGTGGTGGCAATCGCCCGTCTCAAAGGGAATCCGCCGATTCGGTGGATTGCCCGTTTCTATGTATCGGTCATCCGCGGGACACCACTCCTAGTACAGATTGTTATCATATATTATGGGCTTGTAGATTATGGGATTACGCTTGGTTCCCTGACAGCAGCCTATATTGCGCTCAGTGTAAATGCTGGGGCTTACTTGTCTGAGACGTTCCGTGGAGCCATTCTGTCGGTTCCGAAGGGACAATTGGAGGCTGCTTATTCAACCGGAATGACGCCATGGCAGGCGATGCGCAGAATTGTGCTGCCGCAGGCCATGCGTATTGCTATTCCACCTATGGGAAATACGTTCATTGGTATGCTGAAGGAGACCTCACTCGTTTCAGTAATCACGGTCAGCGAACTTCTGCGTCAAGCACAGCTCCTCATTGCCCAGTATTATCAATATATGCCTTTTTATCTGGGGATCGGTGTGATGTATTGGATTATGAGTACTGGGCTGGCCTTCATCCTGGAGCGGTTCGAACGCAGATTGGCCAAAGCTTATTGAACATGGAGATGACGTTAACATGATAACGACTACAGGCTTATCGAAGCATTTTCAGGATCATGAAGTGCTGAAGGGCATTAATATACAGGTGGCAGCACAGGATATTGTCGTTGTCCTGGGACCGAGCGGTTCAGGCAAAAGCACATTGCTTCGCTGCTTAAATGGTCTGGAGGACATCTCAGGCGGCAGTTTTGAGGTGAATGGGATTGTAGTAGATGCTACTGCCTCCAGGCGTTTGCGTCAGCAGGCTACCCGGAATATCCGTAAGCAGAGCGGGATGGTGTTCCAGCAATTCAATCTATATCCACACAAAACAGCGCTCGGCAATGTGATTGAAGGTCTGATCACCGTGAAGAAGCTGCCGAAGGAACAGGCTGTAGCTATAGGCCGGAAGCTTCTGGACCGCGTTGGACTGGCAGATCGTGAAGAATATTATCCTTCCCGGCTCTCCGGCGGGCAGCAACAAAGAGTGGCGATTGCCCGTTCTCTGGCTATGGAACCCGCAGTAATGTTATTCGATGAACCCACTTCTGCGCTTGATCCCGAGCTTGTCGGTGAGGTGCTCAGTGTGATGCGTGAGCTGGCTCAGGAGGGCATGACGATGCTGGTCGTGTCACATGAGATGAAGTTTGCCCGTGAAGTGGCGACCAAAATCATTTTTATGGCAGATGGTAATATTATCGAAGAAGCGGCTCCGCAGCGGTTTTTTGAAGATCCCCGAGAGGAACGGACACGCAGATTCTTGCGTCAAATCAACGAAGTTTAAGGAAGAAGGTAAAGATAATGAAAGTATCGACCATTTGGAAAGGTAAACGGATGTTTGATTCAACAGGGCCTTCCGGCTATTCCGTGGGGATGGATGCAACTCCTAAATACGGTGGTAACGGCGAAGGCATGACTCCGATGGAATTGCTGCTGGCCGGGTTGGGAGGCTGTATGGGCATCGATATCACGATGATTCTGGATCGGTTCCTGCCAGAAATCACACGACTTGAGATTGAAGCAGATGGAACCCGCAAGGAAGCGAATCCTTCCGGATTTACAGCAATTGATCTGTTTTTTCATATTGATGGGAATGTCCCCGATTACCGGCTCTGGAAAGCCATCCTGATGGCTGAGGAGAAGTACTGTGCCGTCTCGGATTCGCTTAAGGCAGACATCCGCTTGCATCTAATTCTTAATGGAGTAGAGGTAGAGAAACCAGAGAAAAAAAGCTAAGGCTTGGATTGGACTGAACTATTCATATCAAAAATAAAGTTATCGGTAAGCGGCCTTGGTCCTGAATTCTATGGGACTAAGGTCGTTTTGTTTTGCTTATAACCGTTCACTGTTGAAAATGGCATCTAGCATTTCAACATCTAAGCAATAGTAATGCACCCGAAAAAATATAAAATGAACTGTATTTTATAATTTTTATGCTGTAAACCTTAAAATTTGACATCAAAATATTTATTATCGAAAACTACTCTATCGAATGATCGACAAATATCCGAAATATTATTATGAGCTAATTACACAAAAGCGAAATGGGGGGGTTCTAATGTCACAGCAATTAAAGAAAAGACGATTCAATTTATCGAGTATTGCAAATACATTATCAATTGTTCTCTTAGTTATTATCGTTGTCGTCTTTTCGATCTTGGGTACATTTGTATTTTCTAGCACTCGAAACATACTTGTGAAGAACCAAGAGTCCATGCTTCAGACTAAAACACAGGCACTCGTTAGTCAGTTCGATGCTTTATTTAAGGAAAAGGGTTCACTTGTCAAGCAGATGTCAACGAATAATCTATTTAAACAATATCTCGAATCTACGGAATCTCCTGGATTGGCCAAAACTTCTCCGCATGCGGCTGAAGTAACAAAAACCTTGGCAGCCATTGTTAAGGGAGAGCCCGCTTTTGCAGATGCTTGGGTAGCAAGTACTACAGGCAAAGGCTTTTACATCCTGAACGATGGCAGTGTATCGGAGCCTACCTTTACTATTGAACAACGCCCGTATTACAAACCGGCAGTCGCAGCAGACGGCTTGTACTACTCCGATCCTTACAATGATATTATTACGGGTGATTTGTTGATGGGTATTTTTTATCCGATTAAGAATGACAACAATGCGATAATTGGTTTTGTGGTAGTTGATATAGCGTTTAAGGATATTCCTTCTATCATGCAAAGCTATAAGCTTGGCAGCACAGGTTATTCCATTCTCGCCACAAAAACTGGAGAGATTATGTATCACCCTGATAAGACTAAAATATTAAAGGAAAAGATTAACGAGAGCCCGGGTGATCTAGGGAAGATCGGAAAGAAAATGTTAGCTGGCGAATCCGGAGTAGAACTGATTAACGACAATGGAGAGAGCCGTTACATCGGGTACGCCACAAGTAAAGATACTGGGTGGTCAGTAGGATTGACCATTTCAAAGCGTGAAGTACTCTCAGAATTAGTGAACTTCACATGGCTTACCATTATCGGGTTCACTGCAGCTGCGTTCCTGCTCATTTTATTTTCATATATCACACTCCGTTATCTGCTCAGATCCATACCTATACTTCTTACCAAGATCAAGCGGGTGGAAAACGGGGATTTGACTGTTGAGTTCGATGCTAATTCTAAAAATGAAATTGGACAAATTTCAATCGGAATCTTCAATATGGTCCGGAAAATTCAAAATATGATTCAGATGGTTGGCGCCTCCGCAGAGGTATTAAATCAGTCTTCCAAGGATCTGCAATCTATATCTTCCCGAACGGCTGTGACAATGAACGATATGGCTGTGGCCATTACTGAGATTGCTAACGCAACTAATTATCAGTCAATCGAAACGGATACGATTCTTCACAAAACAGGGTCATTATCCGGTCAAATCGACGAAATCACGAATGATACCAAAGCCATAGAAGGGATGGTGCAAGCTTCTGCAGACCAAAGCGGACTAGGGTTAGACGTTTTGGATCAGTTATCCAGATGGGCTCAAGAAAATCACAACTCCACACAGGCGATTTCGTCTGCGATTCAAGATATTGATCTTAGCCGTAATGAGATATCGGGCATCGTAGATACGGTACATCAAATTGCCACACAAACCAATCTGTTAGCACTTAACGCGTCTATCGAAGCAGCACGTGCAGGAGAACAGGGCCGCGGGTTTGCTGTTGTGGCAGGAGAGGTCCGGAAATTGGCGGAACAGACTGCACGGGCTACACAGGAGATCGCCAGAAAGGTTCATGATATCGCGGAGAAAACCACGGCATCCGTTGAACACACAACGCAGGGCCTTGAAATAGCTGGAGAAACCGCGAAATCCGTTGAAGCTACGAAGCAGGTGTTCCTCAGTATTAACAAGGATTTAGAAGGCTTGAAATTACGCATGATTCAAATCAGCGATAACACTTCCAATGTTCATACCCACAAGGAAGAAATTTTACAGGCACTGGAAGTGATTTCTTCGACGACAGAAGAGAATTCTGCTTCGACGGAAGAGGTAAGTGCAAGTACTCAGGAGCAACTGGACAGCATACAGCATGTTGCAGCACTATCCCAGCAACTCAGCCTTTTGTCGAAAAAGCTACAGGATGAATTGAATCAGTTCCAGGTCGAATAGCACACGTAAATAAAAGTCCATTGTTATCAATACGAATCGAGTAAACTTAAAGGGAATTTTTTTATAGCCAGAAGTGTATATCTGTAGAAATAGTAATTAGAGCAAAACGGGCGGCGGTTCTCCGGTAACGGGGGCCGCTGTTTGTTATGTGGAGGAAATATGTGGAGCTGAAATCACGCTTAATTTACTTTTGACAAAATTATACGGTTATGTGTGAGGATTCTTGATAGAATAGGAGAGCTGCAGGAATTTACTCAACTAAAGGAGAGGTCTTATTGTTAGGAAGAGGATTTATACTTGTGTTCTCATTACTATTATTTATGTCCAGTAGTATCACAGCATTTGCGGCGGAAAAAGTTAGCGCGGGTGCAGAGGCAGCTACCCCCTCCGGGATTCCGCTGGCCGGTTTGGAAGATTTTGTCGACAATTATGTAAAAGAGTACATAGGACAACAATCCGTAGGCGCGTCTGTTGTTATGGTGAAGGATGGCCGGGTGGTTCTGTCCAAGGGTTACGGCTACGCCGACGTGGAACAGCAGATCCCTGTCTCGCCGGATACGGTAATGGAGTGGGGCTCGATCAGTAAACTTACTGTATGGACGTCCGTGATGCAGCTGGAGGAACAAGGTAAAATTGACCTGAATGAAGATATTCGTAACTATTTACCTGAGAATTTCCTAACCAAGCTGAAATATGATGATCCCATAACAATGCTTAATCTCATGAACCACAATGCCGGATTCGAAGAGTATATGTTCGATATGGCCTATCAATCCCCTGGCGAAGTGCGGTCGCTGGAAGAGGGACTGCAGCTTGCCCAACCTGCACAGATATACAGACCTGGTGAGGCTGTAGCCTATTCGAATTATGGTAACTCACTGGCTGCGTATATAGTGGAGAGAATCAGCGGTCAGCATTACCGTGAATACGTTCAGCAGCATATTTTCGATCCCCTTGGCATGAAGGATTCCATTGCATATTCTGTTGTAGAGGAGCGCCCGGAGCTGCTGAAGCATAAAGCTAAGGGTTATTTCTTTGAGGGAAAAGGTTCCTTTAAGCAGGGATCATGGAATTATATGTCCATGTACCCCAATGGCGGCAATAACGGCACTGCGGAGGATCTGGCTAAGTTTGCGATGGCGTTCCTGCCTGCAGCCGGAGAGCAATCCCCTCTGTTTGAGAAGCCCGGGACCCTGGGCAAGATGCTGACCCAAAGTTATACCTCAGCTGAAGGAATGCCTGGTATTGCGCATGGATTCTGGGAATATCCCGGACGGCACCGGACACTCGGCCACGGCGGGAATACGATTGCCTTTGCCACCAATCTTCAGATCGTGCCTGAAGACCGGTTCGCGATCGTAATTATGACCAATCAGGCTAGCGAATCCAATATTGTTCATGGTCTGACCAAAGCAATCGTGGGTACGCGTGAGCAGGCGGATGCAGTTGACCTGCCGGACGCGTCAGAGGTCCAAGGTGAGTTCGTGGCTGCGCGCCGCCCTGGACATGGCTTCATGAATCTATTCCCCTATCTCACGCTGATGAAGCTTGAGCCGCAGGGAGCGGATCAGCTCCGTGTGTCACTTGCAGGCATGACCGGAAGCTATAAGCAGGTTCAGCCATATCTCTATGAGAAAATAAGCGGAGACTCGGCGCTCGATGCCTGGCCCATGCTGCATGCAACAGTCAATGATGGTAAGGTTAAGGCGATCTCGGTGTATACGACTGATTATTTGCCATTGCCTGCTGATAAATCAATGCCGGTGCTGCTCTTGAGTGCAGCGCTTGCGGTTCTGGCTGTCGTCTATTTTATTATCGCCCCGTTTGTATTGCTGGTTCAGACGATCTTGAACAAGCGGAGAGCCAGAACACGCCCTGCTTCTAGTGCCGCCAGCCGCAAGTTGGTGGTTGGCCTAACCTTATCAGGCACTGGCATTGTGGTGAACAATCTGGTTCTGGCTTTGCGGATGCTCAGCAACAATGAGCGTGCCTATGCCGAAGTGTATCCGCAGATTTTGGTTAACTATGGTCTGACTGGACTGGCGATATTGTTTTTGGCGGCACTTCTTGTATTGAAGAAGAAAAAGCGGTCTGCTTCAACTGCCCGTGACAAGTGGTCGGCCATTCTGTCCGGGGCGATGATGTTAGTTCTGGTAGGACTGCTTGTATTCTGGCAATTCTACAGTTAAGCAGGCAGTTCTGAACTGATCCCATCAAGTAGACAGCGCGGATATGATCCTTAAGCGGCCTTAGTCCTGAATTCAATGGGACTGAGGCTTTTAATTTTGCTGCTTAACGGAGGAATCGGTCGAGTGGTGCGCTTTCCGCCGGAGAGGGGCCTTTGATAAAATTGAGAAGTTCATGCCTGCCTATTCATCTGTACAATCCCAGCACAAAAAGCCCGCACCAAGCGCAGGCTCATCATGTTGACTATTCATCAGCAGCAATCTAGCGGTACGATTCTAAAAATAGGGTGTCGGTGCTAGTCGGAGTTCATATTCTGTTGTCAATTTATATGTAAGTGCAGTATGGCGTAAATCCAAGTAAAGCTCTGCCTTTGTGGCATTAATGTAGGGCTGAACGAATAAGACGCCGATGCCGAGTGCCAGCAGGCCAAGCAGAATCCATCCAAGAAAGCTCAGATCAAGCACAAACATGCGGAACTTATGTCCCTGTGTCATTTGCTTGCTTAATTTTACTGCACGGTTATATCCGATATTCGGATTGTCTGCAAGGATGTAAGGTACCTGACTATATGCATAGGCTTTTACTATTCCTGGAATGATCAGTAACAGGAACCATAAGAAATTCAAAAAACCTCTCCAAAGCATAGTTAGAACTATAGCCCAATACCGTTCTTTATGAAACGCATAGCCGATATTGCCCATACGGACTTCACCCTCGGCAGCCTGTTTGAAGTAACGCAATGAACCTACTGTGAGAGGAGAACCAATCAGGATATGAAATGCAATTCCAATTACTGCGAATAAGCCAACTATGAATACTACGATAATAAGGAAGGGGCCTAAAATCCCCCAATCCATGTCATGAACAGAGTTGGACCATTCTGAACGAAATGGCGAGGAACCCATTCTTTGAGTTAAGCTTGGGATACCCATGCCTTCTCCAAGTAAAACCAGTATTAAACTCACCACAAAAGCCTTCCAATACGAGATTCGGAGCACATCCTTAGCCCTTCGCTTTATTTCCTTACGATCCCACATCAAAACCTCTCCCTTTGTTTTGCATTTTGTTCTTCGACTTACAATAGATACCATAGATTATGCCAAAAAGAAACAATTAAATGCCATTCGCACAAAAAAACCGCGTGGACCGCGGCCTCATCCTGCAGACTATTTACCAGTAGCTCCGTTTACTCCGGTGGCAGTATAGGACAGCTGCTGCAGTATCCATGATCCGGTCTAAGCTGATAGGCCAGACAGCAGGTGGCCTTAATAGATATAGTGTTGTGTGGAGGGTTGGGGTCTGTTCTGAATTTGGGTATGATGCGGAACGGATTGCTGTGAAGTCCGAATACCTCCGGTTCGATTTCCCAGGTGATGGATTTGAATTGCTCGATGATAAGGTTGCGGGTGCTGTCATCTGCCGCATCCCGGGATTCCTCTTCCATATAGGTATATAGCTGATTATAAATATGCTTCCATAGCATCACTGCTTTAGTCTGTGCGGCTTTGGCAAGAGCAAGAATAATCGGACTGACATCATTCTTATAAAACAAACCAAGCTCATCTAGTAATCCTTTCCCGGAAACACTTTTGTGGCAGAGGCCGTCCCGATTTTCATGGACATGAAAGGAGAATACGGGGAACCCCTCAGTGCGGATGAGCTGTACAGACATGTTGCTTAGACACAAGGCATGAGCCATCGGGTGTGCCCTTTCCCCGATCGATCTGATCCCCATAGAGGATGAGGCTGTTAGGGAGGTAATATTCAGTCCAAGGATGGTCAGCCGGAGCTGCGCAGGGAATAATGTTCAGAGTAAGCAGTGCCCCAATCAGGCTGCCGTGGTAAGCAACCATTTTCAGCTGGGCATTTCGCATGAATGTTGCCGGAGCTACGCCGGTAATTTGCTTGAATTTGCGCCGGAAATAAGGGATGTCCTTATAACCAACGTAAGCGGCAATATCCTTCAATTCATAATTCGTTTGCGGCAACATAAGGCTCCTTGCTTGTCTAATCCGGTACTCGGTCAGGTATTCAATCGCGCTGATACCATATTTCTGCTTGAACAGTCTGATGAAATGCCTTTCGCTAGTGCCTGCCTCGCCTGCCAGCAGGCGGATGGAGAGCTCTTCGCGGTAGTGTTGCTCTATATATGATTTGACCCGCTCTATCACAGCATCTGTATCGCTCAATTGCAACTGGCCGACATCGCTCAGCAGCTCATAGAATCTGCTCTGGGCATGCAGTCGCTGCAAGGGATTTATGTTTCCCATGGAAGCGGCGATGGCCTCACAGTGTTTGCTGTAAGTAATAGTTGATGCAATCGCTGCTTCTCCTTCCATGGGGAAGGGGATATGAAGCTCCGATGAGCTTGTCTGTTCCTGATCTTCAGGCAGATCACGCTGACCAAATACATCAAACCGAAGAATGTATATCCTCTGGTCTCCTGAACCCTCTAGACGGGCTTCGATCAACTTCCCTGGTAGGCAAATAAAAGCAAATCCCGCTCTGAGTTCAGCATATTTTCCATCTACCGTTATCCAACCCCGGCCAAATATTGGAATCAGGAGCATATGCGATTCAAGAAATTGTAGCCGAAGTGACCACTCTCCCTTGGGATTGTTGTTCTGTGTGATGCTTCGAAGCCTGAACCACATTTGATCAATCTGTCCGAATGTTCCCGTAGGGGGGATGCCATCCTTACTAATCATTCATCGTACCACCTTCCGGTATGCAGCAACACGCAAATACTTGCATCTGAGGCCGCGGGTCACTGGGATAAAGTATCCTGTGGGGGGATATGAAGCTGGAGTGACTGGGTTAGCTATGAAGGGAATGTTCGTAATGATTGAATACATCGCCAAGCGGCTAATAAGCATCAGCGATGTATTTTTGTGCCCCGAAGTCAACACGGAGTCAACGTTTCGCTTCGGAAAACATTTTCAGTGTAGGCGGCAACGCAATTTTTCTTCAAAAAGCTACGCTGCATCAATATTTTGACAGCTTGAATACCGGCTTCATAATCATGCGAATCCAAAAAGCAAATACAGTCGTTCCGGTCCATGAGCTGCGCATATTCTGGCTGTATTGATCGTTGATAATATACGTCCGAGTGGAAGTAGGGCTCTTCAGATCGAACTTTTCCCACTCCGCCGGGTCATTCGAACCTCCGAGCCTTTCAAGCATATTTTCCGATGCACTATTTACTTTGGAAGGAATTTGCTCGTAGGCTTCGGTGATTTGCGCATGAAATTCGTCGATAGGATTACGGCTGGCAAGGCTCTCCAAGTGGATGCTTTCGCGAAGGTAAGAAATGTACGCAAGATGTTCAGCCCAGAACTCGTCGATATAAAAAAGCCGTACCCGCTGCTCCGCAGGGCTCATCGACTGTTCGCCTTTCAAAATGCGGAGTCGCTCTGCGTGTAGAATTCGCCTCTGATCCTCTACCATATCTGAATAACAGTTCAGTTCCTTGTGGATATCGAAGTTTTGGCCCATAACAATACGCTGAATACTTGTGATCTTGCTGCTTAGTAATGTCTCTTCAAGAGCCTCATCCTGCTTTGGAGCTCGAGCCGCTTTATGGATGCCGAAGCGATGCAGCAACTCGTCCTCCAAGCATACATAAAAAACGGAATCTCCCGGGTCGCCTTGGCGGCCAGAACGCCCGCGAAGTTGGTCGTCGATTCGCATGCTTTCGTTTACATGTGTGCCAATCACATATAACCCGCCCAGTTTAGCGACTACCTCTGCTTGCGCGGGGTCACCGCCGCCGAGCCGTATGTCGACGCCGCGTCCCGCCATATTCGTTGACACCGTCACGGCGCCAGTTTCTCCCGCTTTGGCGATGATCCCGGCTTCTTCTGCGTCGTTTTTTGCATTCAAAACATGGCAAGGTACACCGGCAACCGCTAGCGCCTTCGCCAGCATGTCAGACTCCTCAACACTTGATGTACCAATGAGAATGGGACGTCCCGACTTATGGACGGACGAGATTTCGTGTACAAGCGACTTAATCTTGGCTTCTTTATGGGTATAAATCCGGTGCGGATGGTCGATCCGGATATTTGGCCGGTTCGGCGGGATTTGCACGACCTCCAGCGTATAAATATCTTTGAACTCCATTCCGGAAGCATGCGCAGTAGCCGTCATTCCGCAAATCTGCGGATACAGGCTGATGAAGTGTTGAATGGTGATCGTCCCGAGAATTTTTCCACTGGCTGTGGAGGACAGCCCCTCTTTGGCCGTAAGTGCGGCTTGCAGCCCGTCCGGCAAATACCGGTTCTCCGCCACGCGGCCGGTATATTCTTCGATCAGCTCGATTTTTCCGTTCCGGACGATGTAATCGACGTCTTTCATTAATAACGTTTCCGCATGCAGTGCGCAATTTAATGACGTCAGCAAGTGACTGTTATGGCTATCGTACAAATTGCCGCATCCCAGCAACGATTCCGCTTTCTCGGCACCTGCTTCATTTAAGTAAACGTTCCGCTGGAACTCGTCGAAGTCGTAAAACTCTGCTTGCTTGAGCTGCCGAGCTACTTCTGCAAAACGAAAGCCGTCGCTCCTGGAAGAGGCCGAATCGCCGCTGATGACTAGCGGCACCCGCGCTTCGTCGAGAAGCAGCGAATCCGCTTCGTCGACGATGACGTTATGGAAAGGACGATGCACGGTATCGGCTTCGCTTAGTGCAATTGTGTCACGCAAGTAATCGAATCCCGCTTCTTTAGCCGTAACATAGGTTATATCCTTGGTGTATGCTTCCCGTTTCTCGTACAGGCTCATGCCCGCTTGAACCGAGTTTACCGTTAACCCGAGGAAACGATAGACCGGGCCCATCCACTCCGCATCCCGCTTAGCCAAATATTCGTTAAAAGTCAGCACATGAACGCCTTTGCCGGTCAGTGCATTTAGATATGCAGGCATAACAGCAGAGAGTGTTTTTCCTTCACCGGTGTGCTGCTCGATCAGAAATCCCTCATGTAGAGCAATGGCAGCCATAATCTGGACTTCGTAAGGCTGTAATCCGAGCTTTCTCTTCGCTGCCTCGCAGACTAACGCATAAGCATCGACAAGCAGCTCGTCCAAAGGTGTACCTGACCGCGCTTCTTTTTGCAGCCGGAGGGATTCCTCTTGGAGTCGCCCGTCATCCCAGGCTTCCATATTCCGTCTCCTAATGAGCTCCGTTTTGTCCCGATAGACCTTCAGCTTATTCTGGTTATCGAGGTTTTTGAATTTTTGCATGAACTTGACGGCTATATTCATATTAATGTGATCTCCCCTCGTTAGACATACGCTTAGTTTTAAACAACATTTGCGCTGATCTGTTGCTTGCCAGCAAACGCCAACTTTTTGAAAACCATTTGGTTGAAAGTAATGGCGAATGGAATTGTCATTTCCAGTTATTGGTTGGTAGGATTGTAGCTTATGTATTGCACAATGTAAATACTATTTTGCATTTTGGAAGCTTCATAGAATCAAATAGCAGAGAGTGAATTGTTGAATAGGATAATGGTATTATGGCCTATGATGCTGCAGGCGGTTTTTTTGAACTCGATATGGGACGGTTTGGGGAGCTGTTGGGTGAGGAACTCACTGAATCACTGGAGGCTTTGCTTCAAAATCCACATGCCAGACATCGATCCAGAGAAGGTGTTTGTCTGTTATTATACGGTTGAAGGGGCAGCATATAGCTGGACTTGGAGGTGTGGTCGGAAGAGAGGATTTAATGCGGGATCATCTTTCTCCGCTTATGGTTAAATCCGCGATGACTTGATATTTCGCAGGGTGCTCTCCAGCACAAAAAGCCCACGCAGGACGCGGGCACTTCATGTTAACTATTCCCCGTAGCCACCGGATTCTCCTCATAACTAATCCAGTCGCTCCAGCTTCCTGCATACAGCCGAACCTTCCTGTATCCGGCCTTCTCCAGCGCCAGCACATTCGGGCAAGCGGTTACGCCGGAACCGCAGTAGACGATGATCTCGGCATCCTTGTCCAGCTCAGCAAAATGCTCCTGCAGCTGCTCAGTGCTCTTGTAGCTTCCATCTTCATTCTGTGTGTCTTTCCAGAAGAAGTTCACCGCGCCAGGGATGTGTCCGGCCTTATTGTCGAGGGTCTCGTTCTTCCCGTGATAGCGATCATTTGCACGCGAGTCGATAAGGACGGGAAGGGGGACGGAAGCTGAATTGGCAGCGGTAGCGGCGACCGTTTGTTCAGATATCTGTCGAACTTCCTCAACACCTGCCTGCATCTGGGGCTGGACCTTTGGCACAAAAGTACTCGGAACCCGCACCGGCTGATGATCCGTGACCGGGAACTTCTCGGCTTTCCAGGCACTGAATCCGCCTTCCAGAATATATACCTGATCATGCCCTAGATAACGAAGCAGCCACCAGAGCCGCGCAGCGTTCATTCCGCTCTCATCGTCGTAGGCAACAATACGTGAATCATTGCCTATCCCGAGTTTGGCCAGTCGTGCAGCAAGCACCTCCGGGTCGGGTAGAGGGTGGCGCCCGCCATGCTCCCCTAACGGGGAGGACAGATCCAGCTCTAAATCGAGATAAATTGCGCCAGGAATATGCTCCTGTTCATAGCTCTTCCGTCCAGCATCTGGCTTACCAAGCGTAAACCGGCAATCCACAATCGTCTGCTCCGGCTCATAGAGCCTTGCCAGCAGCCAGCGTTTGGAAACAGTAGCATCCATTAGAATCCCATCCTTTGCTCAATCAATATGAAGTTTATTATAGCGGAAAAAATCGGGGATTGGCAGGATAAGCTCCAAAAATAGCTAATTCCGGTCCACAAACTGGGCCTCGACGGCAGCGGTTGCCGGCGGCAGCCCCATGCTTTGTTTCCAGATCAGAATCGGTTTGTCATCCTTCGGCCCATAATATACAGCTTTGATATGCGTGGAAGGGTCTGTGCGGTTGCCATTTAATTGTTCAAGGTCTATTGTGTCATCCCCGTTGCCAAGGCCGATCTCCGCAGACTTTTTGATTTTGATGACCGGCCGCATAGGAGTGATATAAAAGATACCGTCACCCTCCATTTCTTCAAAAGGCAATCTGCTGCTCTGTTTCAGCTTTTTCTTGCGCGGTGAAATGTAACCCTGGCCCAGCTTTCCGTTCTGCCAAAGACCTCACTGATAGGGTCTAAGTGAAGTAAGTGTTTTTGGCAATTTGACATAGCCAGACACTGATTTTACAATTGCCCTTGAACTGATTAATATTTTTCAAGATGTGTTCTACATCGGCCACATGTTCACCACCTTACATATAAGACCTGCTTATAGAAGATTCGTTACACAACAATTAAGAGAGGGGCATAAGCCTATGGAGAAAATGATAAGCCAGGCCTGGCCGGCTTGGAATGGAACGCTGAGGAAGCGGAGCGGCGGCTGGAATAATACAACCTATTTTGTGGAAAATAGTGCTCACCGCGCCGTACTCCGCATTTATGATACGCACAGGGATCGAGACAAAATAAAATTTGAGCATGCCGTGCTGCAAAAACTGGGAGGGCTTGATTTACCTTTCAAAGTACCGGTACCGATCTGCACCCCAGCTGGAGATACAGTAGTTCAGCTGAAGGATGCGGACGGCAAATTTGCCTGCTTGTTCAAATATATCGACGGAGATTCACCGGCGGAAGAGGAGAATGGATATTTCGAATCCTTCGGGCGGGCTGCGGGTTGGTTATCCACTGTGCTGTCTGACATCAATCCTGAGCTGGCTCCAGTGTACAAGCCTTATTATGAGCTGAGGCCGGCTTATCCACTATGCACCTCAGAAGTAATCCTTGAGCTCTGTCTGAAGCCGCCAGTACCGTTTGCAGATCTTGCTCCAGAGCTTAGCATGCTGTACGAGGCTTATGACACCATCGCGGTTTCGCTGACCGAGCTGCAAGAACTGCCGCATCAACTGGTGCATGGGGACCTGAATGCTTCCAATCTGCTGGTAGAAACAACAGATCACCGGCAAGTAGCTGCGCTGCTCGATTTTGAATTCTGCACCTTCGATGTCCGGGCGATGGAGCCGGCGGTTATTCTGTCCGGGCTGCTTGGGCATGCGGAGGTGAAGGCAGCAGTCCGGGATTTTTGCCGGGGCTTCAGCCGCCATATCCGTCTCTCTGAAGCAGAAATTAAGGCTATTCCAGTGCTGATGCTGCTTAGAAAAGTAGATGTTTTCCTTCATTTTGTCACCCGATATCTGGAAGGGACCGATGAGGCGCATGTGCTGCAGGAGCAGGTGAAACTTTTGTCAGAAGACATCTTTCAGTTATCGGCGGGGACTTCACTTATTCTAGAGATTCTAAAGGAAGAACAAGAGGGAGCTTGAAGCTGCTTTTTTTTACTTTGAAGAATCTGCTTATAGGTTTCAATTGCCAGTGCCCGTGAACTTTTTAGATCAACAATCGCTCCAGGGCGGGGGAGATGGATTTCTTTGTCCGACAATTCTGTTAGCTCCGGCAGCCAGGTGCGGATATAGCTTCCGCTTGGATCATGAGTCTGTGATTGGGTTACCGGATTCATAATTCTGAAGTACGGGGAGGCGTCAAATCCAAGAGATGAGCTCCACAGCCAGCCGCCCCGGTTCAGCACATTATCGTAATCGCTAAGCTTCAGCCGGAAGTACCGTTCTCCGTAAATAAACGGACAGCCCAGATTCTTGGTGAGAAACATCGCGGTAATCATCCGCAGGCGGTTCGGCATCCAGCCCGTTTCGTTCAACTGGTGCATAGCCGCATCAATGACTGGAATACCTGTGTTTCCCTGGGACCAGGCTTCAAAATGTCTGGTACCCAGACTAGTCAGATCAAAGACATTCTCATAGTTGAAAAAATCAGCATCCAGGCGGGCCTGAATCAGGTAAAAATCCCGCCAGGCCAGCTGCCGCAGCCATTCTTCCGCTCCGCGTTCTTCCCCCGACAGCCTTGTATAGATCATCCGTACTGAAATCGCCCCTGTATTCAAATACCGGCTGATCCGGCTCGTGCCATCCTCCGCATATTTATCGCGTCTCACTGTGTAATCCTGTAGATTCTCACTAAGGAAATGATCGAGTGTACGATACGCGTCCAGGTCATTTGTCCGTAAGGATAGCTGCCTGAGCAGGCGTTCAACCTCATCAGGAACCCTGAAGGTGGTTGCTACACTTTGCTCCAGGCTGGCCGTTTGCAGATCCTTTATGCCCGTGGAATAAGGAGGACGGAAACGTTCTGTAAGGAAGGTGCGCCAGCGGCGGTAAAAGGGTGTAAAGACCTTGTATGGCTCCGCACGGCCGCTCCACTCCATGAATTCATCCAGGTCACAGAGCATGCTGCCGGAATAAGTCTGAAAACGGATGCCAAGTGAGGATGCTGTAGCATTCAACTGCTTGTCCCTCTTTACGGCATACGGTGTGTAATCTGTATGAACTAATATTTGCTCAATGGGATGGGTCTGTACCAGCTTCTTAACGACTATGTCAGGCTCTCCGTACAGAATATGCAGCTGTTTACCTGCCAGAATGTAGTCCTGGTGCAACCGTGCAACTTGCGTGAGAAAGTTAAAGCCGCTGTGTTCAAGATACCGCTCCTTACGCAGCAGGAAAGGGTCAAGGATCAGTACATGCAAGCTGGCTACACCAGCAGAATGGATGGCATCAAAGGCTGGTAGATCGATCGTCCGCAGATCTTTGCGGTGAATGAAGAGTATCATAAGAACGGGTTCCTTTCTGAACTTGACTGATCTTTTGATCATAGCGGGGCCGTACAGCTTCTGCAAGCCAAATACGTTATTACCCGCAACCTACTGAAAGATATCAATTTCCTCCATCTAGGGTACAGCAGGTCTCCGGATATGAAGTGATGGAATAATTAGGCTTTACAAAACCAGAGAGTCGGTGTACTATTTAACTAACACACCGGTACAATAGAATGTTCAACCGGAAACATTTGATTTCAAATCCAGGAGGGTGCCATGAGTCAGGTTGCTTATCATGTTGAATCATCAGGTTTTGCGAACGCGCCGATCGTATTGCAGATGAATGAGGTTAGTAAGATTATCAAAGGGCAAGCCATAGTGAATAAGCTGTCCTTTGATATCCGTAAGGGAGAAATTGTCGGGCTGCTAGGACCTAACGGAGCCGGGAAAACAACCACCATCCGTATGATGACCGGTCTAATCCGTATGTCGGAAGGAGATGTGCTGGTTGACGGACACAGTATCCGCAATGACTTCAACAAGGCCATCGCCCACATTGGCGCGATCATTGAGAACCCTGAGTTTTATCCCCATCTGACGGGTTATGACAACCTGAAGCAATATCAGCGGATGAGTGACGGCATCACGGATGCACGGATTGATGAAGTGGTAGAGCTGGTCGGCCTGCAGGAAGCTATGGGCAAAAAGGTAAAAGCCTATTCCCTGGGGATGCGCCAACGGCTGGGGATCGCCCAAGCGCTGCTGCAAGCACCAAAGCTGCTCATCCTTGATGAGCCTACAAACGGGCTGGACCCTGCGGGAATTCGTGAAATGCGTGAATATATGCGCACCATCGCTGAGGTGGAAGGCATATCGATACTGATTTCGAGTCATATGCTTGCGGAGATCGAACAAATCTGCCACCGTGCGGTTGTAATACAGAATGGCCAACTGATCGCAGTAACTCCGCTAGGAGAAGAAGTGAAGGTTGGGGGCGAAATTCCCCTTGCCATCCGGGTAGATAAACTGGAAGCTGCGCTTACGGTTATCAGAGCACAGTCAGGAGTTCAGTTCATTCGGACGGATGAGGCGAATTCTGAAGTCCTGGTCAGTATGAAGGACAATGAAGTACCGGGGCTAGTAGCAGCTTTCAGCGAGGCGAGAGTAGGGATCTACCGTATTACAGATAACAAACAGAGTCTTGAAGAAGAATTCCTCAAATGGACAGGAGGGAACCGCATTGCGTAAATTTAACAATCTGGTGCTGAACGAATGGCTTAAATTATCGAAGAAACGGACTTTCTTTGTAGTCTATGCTCTTTTAATCGTATTGCCGTTTTTGGTAGGGTACATTGTGCATTCCGTTGCGGCAGAGCTTTTTGCTTCCGGGCCTGCGTTTGCGGCGGAAATGATGATGCCGACGGCTATTGGCCAAGTGGTGAGTATTCTGGTCATTATCGGGACAGCGGGTATTGTCACCAAGGAATATAGCCAGGGAACGATCAAATTCCTGCTGATCCGTGCGCGTAGCCGTACCGCCATCCTGGCCTCCAAATATATGACCGTCCTGCTGTACGCACTCAGCCTGACTGTAGTAACTACTATAGCAGTGTATGCTTCTGGCAGTGTGTGGTTTGGAATGGATGGAGATCGCCTGGGCATTGGTGACCTTCTCACTTCCGTGCTCTACAACAGCGTGTATCTTGTGATGTACACTGCGCTGGCTTTTATGATTGGAATATTGACTACCTCTACTGGCGTAACCATAGGAAGCACGATGTTTGCTATTACAATTAGTAATATGGTCATTTTCCGCGATTTCTACAAATACGTATTATTTCCCAACATGAATCTGGCTGCTTACGAAGGAGGAGGAGCACCGATTCCAGGAATGACGCTGCATTTCTCCATTCTGGTGCTGTCCGTATACTTCGTGCTGTTTCTTCTGGCGGGATTTATGGTGTTCAGACGAAGGGACGTTGCTTGATGACCATAGAATTTGACAACAATCAGCCGATTTATCTCCAGATCATGAATTATATGAAAGGGGAGATCGTTACTGGAAAGTTGAGACCGGGCGACAAAATCCCCTCCGTACGTGAATTGGCCGCTGAACTACAGATTAATCCGAATACGGTGCAAAGAACCTTTCAGGAACTGGAGCGTGAAGAAATCGTGGAAACCCGGCGTGGGATGGGCAGATATGTGACCGGCAATGAACAGACTATTCTTACTATTAAAAAAGAGATGGCACAGGATGTGCTGGAACGATTTTTCCGCGGCATGCAGGAGCTGGGTTTTCAGAGTGAGGAGATCCTGACGGCTGTAGCAGAAAATATTGCTTCTAGGACTAAATCATAGGGGGATTGTTTCAGTGGACAGGATACTTCAAGTTGAAAATGTGACCAAAAAATACGGTTCCAAGCATGCCCTGAACGGAGTTTCCTTGGAACTCGGCGCCGGTAAAATCGTCGGCCTGCTCGGCAGCAATGGTAGTGGAAAAACTACACTGATGAAGCTGATTGCCGGGCTTGCCCAGCCGACTTCGGGGAAGATTTCTGTGTTGGGTGTTCCGGTGGGGGAAGCGAGTAAATCGCTGGTGTCTTTCATGCCAGACTGTCCCTTAACAGAATCATGGATGAAGGTGGGAGATGCACTTAAGTTTCAGCAGGACTTCTATCCAGACTTTGATCTAGGCAAAGCAAAGAACATGCTGGAATTCATGAAATTAAGGGAAAGTGACAAGGTCAGTACCTTGTCCAAGGGAATGAGTGAACGCCTGCAGCTGACCATGGTGCTCTCGCGCAGAGCCAGCTTATATATTCTGGATGAGCCTATCGGCGGAGTTGACCCTGTGGCGCGGACAAAAATACTTAATGCGCTAATGGAGTTCTACGAGGAAGACAGTACGATCCTGCTATCCACGCATCTTGTGACCGACATTGAGCGAATATTTGATGAAGTGATTTTTATCAAAGAGGGTGAGCTTGTCCTGCATAGCGAAGTAGAGGATCTCAGGCTCCAGCGGGGGAAAAGTATCGATGAGCTGTTCAGAGAGGTGTATGCAGAATGTTGAAGCTGATGAAATATGACTTGAAACGCAGACAGGAGCGGATCCTCGCTTACTTCGTCATTATGCTGCTTGTCCAGGCTGGAATATGGATTTCGAACAGCTCTATGGGGGTTGATCTGCTCTCCTATAATATGATGGCATATGGCGTTTTTGGTTGTACCCTGCTGCTCTTTGCCTTTTTCAACTATGTCCGTTACTTAAAGTCATATGCCAGAAGGCTTGTGCCGGTAGGTACTTTACAGAATGTTCTCTCACCGCTGTTGCTCAACTGGATTCTTCTGCTGCTGGTGACGGGTCTTGCCGCGATCCATCTAGGTCTATATATTCTGGTTTACTCCTCTGATTTTCTACCGGTGAATTTCTGGCGGGTGGCATCATGGTGCATATTCAATCTCCTATGGACCGCCGGATTTGAACTGATCCTCTTAATGTTTGCCGTCACCATAGCTAAAAGCCTTCGGGTAAAGGGGACCATCTGGATTGCTATCGCTGTTTTTGCAGTGATCGAGAACGGAATAAGCTTTATTGAGAATCAGTTTTGGGGAAGCTACATTAGTGCACTGAATAACGCATTCCAGTTTAAGGTTTATGAGGCCTCTGCAATACGTACCGGACTGAAACTATCCGATATCGGAACTAACTTCTGGGCTCTGATCTTTGAGGCTGCTGTTGGAGCCATACTTATTTATGTAATGAAGCTATTGATCCAGAAAAGGATTGAAGATTAAATTTCATAGTTCCGGGAATGTTCAAATGGAATGCAAAGGAGCGAAAGTATGGCCATGGGCTGTGCTTTCGCTTTTGCGTATGTATACTTCAGCTACCTCAGTTCCAGAGAACCGACACCGCGCATTTCTTAAAAAGACGTCCTCCTTAAGGAGGGCATCTAAGATGATGAGCCTGCTATAATCCTTGCGCTCTGCGGGTATTGGTCCAGATCTCCAATTCGCGCAGCAACTGCTCTTCTTCGTCTTCCTGTAAATCGAGACGGATTCCGTACTGGAACTGGCCCAGTCCAAACATCCATCCCCAACGCACGCTTCCTTCGAATTGCAGCTTGTCTTCCGCGAGCTGAAAGTGAATGATCAGCTTGGTATCACCAGAGGTAAAGCGGAGATTTAGCGGGGTGCGCACCTTGCAGCCTGAACGGCTAAGGTCAAGCAGCACTCCTTCTGTTAATTTTCCGGCACCTGGACCTGAATTGCTCGCGGGAAGTTCCAGCCAGCATTCTATGGGCTGGTTCATCACGTATCGGAACGGTTCTTTTCTGCTGGAGTCGTCCATTTCTACCTCCGCTGTTTTTTTTGCTATTATATCGAACTGCAATGATCAGGGCAATCTACTAAAGTGCTATTTTTAAAAGAAAAGATTTAAATTTTCTGAATACCAACAGAAATACCCTCAGCCTCAGTTAAAAGAGGGAGGGTATTTGGAAATAAAAGGGGTGCTATGTTAGGGCTGTTTAGTCGATTACAGATTGTAGAGGGAAGACATGCAGTCAACGAACATCTTGTTGTATTCAGACCGTGACAGGTCCCGTGATGAAGCGATGTCTCTGCCCAGGAATTCAAACCAGGTAATTTCAGTGCTATCCTTTTTATAGAAGAATCTTTCATGCTCCATAGAAAAAACAGCATTGTCATATGAAGGGACATGCTCATACTTGAGCTCGGTACCCAACTTCTCGGAAATTAAAGTAGCCAGAAGGATAAGCATCTTGAACGGATCATCATACATTTCAAATTGTTCTGACATCAGTGTTCACTCCTTGGGATGGTTGATGAGCAGATTATACTACAGCCGCGTCGTGTAAGCATTACCGTTCAGGTAACATAGTATTATTTTGCTATAAGCAATCAGATAAATGAAGAATGAGAGTCATATACAAAATATGTATTTAATAATCTTGTATCATTTTCAGAATGAATATGACCGATACATAATTATCGACTGTTTTCGACAAAATGAATTGTTGCCTTTTTTTACAGTAGCTGCAATCCAGGCACCTCAAGGAGAGAATGAAAATGTTTTTAAACCTGCGTACACTACTTTCCAGCGCTTTTGCCGTAATGATTATTCTATTAACCATGTTGTTAAGCTACGTCATAGGGAATCAGTCTACCCGGTCTGTCGAGCTTAGTATCGGAAGTTCCCTCGCTGCGGAGGCCTATCAGATGTCCGAGAAACTGGATCATTTCATGTGGTCGCGGACTGGAGAGGTAGAGGTGCTCAGCAAGCTTAATGCTTTTCAGGTGCCCGTGGACAAAAAGGAAGCTGACGGCTTATTGAACCAATTAAAAAGTAGTCTGCCCGTGTTCACCTGGGTTGGATTCCTGGATTCGAAAGGGAATGTGCTCTCATCTACGGACAATATCCTGCTCAGTCAGAATATAAGCCAGCGTCCCGTGTTTCAGGAGGGTTCAAAGGGAACATACATCGGGGATGTGCACGATGCCGTTTTATTGTCGAAGCTATTGCCGAATCCAAGTGGTGAAGCCTTGCAGTTTGTAGACATAAGTGTGCCTGTTCATACCGGGGAAGGACTGGTGACAGGTGTGCTGGCAGCACATTTAAGCTGGGAATGGTCCAGAGAAGTAGAGAAATCCATAGTCACTCCCCTCAAGGAGCGTTTAAAGGATGTAGAGGTTTTTGTAGTTAGTCAAAAAAATGACACCATCCTTCTGGGGCCCAAGGAGCTAGTGGGTAAGAAAATGACGGATGAAACACTGCAAAAAGCACGAACTGGGGCAAACTCCTGGACTGTAGAATCTTACGGCAGGGATAATGAATCGTATTTAACCGGTTATGCTTATGGTGACGGGTATCAGAACTACCCCGGTTTGGGCTGGTCTGTAATTATCCGGCAGCCTGCAGATGTGGCGTTCGCCTCAGTACATCAACTAAAACGCAATATCGCGTACAGTGGATTGGTTGCGGCAGTTCTATTTGCTGTTATGGGCTGGTTCGTGGCAGGGTGGATCGTACGGCCGCTGAATAATATCACAAAGACAGCTGATTTGCTCAGCACTGGAGCCAAGGTGGAGATCCCTGCCTCAACCCGGTTCAAAGATGTGGCTGTTCTGTCGGAATCGTTACGGAATTTAGTGAACCATTTGACCAAGACGGAGAACAAGCTGAGCTATATGTCAGATATGGCGCTTCATGACAATCTTACCGGTCTGCCGAATCGTACCGCGCTGGATGAGTTTCTGGCCCATGCCGTCAGTAAGGCCAAACAAAACCGGAGTACACTAAGCTTTTTATATCTGGATCTGGATGGCTTTAAAAAAGTGAATGATACCTTGGGACATGCTACAGGTGATGCGTTGCTGCAGGAGGTGGCATTCCGGCTGCTCGATTGTACGAGGGATAATGAAATTGTAGCCCGGTTGGGCGGTGATGAATTTGTAGTGATCCTTCATACTTCTGCAACAAAACCCATGCAAGAGGCTGAGATTGTGGCTTCACGGATTATCAGCAAGATAAACCTGCCGATCATCATTCAAGGGGAAAATATCCATGTAGGGTGTAGCGTGGGAGCTGCAGTATGGTCCCCGGATGGTGCGGACACCGTAGAAACGCTGCGTCTGGCCGATGAGGCCTTATATATCTCCAAACGCAGCGGAAAGAACCGGATTACTTTTGAGGCAGCCTGCTGATGATGACCCAAGCAACAATAGATCCTCTATTCATAGGTCAAAAGAACTATCGGATCGGGTGTGAAGGAAGGGTTAATTCTTCAAAGTCATATGCTTAAGCTGGAACTGGAGGATAAGTTAAGTTCAGCGTAATCTTTTACGCGGTTTGGACCACCACTTAATCCATAGAAATCCTTCGTCGTCTCGAAAAAATTTAACCCCAACCCAGCTTAGAGGTGTCCAAAATTCTTTGAAATAATATGAAGGCATAGGATAATAGACCCTCCTTAGTAGTTAATTATTACTATACTACTGTAAATATATGAAATTCACAAGAACTATATGTTTAATATTACCAGTCCTATTCTTACCTCTATATTACAGGGTGCTGCAAAAAAACGCGGGAGCTGATGCTCTGGCGTTTTTTTGCATTCAAATCTATTAAAAACAAAACATCCATAGGGAGCAGCACAAGCAGATTATCTTAAAGCGCATTTTATATAGAGAAAGGATGTGATGAGATGACCGAGAAGGAATTTATTGCTGCCATTGCCCCCTTTGCTATAGCTGATATGCGCCGAAGCCATATTGCAGCCTCCTTGACGATCGCACAGGCAGCGCTCGAATCCGGCTGGGGAAGTAGTGGGTTGACGGTCAGGGCCAACAATCTGTTCGGGATCAAAGGCAGGGGTCCAGCCGGCAGCATCACGATACAGACAACAGAATATCAGAACGGGAAAGCTGTGCAGGTATCTGCGGCTTTTCGTGCTTATAATAACTGGGGAGAATCGGTTGCGGATCATTCTGCTCTGATCCGGGATGGGGTTTCGTGGAACCGAAATCTGTACAGCAAGGTGATTGGTGTAGGGGGAGCCGACGCTGCAAAAGAGATCGCTGCGGCAGGTTATGCCACGGATCCCGGTTATGCTTCGAAGCTTATTCAAATTATGAATGCCAATAATCTGTTTCAATATGATGAGATGGAGGATGATGAGATGTCGGCAGAGGATAGACAGAAGCTGGCCACTCTGGAAGTGCAGCTGCAGGAGCTTCAACAGCTTGTCAATGGACTGGGAACAAGCAGGGATATGCTGCAGACAGGAGTACAAGAGCAGGGTCAGACCCTTAAAGATGTGATTGAACGGCTTGCAGCCATAGAAGGACGTTCAACCATGAATGTTCCGGAATGGGCACAATTGGCCGTCAGCGCCGCAGCGGCTGCGGGACTATTGGATACACCTTCCCAAGGCAGTTATGACTTCTATAGAACGCTCACCGTATTATACCGGGCAGGCCTCCTCACAGCGAAGAAGGAGGGGTGATGAACATGGTGAACGAGGCGCTGAATAATGTTCTTGCGTTTGCTTCAGTGTTGGCTGTTTTTGTTCTCGCGTTGGTTCAATTGGTCAAGTCCACAGTGAACCTGCCACGAAACCTGGTTCCTGCCGTTGGACTTGTGATTGGTCTGTTTGTCGGTGCTGTAGCTTACCCGTTTACCGAAATGAATCTGATTCTGCGCCTTTGGGCAGGTGGACTTGCCGGATTGTCCGCAACCGGACTTTTCGAGCTTGCATTCAATAAGAGGGATGGTTCAACCAAGGACTGAAGTCCTCTTATCATTTAGGCCTTGCTCACAGGCCAGTAGACCAAGCAATAGATAGTTTTCCAAAATATGATAAGGAAGGAAAGGAGGTGTTCATATGGGAACTTATTTGGATGCAAGAACTTCACAGAATGCCAGTACTGCCAATTCCATCGCCATTCCGATTCTGGTGATCAATACGCCTCAACTATTCGGTCAGATTGGCCTGATTACTGAAGGAATTACGACGAATCCCCGGGTGCTGCTCAAGGGAACTGTATCTGTCCAGCTTCCACTCGCTCTGGTAGGCATTACAATAACGATTGTCAGAGGGACATTGCCCACTGACCCGGTAGTATACTCAGCGACCTCCACTTTTAATTTAAGTGTCCTGGCACCACAGGTAATTGCGTTCTCTGCCGCTGATTTCTTACCACCGGTTTCACCCCAGCTTACGTATACTGCATTTGTCTCCTCCAATCTCCTGGGTACCATTCGTGTTGGACCGGAGAGCTTTGACGGAATTCTGGTATCGGATTAAGGAACAGCATCCTGCCTTTGAAAAATTCACAAGCAGCGGCCTAAAAATAAACCGTTTAGCCCAATCTGTACGGGGGTCGGGGACATATTCTGTTGTGTAGTGATCAAATTGAAGGAGGTAATCTCATGGGTGCAGATTGTGGTTATGGCGGTAATGTGGGTGGAGCTAATGTTGGTCCTGTTGTAAGTCCTTTTACTTCGACAGGTGCGATTCTGGTGCTTTACATCCTTCTGGTTATTATCTTGAGTGCTTGCTTCATCTAAGTACAGGAAATGGTCGCGCGATCTCTGAGCAGAAATGCCGGGTCGCGCTTCTTTTACCCGTTGTGAAGGACAAGCCAGTGTAAATATAGAGGAGTAGTGTAGAATAAGAAGGGGACAGTTTTGTTTGTGAAATACATTATTCATAGGAGTGGTGAAGTTATGGAAGAGAAAGAAAGAATTTATATCGTGCTTAAACTGATTGAAGCGGGTGTACCTCTAGAGAAAGAGGCGCTGGAGTTGGGTGAGGAGGATTTTAATGAAAGAATAGAGGAGATTTTTGATGACCGGCTGGTAGAGAATATCATCTTCACAAGGTCCGGCAACAGGCTGCTTGGCGTTAACACACAAGGTGTGAGATTGACCCGGCGCGGCAAAGACTTTATTTTCCTGAAGGAGAGTGGCAGGTTGTGAGTAGATAAAGGATGAATTTCAAAAAAATAATTGTAACCATTTACCATCTAGTTCGTATTAGAAAAGGATGTGATTTCAGAAAGGGGATATTAACATGAGAAACAAATTGTCACTCATATTGGCTTGTGTGCTGCTGCTGGGTGTATGGTCTTGGTCAGCACCGGCGGCACATGGAGCAGCACTTAAAACAACATTTAGTGTGAACAATGAAGTCGTGAAGTTTCCCGTGAATGCGGCTCCGTTCGCAAAAGGCAATACGGTACTGGTCCCTATCCGTAAGGTTGGTATAGCGTTAGGTCTGGAAGTTAATTACATAAAAGAACAAAAAGTACTTCAACTAAGCCGTAACGGCCAACAGATTACGCTGAAACTTGGTGCAAATGAAGCAATATTGAATGGGAAGGATAAGTTTGCGATTGAAGAAAAGGCGGTGCTTCAAGGCAATCTTATTTATGTTCCCATATCCTTGCTGAATGCCATGGGGTTAGTGGTCTCCTATGATTCATCCTTGGCTCAAGTTAGAGTCTATACTCCACAGGTTTTCGCTGAGAAAGTAACAGGACTGCTGGCCTCTAATCAGCATGAGGTGTTATGGCAGCAATTTTTTAATGAGTCAAGCCAAAAGGCCATTTCTGTTGCTAAGCTTCAGCAAGTTTGGCAAGGCATAACCGAGACCTTTGGCAAGTACCTTAAGATTGATTCAGTATCAAGTCATCAAGTGAGTCATGAATTGACTATTGCCTCCACAGCCATTTTTACAAAAGGGAATTTGACTATAACGATAACCACAGACAGCTCCGGCGAAATCAAGGGACTCTGGTTTGCCCCTGCAGCAGCAGCAACACAATCTAATGCTCCAGAGCTTAAGCTTCCCGATGGAGTAACCGAGGAAGAGGTGGTTGTTGGTGCGGGGACATCACATCCGCTTAAAGGGCTGCTGACGCTCCCCAATCATTCGACTCATCCTTTGGCTTCTGTAGTGCTTGTTCAGGGTTCAGGAGCATCAGACCGTGACGAAACAGTATTCGCTTATAAGCCTTTCCGGGATATAGCCTATGGACTTGCCAAACAAGGCATCGCAGTGCTTCGTTACGATAAACGGAGCTATTCTTATCCGGAGCAGTTTATAGGAGCTGCAGCCGCAACCGTTAGTGTTAAGGATGAAACGGTTGATGATGCGGTTGCCGCATCTAAGGTGCTCAAGGCTGACAAACGAATGAATCCCGCACAGGTATATCTGGTTGGTCATAGCCTTGGAGGTATGCTTGCTCCGAGAATTGATGCTGACGGCGGTAGCTTTGCAGGACTGATCCTGCTGGCGGGATCGCCGCGCAGTCTACTGGAGATTATTTACGATCAGAATATGGCGTCTATCCAAAATTTATCAAACTCTGATCCGCGTAAGACACAGACTATGGCAGCAATCGACGCCGAAAGCTCCAAGGGAAAAGAGTTGTCTGCAATGACCTTAGAGCAATCCAAGGCAATGCCTAGTGTATTTGGTGTTCCGGCTTATTATTTTAAAGAGATGGATATGCATCCTACGGCCGAGTTGGCTCGTAAGCTTACCAAACCCGTGCTAGTGCTGCAAGGTGCCGATGATTTTCAGGTCTATCCGGACAAAGACTTTCCGCAGTGGAAGGATGTTCTAAAAGGGAATCCTGCAGCTTCCTTTAAGCTTTATCCAGGTCTTAATCATTTCTTTGTGAATGATGAAGGGGAAAATGCGGGAACCGCAGCGGGATATAACAAACCAGGAATGGTAGATCCTCAGGTCATCGCTGATATGGGGCAATGGATTTTGAATTTGTAATTAGGCTAGGACGATGTATCCGCCGCGGGGTAACGTTTAGGCTATAGGTGAATATCCTGTAACTAAGTGTTCCTATTATATTAAAGGCGGTGTCGCCGTGAATTATCAAACGTATTTTGCTCCTCATTTCCAGTCGTCCAACCAGCTTCTGTCTCGCAATGACGAAATGGTCCTCCAATTGATCCAACAGTCAATTCAAGGAGAGCGGAATGATGAGCTGTTTTATGACTTCCTTATTAAATTGGCTCCAACAAGGGGAGAACAAGAGATTATTGCAGGCATCCGCGATGATGAGAGAAAGCACCGGAGCATGTTCAAGACGCTTTACACACAGCTGACCGGAATGGCCCCCAAGGTTTCAGATGAAGGGACAGAACCATTGCCGGCCAGTTATCTGGAAGGTATTGAAAAGGCACTGATCGGCGAACTCAAAGCATTTGAAAAGTATCGCAAGCTTTATTTGCATATCAATCCCCAGTACCGGGACTGGATCTTCGAGATCATGACAGATGAGATTAAGCATGCCAGCTACTACAATTGGCTGTACGCCAAAAATAAGTAATCAAGAGATCAAAAAAGCACCGGGCAGGTGCTTTTTTACTGTAAAAGACTTTTCTTCTGATGCAACACGAATGTTGAAATCATAAATAGTGTACACATCCCAAGGAACAGATATATAATTAATGTAATGAATGAAAAAAGAGCAGGCGGTGTTGTGGGTTGTTTTGGGAGCCGGCAGGATTTATGTTTTTC
The DNA here is from genome assembly GCF_001909085.1 of Paenibacillus sp. P32E. Taxonomy (NCBI): domain Bacteria; kingdom Bacillati; phylum Bacillota; class Bacilli; order Caryophanales; family Paenibacillaceae; genus Paenibacillus; species Paenibacillus sp. P32E. The sequence continues at coordinate 328,239 of NZ_LVYY01000002.1, read as the reverse complement.
TCGATTATAGAAACGATTGGCGTATATTATTTGGTTATGGCGCTCTTCCGTTTCAAGCCCGGAGATTTTATCTGGGAAGCTCTAATCGTAAGCCTCTTGATCAATTTGCAAAGTTACATACTTAGAAATGAACTCTCATTAGCGTACTTAGTACCATTAATTACGGTGTTAATCTTTATCTTTTTCTTTTCAGTTGTTGTTAAAATCCCTCTGGTATGGTCATGGATCACAACTATCCTTGGATATGCAATCTATGCATTATTGCAAACCGGGTTGGCGTTTCTTTTATTTGTTTCCATCGATGCTGCCCAGGCCAGCCTATCCAATGGTTATCTTCTGCAATTTTCCTCAGGGCTGATAAGTGTAATTCTCTCCATCTGGCTATACAAGATTGGCTGGGGTTTTAAATTCGATTTTGAGCGGCTCCGTTTTAAGTTTGAGGACATCCTGATTATCGTGCTAATTGTTGTATTTCTAGGTCTGCTATCTGTTATCGTCTACTACGAGCAATTGTTCATTCTCATTGCATTTTTTGCAGTTACAGTCATATTCTTGTTGTATTATGCTGTTTCGAAAGAGCGGGGGAAGTAACTAGCGGAATCTCCTTCGCCTTTTTCTATCCTACCGGGTGAATCGGGGTGAAGCAGAAGTGAAGAGTTTCCTGAAAAAGGCACGTCACAGCATCAATTACCGGATGGCTTCTTTACTGGCTATGACAGCAATGTTTATAGTAACTACAGATAGTATCCTTTTCATATATAAAGGTAAGACACCGGAAGAATTGCTTAAGTAGCTTGGAGGCATACCATGGACACCATAAGTGTAACTAGAGATATTGAGGGAAAGACGGGTCTTATAACTGTTAGAATTGATGAGATCATCTACCTGGGTACGGACAGCCGCACAGCGATTTTGTTGCTGCACACGTTGGACTCCGTTTATTTTACAGCCGGGACTTTAAAATATTGGACTCAAGTCCTCAACGCCTCAGGCTATTGCTTTCTGCTCGCTGACCGGAACAATAGCATTAATATACGGAGGATCGTAGAAATCAATAAGCTGCTGAAAGTAGCCTACTTCGAACCCGAGTCGGAGAGGAACAAAGCCTCAAAATACAGCACCATGTCCAAAAGCGGCCTTAAAGAGGTGCTTCAGGTTATAACAGAACTGGATTCCACAGTTGTTTTTACATGAAAGGCTACCTCTTTGGCGGCTTTTTTTTGTTTTTTTCATTTGGGGAAACTGTAATATCGAAGTGTATATAGAATATAAAAATCGGGCGCCCCTTTCGGAGCGCCCTTTCATGGGAGAGGAGAAACCGGACGAAGAGCTTATGGGGAAACGTAAGCCTGCTCCGCGGTTGTCTACGACATCTTGCAATGTCGATAATTACATGATGGCCCTGAATGTCCAATTTTATACACGGAAAGTCGGAAGAAATTAGCCGCCTCGGTAGGACACCTGCAGACATTTTTTTATTTCAATAGACAATTGTGGTACTATAGGCTTGGACTTATGCCCTAAACGGCATAACTAACAGAGACATAAGAGCAGGTGAATAGTGGTGAGAGTTGTATCGGGAAGTGCAAAGGGCAGACCCTTGAAAAGTGTTCCGGGCAGCGGGACGCGGCCTACAACCGACAAGGTAAAGGAAGCGATGTTCAGTATGATCGGGCCTTATTTTGAGGGAGGTGCCGCGCTGGATTTGTTCGCAGGAACGGGCGGGCTCGGAATTGAAGCCTTGAGCAGGGGGATGGATCAGGCTGTTTTTGTGGACATGGAACAGAAGAGCATTGATACGGTGCGCGCAAATCTGAAGGCGGCCAAGGTGGAGGAACAGGCAGAGGTCTACCGCAATGAAGCAGGAAGAGCGCTAAGTGCGCTGGAAAAACGGGGGCGTTCGTTCGATCTTGTCTTCCTGGACCCTCCATACAGGCTGAAGCATGGGGATGAACTGATGCTGGCTATGGTTCAAAAGGGACTGCTGCGCCAGGATGCGGTAATTGTACTAGAACATGAGTCAGGCTATGAATATCCGGAGGACATCCCGGGATTCCATAGAACACGGCAAGCTGTATATGGAGAGACGACAGTCTCTATTTATAAGTATGAGGCTGCCTCCCAAGAAGTACAGGAGAGCAGCAAGGAGGGTAATGATGAGTCTGCAGATTAGAAAAGAACGTGTCGCCATTTATCCGGGAACGTTTGATCCGGTGACGATGGGGCATATGGATATTATTAACCGTGCAGCCAAACAGTTCGACAGACTGATTGTTGCCGTCCTTAACAACTTAAGCAAAAATCCGTTGTTTTCCGTAGAAGAACGTACCGATCTGCTCCGGCAGGCCACCCAGGATATTCCCAATGTGGAAGTAGACAGCTTCCGTGATCTGCTGGTCAATTATGTCCGGCAAAAGGACGCCCAGGTGATTGTCCGCGGAATCCGAACGGTTACCGATTTTGAATATGAGCTGCAGAATGCCTCGATTAATCATAATCTGGACCCCGATGCAGAAACTATTTTTATGATGACTAATCCGAAATATTCCTATTTAAGCTCGAGTGTCGTGAAGGAGATTGCCCACTTCGGCGGGAACGTCTCCGACTTTGTGACGCCTGAGGTAGAACAAGCCATGAATCTCAAATTTAAGCGGATGGACGGCGGAATGAAGCCGTAATATAAACAGCTGCAGACAGAGCTAATAATAGGAGCAGGATCAGAGCCTGCAAGGCCGCTAACTGTGGAATTGAGCGCCAGACCGTTAAGGGATTTAGCGTGACCGCCGGCAGGTGCTCATCCGGTACACTTATTGCTGGCTGCACATTCGTCTGAAGATTAAGCAGCGGTTTCCACAGGAGAAACGTGAATAAAAAAGCGTACATGCCGTGCAGCAATCGAATGGCAGCATAAGACAGATAGCGGACGCCGGCTTGCTTAAGGAGAGTCAGCGCCTGGAGCTGTCCACAGATTCCGCTCCAGGCCAGGGCCGCCGATAACCAGGCCGCTGTGAGAGTGTTCATGGAATTGAAGGCAGGAAGGGCTGCTGTTCCTGTAGTAAGCGTATAAGCCCCAAGGTGAACCTCAAGCAGACTTGAAAACAGTGCCGGCGGAAGCTGTGGGAGCGCAGAAGCCGCTATATGGATTACAACTGCGAAGATGATCATATAGCCGCCGACGATCATCAGGTTCTGGACGGCAGAACCCACGGATTCACCAAGCAGTCTTCCGAAGCTGCGTCCATCCTGTGCACGTGCGTCCGCAGCAGCGCGATAAACGCGTGTCAGCAGAGAGGCTCTTTTATGGTGAGCCTGTTCCTGGATTGCGGTTGATTGGAGCTTAGAGCGTCCGGTAAATAGAGCGGAGGTACAGCCGGCGGATAACCCGGCAAGCCAGTGGATGGCCAGTAGTGTGTATCCGGAAGCGGGACTGTGCAGAAAAGCTGCGCCTATAACGATAAGCACAGTCACCGGGCTGGCATAGTGCGCCAGGGAGGCCAGCCTTCCTGCCTCCTTGTCCGTAATCCGGCCCTGTTTATGCAGCTGCATAACCGCTCCTGCTCCGGCGGGAAAACCTGCGGTCATTCCCAGAGCAAGTGTCCATCCACCGGCTCCGGGCAACCGGAATACTCGCTTCATAAGGGGTTCAAGCATTACACCGAAGCCGTGGACTGCTCCGGAAGCCGTAAGCATCTCCGAGAGGATCAGGAAAGGGAGCAGGGCCGGGAAGACAAGTGTCCACCATAGCTTAAGGCCCTGCAGGGAGGCCGCAAATGAGGACTCCGGTGCAGATACGATAGCAATAGCCAGCAGAATGGCTGCAGCCCCGCCTGCGAATGGAGCGGCACCTGAGGTTATTCGTTGTATTTTTATAGGACTCATTTTGAGCATCACCTCTTCATAGCTTAGGACATAGGCTAAAGACTGTTATCAATTTATGCAGAGAAGACAACCGTCATGCCTCGGTCCAACCGGCCGCTTCACAAGATCATTCCAAGTGTATAGTCCAGTGCTGAGGGAAAGAAGGGAAAAGCAGTGAGGCAAATGAAACGCCGGGTAGGATTCCGTGCCACAGCCTACTTGTTCACATTTGTGGTGATTCTTTATGTTGCTGTATTTATGAATACGCCCTATATTGTCTATCAACCCGGTAGCGCCTCTGAGGTAGCGCCAATGATTCAGGTTCAGAATGCAGATAAGGATGAAAAGGGAACTTTTATGATGACCACAGTATCTGCGAGCTACGCCAATGTTGCACTTCTGGTAGCCTCAGTATTCAATTCCAATGCTGAGGTTGTCCTGAAGGAGACCCGGCTGGGAGATAAGACGGAGCAGGAGTATGCGGCCGAGCAAGTATATTACATGAACAGCTCGCAGTCCTATGCCGTACAGGCGGCTTATCATGCGGCGGACATTCCTTATAAAGATGTGGTGGATTATCTGTATGTGTTCTCAGTACCTGTGACGGGCAACCAGGAACAGTTCAAGCCCGGCGATAAAATCATCAGTGTAGAGGGGCAGACTATACCCGATCCGGATGCGTTATCCAAGCTTCTTTCGACTAAAAAAATTGGTGATCCTGCAGTTGTTGTGCTGCAGAGAAAAGGCAAAGAAGTTGAGGAAACGGTCAAGCTGGTAGAAGTCAAGAATCAGCAGACTGGAGTGGTGAAGCCCGGTCTTGGGGTAGTGATCGGAGCGGTACAAAAGGTAAAACCTGAGATGGAAGGCAAAATGGTAAGCTTTGTGGACACAGATGTAGGCGGGCCTTCGGCAGGTTTGATGTTTACCATGGAGATATACAACCAATTGACTCCTGGTGATCTGACCAAAGGCCATCGGGTTGCAGGTACAGGCACTATTGATCCGGACGGGAAAGTAGGTGCTATTGGCGGAGTTAAGCATAAGATCGTTGCAGCTGACCGGAAAGGGGCAGAGATCTTTTTTGTGCCCGTTCAAAATTATGAGGAAGCCAAGGCGAAAGCTGATAAAATCGGTACTGCCATGAAGCTTGTACCGGTATCGACCCTTGCCGATGCGCTGAAGTATATGCAGGAGCTGCCGGTCAAATCCTGACCGGGGGCTCCAGATAGTCGCTGTAAAGATCTGTACGCAAGGGGTTGCTGAATGCTCCGGCATAAGCGGAGGCGGCTTGCAGATCTCTTTCAAGCATTGGATGAGAGAATTGCGCCGGACTAGTCACTACGGGCCAGCTGGCACGGTGCTTCATCTGCTTCAACAACGGGCGTCCGCTTTCCCGGAAGCCGAGGACCCGGATGTAACCGGGCCCCTTCGCGAGGAGAGCCGGTGCCATTTCTTCCTTGCTGTGGTTCAGCAGGGTATGAATCAGTAAACGCTGAAGCCTGGTGCGCGTGTAACGCTTGCTTTTCAGCGCCTCCAGTACTGCGGATACAGTGAAGCGCGGAAGAGAAGGCAAAATCCGCAGCAACCGGTTTTCCAGGCCTTCATTCATGTCCTGCAGGATTTGCAGCTCGGCCGGTGTTCGAGTGGAGAGCAGGTGGCGGAGCTGAATCCTGAAGCTTTCCAGATTCAGCGGGCCTCTGCCCGCCGCATGCTCTCTTTCCAGGATGGACATGCTATAATCTGGCATGTAAGCTGCAGGTGATCCGCCTTCTGAGAGCGCCTGGCGTATCGCTGTGGCACTTGCGATTCTCGACCCGCTCTGCAGCGGGTCGTGGAAGCCTGCGCCGGTGCGCGGCACAGTGAGGGGCCTGATTGCGCTGCCGAGCCGCCGCAGCGCGATCAGGTAGTGCAGGCCGAGGCTGTTGTTCGGCTGGCGCAGCAGCCCGGCAGCATCGAAGATTCTCTCCTTTCCCGGGAGAGAATCTTCCCAGACGGACGCCGCAGCCAGGCTGTACGCGGCGGGGAAGCTCGCTCCGAGTGCCATGCGGCGGCGGATCTCGCTCTTAAGCGCGCTGCTTTCTTTGGCCAGGAATTCGGCCAGCGGCTGCAGCGCGCTCAAAGTCCCGGCTTCGGAGCCGAAGCACAAGCTGTCCACGACCCCGGTCGCTTCCAGCAGAGCTACTGCTCCGAAGGCGAACCACTCTGCCGGCTGGACGGCATACGCCACTGGCAGCTCAATCACGACGTCGGCGCCCATATGGAGCGCCATCTCCGTACGGGCACGCTTGCTTACCGCCGCCGGTTCGCCGCGCTGGGTGAAGGGTCCGCTCATGATCACAATGGAGTGATCTGCACCGGATAGCCGCTTGGCCTCTTCGAAGTGGTGGACATGTCCATTATGTAAAGGGTTGTACTCTGCAATAATGCCTACTGTAGTCACTATAATTTCACCTCATATTCTTGATCATTAGGATTCCAGATTAGTTATATCATAATTTGATCTGACCGCTGAAACAATATAAAGGGAAAATGGTTGACAAAGTTAGGTAATACTAGGTATAATAAATTTTGTTTGTTTGGAGTGATGAATATGAAGATTCACTTTCGCAAATTGGCTAATGCCGACGAGCCTCTGCGCATTCAGGAAACGCTGGATGTAACCGAGCTTGTCAAAGGGCGAAAGGATATACTCGCTGTTGCACCACTTTCAGTGGACCTTAAAGCGCTGCCCGCGGACACCGATTGTGTGAATGTGGTGGGGAAATTGAATGGGAATGTGGACATGTTATGTGCGCGTTGCCTTACAGAGGTTAACAGTGAATTGAACATTCCTTTTGCTGAGACTTTCAAATGGCTTAAGCAGCCGCTTCTTCCCCAAGATGAAGATGAGGAATTCATTTACGTCGAGGATGAGATTGTGGATCTTGTCCCGTTTGTGGAGGAAAATTTCGTACTGCACTTACCGGATTCGGTATTGTGCAAGGCAGACTGTCTTGGTCTTTGTCAGAAATGCGGACAAAATTTGAACGAAGGCACCTGCAGTTGCGACAACACAGTGATCGATCCTAGACTCGCTGCGTTGAAAGGATTCTTTACCAAGCAAGATGACTGAGAACAAATCCCGGGTGATAACGGGTTAAAACAGAATTAGGAGGTGTAACACAATGGCAGTACCTCAACGGAGAACGTCCAAAACACGCCGTGACAAACGCCGCACCCACTTCAAACTGGTTGTGCCGGGCATGGTGAAATGTGAACAATGCGGAGAGCTGAAACTGGCTCACCACGTATGCAAAGTTTGCGGAACTTACAAAGCTAGAGAGATCATCAAACAATAGTCTATTCGAAAGGTAGCACTTCATCAGCTGGTGAGGTGCTATTTTTTTTGAAAATATACGATTGAATAGGCTTGCGTAAGCAAGTCTGGAAGTCAACGCTTTATTTTTGCTTCGGCATGCTTTATACTACATATTAGTACCTGGTTCTAAATATATTCAAAAGATTTATAGCAATGATAATAGCGGCCATCCCAGGCCGGATGCTATTTTTAAAATATAAGGATTCTTGGCTATGCCACCCATTACCCTTATATTTCCTGCTGAAACGGAGCCTGTCCATTTCATGGGCGCTGAAGCCGTTTCCGCTTGGCATGTGCCAGGAGGTGAGCCGCCATAGAGCGGATGTCCAAGAAAGAGCGTCAGCAGAAGCTGCTGCAGATCATAGACGGTAACCCTTTTGTGACTGACCGGGAACTGACCCGGCAGCTCAAGGTGAGCATACAGACGATCCGGCTGGACCGGATGGAGTTAGGGATTCCCGAGCTGCGTGAGCGGATGAAGCAAATGGCTGAGCACTCTTATGATCAGGTGCGGTCCTTGCCTGCAGATGAAGTGGTCGGTGATATTGTAGACCTGCAGCTGGACCGGAGCGGGATTTCCATCTTTGAAATCCGTGAGGAACATGTATTCTCCAGAAATGGGATCGCACGTGGACACTATGTATTTGCCCAAGCCAATTCACTGGCGGTAGCCATTATCAATGATGAGATTGCCTTGACGGCTTCCGCCGATATTCGGTTTGTTCGAATGGTGCGGCTTCATGAGAAATGTATTGCCAAAGCGCAGGTGCGTTCACTCGCGGGCCGAAACGGTAAAGCGGAAGTGGACGTATTTACCTATGTCGGTGAAGAGTTAGTTTTTCAGGGCCATTTCATAGTGTACCGGTCCGCAATTGAAGAATACAGCGAAGGGGGAAACCGCAGTGCTGATCGCCATTGATGCGATGGGTGGGGACAATGCTCCTGAGTGTAATGTCCAGGGTGCGTTATCCGCAGCTGCAGAGTGGAGTGACACGCAGATTGTGCTCGTCGGTGATGAAGCCAGACTTGAGCCGCTGCTGAAGAATAAGCCTTCCAATGTGACTGTGCGTCACGCAGGTGACGTTATTGGTGCTGATGAAGAGCCTGTAAAGGCGGTCCGCCGTAAAAAGGATTCGTCCATGGTAGTTGCAGGCCGTATGGTTCGCGAAGGTGAAGCTGACGCCATGATCTCGTCCGGGAATACAGGAGCCTTAATGACGACGGGGCTGCTTGTTGTGGGGAGAATGCAGGGGATTGAACGCCCTGCGCTGGCGCCAATGATTCCGACCCTGGATGATGTCGGTGTGCTGGCGCTTGATCTGGGTGCCAATATGGATGCCAAGCCCCAGCATCTGGTGCAATATGCGCTAATGGGCAGTATTTACCGCAACAAAGTGCATGGCATTGCTAAACCGCGCGTGGGTCTGCTGAACGTAGGCACCGAGCCTGGAAAAGGCAATGAACTGACGAAGGAAGCTTACCCGCTGCTTGAAGCGCTGCAGGGGATTCATTTTGTCGGCAATGTGGAAGCGCGGGATGTGCTCACCGGCAACTGCGATGTACTCGTATGTGACGGATTTGCAGGGAATATACTATTGAAGACACTGGAAGGTACAGCGGGTGCGATGTTCTCTCTGCTGAAGGAACAGTTCAGTAAGTCTCTGAAGACGAAGCTGGGGGCGGCCATCCTGATGCCTGAGCTCAGAAGCCTCAAGGGTAAAATGGATTATAAGGAGCATGGCGGGGCACCGTTGCTCGGTCTCAGCGGGTTGGTAGTGAAAGGGCATGGTTCATCTGACGGGAATGCTGTCAAGAATGCAGTCAGACAAGCACGAATTGCTTTGCAAGCGGATTTGGTATCCAGTATATCCAAGGAAATCAGCGGGAAGTGAGTGAGGACATGAAACAATTGCGTCCGGTAGGAATAATTGGGACAGGGAAATATGTGCCTGAGAAAATATTAACCAATAGTGATCTGGAGAAGATCGTCGAAACTAATGATGAATGGATTGTCAGCCGCACGGGCATCCGGGAACGGCATATTGCCGCGCCGCATGAAGCGACCTCGGACCTTGCATACGAAGCAGCGCTCAGAGCGCTGGATTCAGCGGGAATGAAAGCAGAAGATCTCGATCTGATTATTATCGCTACGGTAACGCCGGATAGTGCATTTCCGTCCACGGCCTGCATCCTTCAGGACAAACTGGGTGCAAAAGGCGCGGCGGCATTTGATTTGTCGGCGGCTTGTTCAGGCTTCGTATACAGCTTGGCTACAGCAACCGGATTTATCCAGAACGGAATGTACAACAATGCTCTTATTATCGGTGCAGACACCTTGTCGCGTATCACCGATTACACGGACCGTAATACCTGTGTTCTTTTCGGTGATGGTGCAGGTGCCGTTATTCTTGGGGAAGTGCCGGAAGGAAGAGGATTCCAATCCTTTGATCTCGGCGCTGAGGGCTCCGGCGGAAGTCTGCTGAAGATGGAAGCGGGCGGTTCGCGGCTCCCGGCTTCACAGCAAACCGTAGAAGATAAAAAACACTTTATTTACATGAACGGCCGTGAGGTTTTCAAATTTGCAGTACGGATTATGGGTTCAGCTACGGAGCGTGTGCTTACCAAAGCAGGAATTTCCAAAGAAAATATTGATCTGTTTGTACCGCATCAGGCGAATATCCGCATCATTCAATCTGCGATGCAGCGTTTGGATCTGCCGCCGGAGAAATGCGTAATCAATGTCGATAAATATGCTAACACATCAGCAGCATCGATTCCGCTTGCGCTTGTAGAGGCAGCAGAAGAAGGCCGGATGAAGGAAGGCGACACCGTGCTGATGGTAGGTTTCGGTGGAGGTCTTACATGGGGCGCTTCTGTCCTGATCTGGTAATGCCACAGGTCCTATAATATAGAAGGAAGTGGTGGCAGAACGGCCGGAGCAGGCTAAATGCCTCACTGTTCAACGAGAAGGAGTTCAGACTGATGGGTAAAATTGCGTTTGTTTTTCCTGGCCAGGGTGCACAGGCTGTGGGTATGGGTAAGGATATATATGATGCTCTTCCGCATAGCCGTGCGGTGTTCGAAAAGGGCGACGAAGTGCTTGGATTTTCGCTCAGCCGGCTTGTTTTTGAGGGGCCGGACAGTGATCTGAAGCAGACTGTTAATACACAGCCTGCACTTGTTACAACTAGTGTGGCTTACCTGGAAGCGCTGCGGGAACAAGGGGTAAATCCTGATTATGTTGCAGGACACAGCCTTGGGGAGTACAGTGCCCTTGTAGCTGCCGGTGTATTGTCATATGAGGATGCGGTGAGCCTGGTGCGTCTGCGTGGGCGCTTTATGGAAGAAGCGCTTCCCGGCGGACAAGGGGCAATGGCAGCTGTGCTGGGTGCGGAACGTGAAGCCTTGACTGAGCTCTGCCGCCAAATATCGGATGCAGGTCATGTTGTGGAGCTGGCCAATGTGAACTGCCCGGGTCAAATCGTTGTCTCCGGTTCCAAGGCGGGCGTTGAAGAAGTGGTGCAGCGAGTGAAGGAAATTGGCGGTAAACGGGCCATTCCTCTTGAAGTAAGCGGGCCGTTTCATTCATCTCTGATGAAGGAAGCTGCTGAACGCCTGGCTGTTGAACTTGGAAAAGTAACCTTTAACACGCCTTCTGTGCCGGTGATTGTCAATGTGAATGCGACAGCGGTCACAGAACCGGATGAGATCCGCGAACTGTTAGTTCGGCAGGTGTTTTCTCCTGTGCTGTGGCAGGATAGTGTAGAATGGCTGATTGCAGCTGGAGTGGATACCTTTGTGGAGATTGGTTCAGGCAATGTGCTAGCAGGATTAATCCGCAAGATTGATAAGACCGTTAAGGTTGTGAATATCAATAGTCTGGAAAGTGTGCAGACAGGCTGGTGAATTCCGGTATAGTCAAACGATGTGGAATGATGAAAGGGGAATATGGCATGTTCTCAGCATTAAAAGGCCAGACAGCTCTCGTCACAGGCGGATCACGTGGCATTGGACGGAGTATTGCGCTTGCGCTTGCGGAGTATGGAGTGAAAGTAGCCGTGAATTATTCAGGCAATGAAGCGGCTGCTCAAGAGACCGTCGCTCGTATCGTCGAACTTGGCTCGGAAGGGATTGCCCTGAAGGGCGATGTCGGCAACAGCCAACAAGCGGATAACCTGGTGAAAGAGGTTATTAACACCTGGGGTAAGATTGATATTCTGGTCAATAATGCCGGTATCACCAGGGATAATCTGATCATGCGTATGAAAGAAGAAGATTTTGATCAGGTGATCGAGACGAATCTGAAAGGCGTGTTCAACTGTCTGAAATCAGCTACCCGCCCGATGATGAAGCAGCGGTATGGCCGGATTATTAATATTTCTTCCGTTATAGGCGTAATTGGGAATGCCGGGCAGTTGAACTACTCAGCAGCCAAAGCAGGTATTATTGGAATGACCAAGTCAGCGGCACGCGAGTTGTCCTCCCGGGGTATCACAGTGAACTGCATTGCCCCGGGCTGTATTGATACCGAAATGACACAACAGTTGTCCGATGAAGTCCGCAGCGAGTACGAGAAGGGGATTCCCCTTGCACGACTCGGGCGGCCGGAGGACATTGCCATGGCGGTTGTATTTCTAGCCTCGGAAGGGGCAGCCTACATGACGGGTCAGACACTTCACGTGGATGGCGGAATGTACATGTAAGGCCAACAAAGCTGTAAAGTCTACAGTGGAAGAGAATTGGGGCGGCCGGAAAGCGTTTTTTGAGCTCTATGGTATTTTGACTTCATATCTCGTATAATACCAAAAGAGGAGGTGAACCGGATGTCCGATGTATTGGAGCGTGTAAAACGCATTGTCATCGACCGCTTAGGTGCCGATGAAGCTGAGGTAACATTAGAAGCGTCTTTCAAAGATGATTTAGGTGCTGATTCTCTTGATGTAGTAGAATTGGTTATGGAATTGGAAGATGAATTCGACATGGAAATCTCTGATGAAGATGCAGAGAAGATTACGACCGTGGGTGAAGTTGTGAAGTACATACAATCTCATACCTAGAGTCATATGATTGAGAGTCCCGTTCCTACAGAGGGCGGGACTTCTCCTCATTTTACAGCATTTATGCAGTACCAAAGGATGCCATATGCACCTTTACGGGGAAAATAACTGGACCGCGCATGGAATGACCTTGCGGCGATTGAAGTTTATATAGTTTTATAACAAGAAGATACAGCCTACAGATGGGGTGATTGCGTTTGAGTCATAGAGTGGTTGTTACAGGTATGGGCGTGATAACGTCGCTGGGCACGGATTTGGACACGTTCTGGGATCATTTGATTAGCGGCAAATCCGGAGTTTCGACGGTGGACGCCTTTGATGTCAGCGAGTATACGACCAAAATAGCGGCATCAATTAAAGACTTTGATCCGGAGGCGCGGTTTGGCCGTAAGGAAGCACGCAAGATGGACCGTTTTGTCCAGTTTGCAGTCGCAGCAGGTGAAGACGCGCTGAAGGACAGCGGACTTGTGATCGGTGAGGATATTGATGCGGAACGGATCGGCGTATCTGTGGGTTCCGGTATTGGCGGACTCGGCACTTGGGAAGACAATCATAATATTCTCTTGGAAAAGGGCCCCAAACGGGTCAGCCCGTTCTTCATTCCGATGATGATTGCCAACATGGGATCTGGTCAACTGTCGATTAGTTTAGGAGCCAAGGGCCCGAATACTACAACAGTTACAGCCTGTGCAACAGGAAGCCATTCCATTGGAGAGTCTTTCCGCTTGATCCAGCGCGGAGATGCAGATGCGATGATCTGTGGTGGTTCGGAAGCCACGATTCGTCCAACGGGCATGGCAGGTTTTTGTGCAATGAGAGCGATGTCGACGCGCAACGACGAGCCTGAGAAGGCGAGCCGCCCGTTCGATATCGACCGGGATGGGTTTGTTATGGGTGAGGGAGCCGGGATTTTGATTCTCGAATCACTCGAGCATGCCGAGAAACGCGGTGCCAAGATTTATGCCGAGGTCATTGGCTATGGTCTAAGCGCGGATGCCCACCATATGACAGAGCCTGATCCGGATGGTGCTGCACGTTGCATCAAGATGGCGATTCGGGATGCTGGAATTGCTCCTGAAGAGATTGATTACATCAATGCTCATGGAACCTCAACACCTGTAGGTGATAAGTCGGAAACATCCGCTGTAAAAATGGCTCTTGGTGAGCATGCATATAAGGTTGCAATCAGCTCCACCAAATCCATGACAGGCCACTTGCTTGGTGCTGCAGGAGGGGTGGAAGCCATAATTTGCGGATTGTCTCTGCAAAAAGGTGTGATTGCACCTACTATTAATTTGGACAACCCCGACCCGGAATGCGATTTGGATTATGTTCCGAATGTTCCGCGCAAAGCGGATCTGAACATCGTTATGTCGAATTCATTCGGTTTCGGTGGACATAACGCGACGATTATTCTCAAAAAATATAATCAGTAAGGGAGACAGTGCAGTGAAAGGAGACCTGAAGCAGTTACAGAGCCAACTTCAAATCCAATTTCACGATGCTGCACTTCTGAAGCAGGCCTTTACCCATGCATCCTATGTGAATGAACACCGTTTCAACCAGCATCAGGACAACGAGCGTCTAGAGTTTCTTGGCGATGCTGTTCTGGAGCTTACGGTTTCTGAATATTTGTACAATCTGCTTCCAGACAGACCTGAAGGTGAATTAACCAAGCTGCGGGCTGCAATTGTATGTGAGCCCTCCTTGGTCAGATTCGCAGAGAGTCTGGGCTTTGGACGCTTTGTATTGCTGGGTAAAGGGGAAGAACTTACGGGCGGCAGAACCCGCCCGGCCTTGCTGGCCGATGTGTTCGAATCCTTCGTGGGAGCGCTTTATCTGGATCAAGGGCTGGAAACAGCACGGCGGTTTCTAGATAATCACGTATTTCCGCTGGTGGAGACGGATGGCAAGCTGCAAATGCAGATGAGCGATTTCAAGACGGAGCTTCAGGAGCTGATTCAGCATCACGGAATGGGTACGCTGGAATACCGGATTATTGAAGAACGCGGACCGGCACATGAACGGGAATTCGTCTCTGAGGTCTATATGGCGGGCCGGTCCCTTGGCAGAGGCAGTGGACGCTCCAAGAAAGAAGCGGAGCAGCAGGCAGCAGCAGCGGCACTATTGCAGTTGAAGGAAGATGGCGCTTAGTTTCCTGGCTGAATGGTAAGGTTTTGCTTTTTTTGAATTCCTTGAACTTATGAATAGACTTCAGGATTGTTCCACATCGTGGGGGAGTCCAGCGGAGGAGAGCAGCAATGGTCTGAATGCCGGCGTACAGGCGGAGGTCAGACTTTTGCTGCTCTTTTTCGAGAAAGAAATAAGTGTTCTAGAATGTGATTTTGAAAAGTTTATGCTCATGACTGCGGAATGCTTTGAAAATTAAGGCCTTATAAATTGGAGATACAGCCTGTGAACAGCTCATAATTAAGAGCTGTTTTAGGCGGTGAAACGCTATGGTATAATGGGGCAGAGGTGAATAACAGGGTATGTTTTTGAAACGGATTGAATTAGCTGGCTTTAAATCATTTGCCGACAAAACGGAAATGGAATTTGTTCGCGGAATTACAGCTGTAGTCGGCCCGAACGGCAGCGGCAAAAGCAATATTTCCGACGGCATCCGCTGGGTGCTCGGTGAACAAAGCGCCAAATCACTGCGCGGCGGGAAGATGGAAGATATTATTTTTGCTGGAAGTGATGCGCGTAAAGCCGTGAATTACGGGGAAGTCTCGTTGACACTGGATAATGAGGATCATGCACTGCCTCTTGATTTCAGCGAGGTGACTGTAACACGCCGTGTACACCGCAGCGGGGATAGCGAATACTTAATC
The DNA here is from genome assembly GCF_001909085.1 of Paenibacillus sp. P32E. Classification (NCBI taxonomy): domain Bacteria; kingdom Bacillati; phylum Bacillota; class Bacilli; order Caryophanales; family Paenibacillaceae; genus Paenibacillus; species Paenibacillus sp. P32E. The sequence goes on along the minus strand of NZ_LVYY01000002.1, from coordinate 313,132 downwards.
AACAAGCAGGCCTGCCGGCTGAAGGATATCACAGAACTTTTTATGGATACCGGCATCGGGCGCGAGGCTTATTCAATTATTGGACAAGGCCGGATTGAAGAGATCCTCAGTACCCGTTCCGAGGATCGCCGCGGTATATTTGAAGAAGCCTCTGGAATTGTAAAATATAAATCACGTAAAAAAGATGCAGGACGCAAGCTCGATGAAACGGAGCAAAATCTGCTGCGCATTCATGATCTGATTAGTGAGCTGGAAGATCAGGTGGGACCGCTGAAGGACCAGTCCGAGAAGGCGATCCGTTACAAGGAACTGCGGGAGCAGCTCAAGCAATTGGAGATAGCTGTGTATGTTCACCAGATTGAAGGAATACATACGGCGTGGAAGGAAGGCAATGACCGGCTGGAAGTGCTCCGTAACGAACAGCTCCAGCTGTCTACAGTTGTATCTGCGCATGACGCTAAGCTCGAAAGTGGACGTGCTGAGCTGCGGACATTGGAAGCCGAAGTGGAGAAGCTGCAGGAACAGCTGCTACGATATAGCGAATCGAATGAGAAAAGCGAAGGATACGGCGAGCTGCTTAAAGAACGCAGACGCAATTTGGAGAGCAACCGGGAACAGCTGATGACTACGCTGGGTTCTGTTGGCGAACGCTCTGCCGACCGTCAGCGGGAGCTTGCAGAACTGGAGCACAAGCTTCAGCAATCCCGGTTGTCGCTCGAGGAGCTGCGTAAGCAGCTGCAAGACGAGGAGTCCAGGCTGGAGGGCGTTGCCGGAGGTATTAGCCAGAGCAAAGAAGAGAAGCTTAAGAGTGCTCTGCTTGAACTGATGAATCTGATGGCCCAGGCCCGGAATGAAATCCGCTATGCGGATCAGCAAAAAGAAAGCCTGGAGCGCAGAATGAGCCGAAGCCAGGAAGAGAGCGGTAAATGGACAGCGAAGCTGGAGGAACTGATTACCGCCCAGAGTGGGCTGAAGGATAGAATCGCTGGTTTGGGCAATGAAATCGGCGCGCTCCGTAATGCTTATATCACCGAAAGCGAACAGACCAGCAAACGCCAGAAGCTGCTGGAAGAGACGCAGGGCGGACTCCGTAAATGGGAGCAGAAACGTGAAGCCCAGGTTTCCCGGCATGAGACCATGAAGGAAATGCAGGATGATTTTGACGGATTCATGCTTGGGGTAAAAGAGGTGCTCAAGGGTGCGCGCAAAGGGCAGCTTAGCGGTGTGCACGGCGCTGTCGCGGAGCTGATATCCGTTCCCGAGAAGCTGGAGATGGCTGTGGAAACGGCACTGGGTGCTTCGCTCCAGCATGTAGTTATGGAAAACGAAGCCGTCTCCCGGCAAGCGATTGCCTTTCTGAAGCAGCGTCAGTTGGGACGTGCGACTTTTCTGCCGCTGGACGTTATCCGTCCACGGCAGATTGGTGGAAGTGACCGAACAATGGTTGAAGGAGCGGAAGGTTTTGTCGGAATCGGCTCCGAGCTGGTGGGATTCGAGGATAAATACGCCAGTATAGTCGGAAGCTTGCTGGGAAATGTGGTTATCGCCGAGAGCCTGGAGCAGGCCAACCGTATCGCAGCCAAGTGCCAATACCGCTACCGGGTAGTGACCTTGGAAGGCGATGTTGTCAATGCCGGAGGTTCCATGACCGGGGGTAGTCAGCATAAGAAGAATAACAGTCTGTTAAGCCGCAAACGCCAGCTTGACCAGCTCTTCAGCGAGATTGAGGAGAGTGAGCGGCAAATTGCAAAGCTGAAGCAGGGCATCAGCCGGTTGCGGGAGGAGCAGGAAACAGCTTCACTGAAGTTGGAAGAGCTTCGTCACGGTGGTGATGAGAAACGGCTGGAGGAGCAGCGTGTCTCCGGTGATTTGAAGCAGCTCGAACAGGAGCTTCGCCATGTGCAGGAGCAGGTTGATGGAGCCGGTGCCGAACGCAGCGGCTTTGAGAGCGAAGTGAAGGCACTGGATGAAAGCCGCAAGCATGCGGTTTCCGAGCTTGAACGGCTGGAGAAGGAAGAGAAAGAGGCCCATGAGGCGATCCGTAATGCGGAATCGGCACGCAAGGCAAATGAATCGGCAAAAGAAGAGCTGCAAAGCAAGCTGACCGGGATGAAGGTAACGGAGGGCAAGCTGGACCAGGAGATTTTCTCTCTGGAAGAGCAGCTGCGGCGTATGAGACAGGATGCGGGATCACAGGACAAAGAACTGCGCCACAGCCGCAGCCTGCTGATCACGATTGAGCAGGATCTGGAAGAAAACACAAGAGAAGCCGTGAAACAGAAGGAAGACCTGAATAACTTCCGCCTGAAAAAAGAAGAGACTGCGGGCAAGCTGGATCTGGCCCGGGCTGACCGTGCAGCCTTGACACGCAAGCTGGAGCTTGCGGAAGGTGAAACTAAGGATCAGCGTCAGGCCCTGAAAGCAGTCGATGATAAGCTGAGGTCAACTGAGGTTGCTGTAGGACGTTTGGATGTTGAACTGGATAATATCCTGCGCAAGCTGAGTGATGATTACGAACTGAGCTATGAACTGGCCAAGCAGCGTTATCCAGTACCAGAGGATGTGCCTACTGCCCAAATGGAGGTTCAGCGTCTCAAACGCAGCATTTCTGCGCTGGGAGAGGTCAACCTGGGAGCGATTGAGGAATATCAGCGTGTACATGAGCGCTATACCTTCCTCAGCGGTCAAAAGGATGATCTGGTAGAAGCCAAGACTACGCTGTACCACGTTATTCATGAGATGGAAGAAGAGATGTCCAAACGTTTCAAGCAGACTTTTGATGCCATCCGCCGTGAATTCGGTACCGTTTTCTCGAAGCTGTTCGGCGGAGGCAGAGCAGACCTTATGCTGCTGGACCCTGAACATATGCTGGATACAGGCATCGATATTGTGGCCCAGCCTCCAGGTAAAAAACTGCAAAATCTGCAGCTGTTATCCGGAGGAGAACGGGCACTGACCGCCATGGCACTGCTGTTCGCCATCCTTCAAGTCAAGCCGGTTCCGTTCTGCGTATTGGATGAGGTCGAAGCTGCACTGGATGAAGCCAATGTGGTACGCTTTGCCCAGTATCTGCGTGAATTCTCGGAGCAGACACAGTTTATTGTCGTCACCCACCGTAAAGGAACCATGGAAGAAGCAGATGTACTCTATGGGGTTACGATGGAAGAGGGCGGCGTATCCAAACTGGTTTCGGTTAAGCTGGAGGATGAAGAAGCAGAGATCGCTTAGGCAGGCAGATGCTGTCAAAGCCAGTTTATTCGAAGTAAATACATGGAGCAGGGCTATACGAACTAAGCGTATGCTTACGAAGCTAGTTTTGTACGAAGCCTAAGCAAGGAAGCAACTGCTCACAAAACTAGGCAGATGCTTCCGATGTGAGTTTGTACGAAGTAAATGCAGGAAGTAAGGCTATACAAACTTTTAGGAGGAACCATATGAGCTTTTTTCGAAAATTAAAAGAAAGCATCTCCGGCAAAACGGAGAGTGTAACGAAACAGTTCCGCGATGGTCTTGAGAAAACCCGTAAAGGGTTCGTGGAGAAGGTATCTGACCTGATCATCCGCCGCAAGAAGATCGATGAAGAGTTCTATGAGGAATTAGAAGAGATTCTGATTGGTGCCGATGTCGGAGTCAACACGGTGATGACGCTGGTTGAAGAGTTAAGAGCAGAAGTGAAGCAGAAACGCATTGAGGATGCTTCCGAGCTTCAGCCGATTTTGTCCCGGAAGCTGATGGAACTGCTACGCGGTGATGATGACAACAGTCTGAAAGAGAACCCTGACGGGATCACTGTCATTCTGTTCGTCGGCGTAAACGGAGTCGGCAAGACGACCACTATTGGAAAGCTGGCCCACCGTTATAAGCAGGAAGGTAAAAAGGTTCTGCTTGCGGCTGGCGATACCTTCCGTGCGGGTGCTATAGAACAGCTTGAGGTTTGGGGACAACGCGCCGGTGTGGATGTCATTAAGCAGCAGGCGGGCTCAGACCCGGCGGCGGTCATGTTTGATGCTGTTCAAGCTGCCAAGCAGCGGAACGTGGATATACTGATCTGCGACACGGCAGGCAGACTGCAGAACAAAAGCAATCTCATGGAAGAGCTCAATAAAATTTTCCGTGTCATCCAGCGGGAGATTCCGAGCGCCCCGCATGAGGTGTTGATGGTGCTGGACGCTACTACCGGGCAGAATGCATTAACTCAGGCCAAGCTTTTTGGAGAAAAGAGCGGTGTAACCGGTCTCGTTCTTACCAAGTTGGACGGAACAGCCAAAGGCGGGATTGTTGTCGCTATCCGTCAAGAAATGAACTTGCCTGTTAAGCTTGTGGGACTGGGAGAGAAGATGGAGGACTTGCAGCCATTTGATTCTACCCAATTCGTACACGCCCTCTTTGCCGGAATGATTGCTGAAGAGGACCTTAACGAAGAGCAGGAATAAACCGGGACCCTATAAAATAATACGAGACTTGGCGCTATGAGCGGCTGTGCTTTGAATAGAAGCAACAGCTGCTCTTTTTTTGTGGTTATAATTGTAAAAATTCAACACATGAAAAATTCATAATAGTACTGCTTGTCAACTCTCCCGCATACAATTCTATGTATTCCTATATACTCATACCCCTGATCAGCACTCCCTTGAGAAAGGAAGCGATTCCACAATTGCCAAGGTGGGTTATTAACTCCATCCCGCTGTTATATATATTGACATGAACATTAGCGTTTACGTATTATTAAGGTGTATTTCAATATTTACATCTCTTAAACTTTCAAAAAATAGGCCGGCTTGTCAACAAACATTACACATTATATTGATCCGAAAGGAGTCGGGCTCATGTCCAAACTTAATCCTCTGCCCGGACTGTCTCCGTATCCGCTGCAACATTTTTATGATGAAATGTATGCCGATGAACGGAGCGTCCGTCCGCATTACAAACATGTGAACCGCATGTTTTCCGGGATGAGCCCCGAAGAGCTGCAGGGCAAACAGAATCTCATGCAGCGTCGGATGATGGAAGAGGGAATTACCTTTACACTGTACAATCCTGCACAGGATCATCCCATGGAGCGTACGATTCCCTTTGATATGATTCCGCGGATTATCCCCAAACTGGAGTGGGAAAGACTTGAAGCCGGTATCGTTCAGCGTATTACGGCGTTGAATCTGTTCATTCATGATATCTATCATGAGCAGTACATTGTCAAAGACGGAATCGTTCCGAGACGTATGATCATCTCGAACTGCTATTTCCGGCCGGAGATGTCCGGCATGCGGGTACCCGGCGGGGCTTACGTTACTACTTCGGGAATCGATCTGATCCGTCATCATGATGGTGAATATTACGTGCTTGAAGACAATTTGCGGACGCCCTCAGGATTTTCCTACCTATTTAAAGGCAGATCCCTGATGAATCAGCTGTTTCCCGAATTGTCTTTTGCCAGCTCCATCCGTGATGTCGACCACAGTTTGAACCGGTTTCTGTCCGTGCTGCGCAGCCTCTCACCGTCTAAGACGAAGGACCCGGTCATTGCTCTGCTAACTCCGGGCGAATACAATTCAGCTTACTACGAGCATGCTTTTCTAGCCCAGCAAATGGGAATATACCTGGTGGAAGGCAGGGATTTGGTTGCCCAGGACCATAAGGTGTATTTGAAGGAAATGAACGGTCTCAGGCGTGTGGATGTTCTGTACCGCAGATTAGACGATGATTTCATAGATCCGCTGGCGTTTCAGCCGAATTCACTCCTGGGTGTTGCCGGGCTGATGAACGCCTACCGGGCAGGGAATATTGCCATAGCCAATGCACCGGGAACCGGAGTAGCTGATGATAAAGCGATGTATGTATACGTACCGGATATGATCCGGTATTATCTGAACGAAGAACCGATCCTGGGAAATGTGCCTACTTATCTGCTGTCCCGTGCACAGGAGCGCCAGTACGTGCTGGATAATCTGCATGAGATGGTTGTGAAGGAAACCTCCTTGTCCGGAGGATACGGGATGCTGATTGGCAGTGAAGCGACCAAGGATGGGCTTGCTGATTTCCGTCTCAAGATTCTTGCCGATCCGGCCCGGTATGTCGCCCAGCCGATTATGTCACTATCTAGAGCTCCAGTGCTATCAGGTGGCTGTATGACGCCTAGACATATTGACTTGAGGGCTTTTGTGCTCATGGGTGCCGACCGCAAACCGCATGTTATTCCTGGTGGTCTGACACGGGTAGCCATGAAGGAAGGCTCGCTGGTGGTGAATTCGTCACAGGGTGGCGGCGTGAAGGATACTTGGGTAATGGCTTAGTGTATACAGCATAACGCTTCAGAATTAACAAAATGCGGCGTCAATACGTTAAATGAAGGAGTGGCAACGATGCTGAATCGCAATGCGGAGGCTTTGTTTTGGATTGGCCGGTATATGGAGCGGGCGGAGAATCATGCCCGGCTGATCGATGTGCATTATCATATACAACAGGAAGAGGACTTCCAGGCTGAAGGACATAAATGGTCACGGCTGATCGATGCGCTGGGTGTCAGAAATGAATACCAGCAGCAATTTGACAGCTATTGCGAGCAGGATGTCTTGTCCTTCATTACACTGGACCTTGGCAATTCCAATTCAATATTCTCTTGTGTTCACCAGGCGAGAAATAACTTGCGGACGCTGAGACAGCATCTTCCCAGTGAGTTGTGGGATATTGTCAACAGCTTCAACCTGTGGCTCGGGGAACAATCCCTTGCAGATATAATGGCCGGACCCCATCAGTTCTATCAGCATGTCAAAGCGCGTGCGGCCATGTTCCTCGGTGCGGAGCAATCCGTTATGCTGAGAGCCAATGAGTGGCGCTTCATTGAGAGCGGACGCTTCCTGGAGCGGGCGGAGAATACGACCCGCATTCTGCAGGCTGTTACGGTATCCTGTAAGTCCAAAGATATCAATGCTATTTATACACAGCTACAGGCGGTCCTCAAATCAGTGAGCGGGTATCAAGCCTTCCGACGCTATTACGCCGATGCGATGTCCCCGGAGAGCATATTGGAGTTTTTGATTGTAAATGCGTATTTCCCCCGTTCGATCCGTTTTTCGTTCCACAAGCTGGAGGAGCATTTGGCCAAACTTGAGCTGGATACTTCAGAGAAGGGCTCCGGTCACGAGCGGGTGATCCGGCAGGCTGGCAAGATCAAGGCAGAGCTTGACTACATGGAGAAGGAAGAGATGTCCGGCGATCTCGTAGAGGATGTATTGCAATCGCTGATGATCTCTTGCCAGAAGCTCGGTAAAACGATGGAAGGCGCCTTTTTTCGCCGTGAAGGAGTTTCTGCATGAAAATTCAGATCCATCATACAACCACATACAGCTACCCGGAGCCGGTTACGGACAGTGTCAATGAAATCCGTCTAACGCCGCGGACCAATTACCGTCAGTCCTGTTATCATCATGAGGTAGAAGTGTTTCCACCAGCGAATCTGCTTACCTATGAGGATTTTTTCGGCAACCGTGTGCATGCCTATTCAGTGAATAAGCCTCATAGGGAGATGGTGATTCATACTAAAGCCACCGTAGTTACACTGGATAAGGAGCAGGGTGCCGATCTGCCGCATATTCCGTTGGAGGATCAGGTGAAGCTGCTCAACGACGATCAGTTCCAGAACCGGTATGTGGAGTTCATTTTGCCTACCCGATATACCGAAGTAACACCAGAGCTTGTTGAGTTTGCGTCACAGCATCCCTTTGATGAAGCAGAAGATATGTACGAATGGACCAAAAAGCTGTCGTCGACGATCTACGAACAGTTTACGTATGATCCTGAAGCGACCAGTGTCAATACAACTGTTAAAAAAGCATTAACTCTCAAACGAGGTGTGTGTCAGGATTATGCTCATCTGATGATCGCGGTCTGCCGTAGTGTCGGGCTGCCTTCACGGTATGTTAGCGGGTATCATTTTGTTGGTGACCTTCAGGGAGGCAATGCCGATTTCGAGCAGGCTTCGCATGCCTGGGTGGAGACACATATCCCCGGAACGGGATGGCTGGGCTTTGATCCTACGAATAATGTGGAAGTGAACTGGCGGTATATCAAGCTGGGACACGGCCGGGATTACAAGGATATCGTACCGGTAAAAGGAGTATACCGCGGTGTATCCGGTACGTTGACGGTGAAGGTGGATGTGCGTAAGCTGGAGAATTGAAGGAGTGAGGAGAGCCCTGCGGCAGCGGGGCTTTTTTTGATTACACCCGGGCAGTTCACCCATTTCTTTTGCCCTTTTTGGGATATGTCTAACAGGTAGTGAATAGGGGGTTGTTTGTACTTGCAGTGAGCATGTTGCAACAAGTTTGTGCGAATTTTGCATGAAATGATTATAATCAAGGCCCATTTGGGTAATCTTGAAACAGAGCCACTAAGTTGGACGAATTGGAAAGGGAGTGTACATATGAGCCCGAATATAGCAAAAAAGCAGCGTTTCCTCGGTAAAACAGCCATAATTACAGGCGCGGGCTCTGGGATCGGCAGAGCGACGGCGATTCAGATGGCCCGTGAAGGTGCAAATGTAGCCTTGTTTGACCTGGTGAATGAACGTACCTCCGTCCTGGAGCAGAAGCTGAACAAACAACGCAAGGACTGTGCACTCGCTATCGATGTCGATACTTCGGATGCAGGGCGCATGGAAGAGGCAGTACGCAAGACGGTGGAGCATTTCGGCGGACTGGATATTGTTTTTGCCAATGCCGGAATCAATGGAGCGGTAGGCCCTATCGAAGAGCTGAGCCTGGATGATTGGGAGCGTACGATATCCGTGAATCTGACGGGAACCTTTCTTACGCTGAAATACAGCATTCCACATCTGAAAGAAAAAGGCAAAGGCAGCATCATCATTACGAGCTCCATCAACGGCAACAGCCGTTTTGCCAGCTTTGGCTGGTCACCCTATAGTACTACCAAAGCGGGGCAGGTTGCTTTTGCCAAGATGGCTGCTCTGGAGCTGGCGAAGTTCAAAATCCGTGTCAACGTCATCTGTCCGGGAGCCATCTCGACGAATATTGATGAAAGCACGGAATTTAATGAAGATGTAGAGGCCATTGTGATCCCGATTGAGTTCCCGGAAGGTGCGCAGCCACTTGCTGATGGGCCGGGTAAACCGGAAAATGTGGCGGACCTGGTGTCTTTTCTCGCCTCGGATGACTCGATTCATATCACGGGAGCACAGATTGTGATTGATGGCGCAGAATCATTGCTCTCCTGATATACTCACACAGTAGGATACAGAATCCCTGAGAACAAAAGAGTCTTATCCGGTGGTGGACCATGGATTAGGCTCTTTTTGTATTATGCCTCTATTCTTAATCTAATTTCAAAAGCGGTTCTGTGATCCAGGTTGTGTACAGTAACTGTACCGTCATGCAGCTCAATAATGCTCTTTACGATAGCAAGCCCCAGACCTGATCCATTGGTCTGTCCAAAGCGTGATTTATCAGCTGTATAAAATCTTTCAAATACAAAGGGTAAATCCTCATCCAGTATCGGTTCCCCATAGTTAATAATACGTACGAGCGCTTCATGATCAGCTTTACTTAACTCGATATCAAGGTATTTTCCTTCGCTTCCATACTTGATAGCATTACTAATAAGGTTATCAAATACCCGTACCAATAGAATCGGGTCTGCATTAATCATGATTTTTTCATTGCTGTAAAATAGTCTATACTCCATCTCCGCCTCTGTAAGTGCAGGAATAAATCCAAGAATCACTTGCTCCAAAAGTTCTCCTAGATTGAGCAAGCTCTTATTGATGGTTAATTCCGAATTCGTGAGCTTTGAATATTCAAAAAGATTGTCAATCAGAACCTTGAGTTCATTACATTTTTGGAAGGCTATACCTGCATAGTGCCTTAAGCTTTCTTCATCCGTGTATTTGACATCCGCAATCAATTCCATATACCCAAGGATAGAGGTCAACGGTGTTCTTAAGTCATGCGATAAATTTGTGATCAAATCATTTTTTGTGTTTTCCCAGCTTTTTTCTTCTTCCATCAAAATCTTTAGTTTATAGACCATGCTATTGACGGTGGTGGCCAATTTTCCAAGCTCGTCAGAGCTTTTTACCGGAATGTTGACTTCTAAATTACCTTTAGAGATGGTTTCCAGTGTTTTCGTGATATCTTCGAGATATGCGATGCTCCCTCTGGTCATCAGAAGAAGAAATCCAATCATCAGCAAGATAAGAACGACAAATAATAGCAGGGAAAATATAATTAAATGCTGCATGAAAAATACCGCGAAGGGGTGGTTTTTGGAGGCCACAATTAGGGCCATAAATATCAAAAGCATACATAAACCGGTCAAAGCAGCACTAGTGAAAAAAACTAGTATCAACTTATAGCGTATGGTGCCCCGTTTATTTTTCAATTTTGTAGCCAACTCCCCATACGGTTTCAATGATATCAGGTGTTTTTGGCGTTTTCTCAACTTTCTCCCTAAGTCTCCAAATATGAACCATGATCGTATTATTAGATTCAAAATATTTTTCTTTCCATATCGCTTCAAATATTTGTTCCGCACTAAACACAGTGCCGGGACTACTGGCGAGCAATAATAGTATTTCATATTCCGTTGGGGTTAAATTGATCTCACCGTGGTCAGTAGAGACGGAATGATTATTTTTATTGATCACTAAACCTTTGATATGAATGACACTGTCCTCATTCTTTTGTTGGCCCGGTACATTTAAAATGTTATAACGTCTTAACTGTGATTTGATCCGTGCAATCAGCTCCATTGGATTAAAGGGTTTGGATAAGTAATCATCTGCACCCAGTCCAAGCCCAAGAATCTTGTCCATATCCTGTGATTTGGCGCTTAGCATAATAATAGGTAAGTTCATGGTCTGCCTAATCCTTCTGCAGGTCTCCATTCCATCCATTCCTGGCATCATAATATCGAGCACAACCAGATCTACTGTCTGATGGTTCAGAATGTTAAGGCCCTCAGTTCCATCAAAGGCTGTTAATACCCGATACCCTTCATTGACAAGATAAATCTCAATTAACTCAACAATTTCCTGTTCATCATCAATAAGTAGAATACTATATTGCTCCATAGTAGATCCCTTTCAAATAACGCTCTGTGATGAATATGTTCATTCATGAGTTATGCACTTGAAGTCCTTCACTGTTCTCCGTTAGAATTCAAGCCTTCATTGATTTTCCATTCAACATATAGACCTTCGCTTGATGGAATAATAAGACGTCAATTATTTTATATAAATATCCGGCAGTCGATTAGTGAAGTGAATTCAGATATTCATTTTCGATAATCACTGTCAAGTATACAGTAGAAGAATTGATTTACCCATTTACCTTGCCAGTGTAATTCTTCTCTGAATATACCTTCTCTGACCATTCCTAACCTTTCCAACACCTTGTATGAAGCGGTATTGAATTCATTACACATGGCAACGACTTTATGCGCATTCCAATCTTCAAAAGCATACTTCAACGCTATTTTTGCAGCTTCAACAGAAAATCCTTGCCCTCGATATTCAGGGAAAATACAATAACCCAATTCCCAACTTTCACGCTCTTTTACATACCAATGAATATGCAATTCTCCTATAGCTGTTCTTTCTGGATCATCAAGCTTTATTATGTATTGCTTATACCAATCACTATTAATTTTCTCTATTACATTCGTTCTAACTGCTTCCTTATCGGATGAAATAAAATCTTCGAAAGACCATAAGGAAGTACAAGTTTTTTTATCAACAATGAATTCTACATCGTCTAAAGTAGCCAGGGATAATACAATTCTTTCTTTCATTTCCTTTTCACCGCCCAATTAAAGTTATTATTTCATCACAACATAATTCTGGTTAGAGGCTGCCTTAACTCACGTGGATATACATCCATGTATTTGTCCATTATAGCTGTAGGCAAAAGTTAACTCTATGCAATAGATCCGTGATTTTCAGAAGGTGTTACTTTTCGGATGATAACAAGTCCATAAATAAATAAGGGCAGAAAGATTAGAATTGAGATTAAGGAGTTACTGACAGTCATAGTGAGGTAGGTTTTGTTCAGACCTCCGCCAACCGTAATTTCTTGAAGGCTGCCAAAGATATCAAATACACCATGAGCAATCATTGCTGGAAAAATGCTTTTATTCCTGATAACACAGGCTGCAAAATACACACCGATGAATATTCCATAAGTCATTTGTGTTAACGTAGCAAGCAATGAAGAATGATGAAGAAAAAAGTGGATGATATGTGCGGAACCAAACAATACACTGGATATGATTACCGCAGCATAACAACCTCTTCGGGTTACTCCCCATTTACGCAGCATTACTGACAATACAGCACCGCGGCACAGCACCTCTTCAAATAACCCCGTGGACAGATAAGTTAAGATGAACAATCCAATTACGGCCGGTCTTGAGGTATCTATAACAATATTGCCAAAAATAAAATCTGACCCATTAAGTAATGTTAACAAAATCATTGGCCAGTAAATCCATAATCCCTTCCAACTCGGACGGATGAATCCTGCACTCTTCAATAACCCCCACCGTTTCAGAAGCCATATTATTGCAAAACTAACCAGTACCTGTTCAATTATACCTGTTGCATATTCACTAGATTTCTGACCTAACAGAGATACAAACAAAGGATCTAAAGGTATGGACGTAAGGGCAATCGTCACAACAATCATAATAATTGAAAACATTACAGGCCGACCAAAAGCATAAGTTTTTAACTTTTCCATATAAAACTCCCCCTTGTAATAAAACTGGATACGACTCCATAAGTGTAGGCGAAAATATCCGCTGCGATCTAACTAATTACTTAAGGAAATCTAACGGAAATCTTAACATTTCTTAGCTGCTGTCCGGTGAGATGAGTGGAACGTAGATGAACAATGCCAATGGCTAGGGCAGTTTTTTTGGCATTTTATAAACAATGTAATTAGATGATTGTAAAATAACAAACAAAATGATAATATGTCTATATATTAAGGCGGAAATGGGTGATCGGGTTGGCGGAAGGTAATGAATCGGTTAGTATTTCGGAAAAATTCTGGAATGCCTCTATTAGTGAGCTGAAGCAGGGATATCTTTTTGAGATGCGGGAGCATTCAGGTTACTATACTTGTCTGGTCTGTGGAGAGGAATTTGAGAAGGGCTTGATCTATAAGAAAGAGAGTCAATATTATGAAGCCGGCAAATATGCAGCACTTCATGTGGAACAGGCACATGGAGGGATGTTTCACTGGTTGCTGGGACTGGACAAGAAGCTTACCGGATTAACGGAGCTGCAGAAGGGGCTGCTGAATGCTTTTCGGCACAGCTTGAGTGATGGAGAAGCAGCCAAGGAACTGGGCATTGGCAGTACCTCTACCGTGCGCAATCACCGGTTTACTCTGCGGGAAAAGGTGAAGCAGGCGAAGCTGTTTCTCGCTGTAATGGAGCTTGTGGAAGAAAAGCCGGGGGCATCCTCGCCTTTTGTCAGTATCCCGCGTTCCGCCGCCATGGTTGACGAACGGTTTGCCATTACGGAGGAGGAGAATACCGAAATCCTGAATACCTACTTTAAAGAGGGATTGGAAGGTCCAATCTCGGAGTTTCCCAAGAAGCAGAAGCGAAAAGCAGCAATTCTCCGCCAGCTGATTAAGCGTTTTGAAACCGGACGCCAATATACAGAGAATGAGGTTAACGCCATCCTGAAGGAGGCTTTTGCGGATTATGTTACGCTCCGGCGGTATTTGATTGATTATGGGCTGCTGGACCGTGAGCCAGATGGAAGCAGCTACTGGGTTAGTTTATAGATGAAGGAGAGAACAGCAAACATGGAAAAGTCAAAACGTAAAGAATTAGCCTATAACTACGCGCATTCCCACCGGCCGATGGGAGTATACCGAATCGTCAACACCTTAAATGATAAGGCCTTTGTAGGCAGCAGCATTAATCTGGATGGAGTCTGGAATAAGCATAAGTTCATGCTGGACATCGGAAATCATGACAATAAAGAGCTTCAGGCAGATTGGAAGGCATTCGGAGAGAAAGCATTTGTTTTTGAGATTCTGGAGCAGATTAAGCCTGAAGAGGATTTTGTGGCAGAGGTAACCGAACTCTCCAAATACCGCAAACAATTGCCCGATTTGGAGAGCAAATGGCTGGAGAAGCTGTCACCTTACGGAGAACGCGGTTATCTAAAACAGAAATAGTGAACGGGTGATTTCACTCATCCCCTATGCTAAACTATAGGCAAACGGCAGCACATCGGCCTGATAGCTTGATTGGGGCCTTGCAGCAGAGGAGGGAGAGTGGATATGACGATATTATCTTGGCTTGCGGAACAGAGGATACAGGAAGCTATGCGTAGTGGTGAGTTCGAGGATCTGCCGGGGCACGGCAAACCTCTTCAGCTGGAGGATCTGTCCGGGGTGCCGGAGGATTTGCGGATGTCCTTCAAAATCATGAAGAACGCCGGTCTGCTCCCGGAAGAAGTCACGCTGCGCAAGGAATGTGTAACTCTGGAGAAGCTGCTCGCGGCATGTCACAGCAATGGAAACACCGAGGATGGCGAACGAAAAGAGCTTAAATCCCAACTGACGCTGAAACGACTCCGCCTTCAGGAGCTGATGGGGCAGCGCGGATTCGGGAACAGCAGCGCGTTCTCCGACTATGGAGACAAGATTCAGGAGCAACTGACGCGGGAAGAATAATTGAATCGAGTTATCCGGCCGAAAGGGCAGGGTAGCTCTTTTTTGTATGCAGAGAGCTTGAAATTTACTAGGGTTTCGCCCATCATATTAGGAATACTAGACAATAAGAATACATGGAGAGATTCGATGAGACAGCTTCCCATTGCGCAGGTGCTCCCTGAGCTGAAAACCATATTGAACACTTCAACCGCTGCCGTTCTGCTAGCCGAGCCTGGCGCGGGGAAGACAACCGGTACGCCGCCGGCTTTTTTGGAAGAGGTTTGGCTGGCCGGAAAAACCATACTTATGCTGGAGCCCAGAAGGTTGGCCGCCCGGTCGGCAGCGAGCTACATGGCATCCTCCATGGGCGAAAGTGTCGGACAAACGGTAGGCTACCGTATGCGCAATGACACAAAAGTAGGCAAAAACACCCGTATTGTCGTGGTCACAGAAGGAGTATTGACCCGAATGCTGCAAAGCGATCCGTCGCTAGGCGATGTAGGGCTTGTGATCTTTGATGAATTTCATGAGCGCAGCCTTCATGCAGATCTGGGACTGGCGTTAACACTGGAAGCACAGGCTGTGCTCCGCGAGGATCTGCGGATTCTGATCATGTCGGCAACACTGGACGGCGACAAGGTATCGGCTCTGCTCGGAGGTGTGCCTATTGTGGATTGTCCGGGCCGGACCTTTCCGGTGGAAACGGTCTATCTGCCAGGCCCCGGAGACAGGCAGCTGGAGCAGGGAGCTGCAGCCGCTGTCCGCCGTGCACTTGCCGAGCAGCCTGGAGATGTGCTGGTCTTCCTGCCTGGGGAGGCGGAAATCCGCCGCACCGAGCGTGAACTGCAAAATGTTGCTCTCCCTCCTGGAACAGTGCTTCGTCCACTCTATGGGCAGCTGCCACAGGCGCAGCAGGATGCCGCGGTGGCAGCCTCAGTACCCGGAGAACGTAAAGTAGTTCTGGCGACTTCGATTGCTGAAACCAGCTTGACGATCGAAGGGGTACGCACGGTGATCGATACGGGGCTGCGGCGGACTCAGGTGTTCTCGCCGCGCACGGGCATGCCCCGGCTGACTACGGTGCCGGTCTCCAAGGCTTCGGCTGACCAGCGGCGGGGCCGTGCGGGACGCACCGCGCCGGGAGTATGCTACCGGCTGTGGAGCCAGGAGGAGCATGCCCGTCTTCCGGATGACAATGTACCGGAGATCATGGAGACCGACCTGGCGCAGCTGGCTCTGGAGCTGGCGCTATGGGGAGCGCCTTCCCCGGCGGCGCTGCTCTGGCTGGACGCGCCGCCTGCTGCGCCTTACGCGCAGGGCACAGCGCTGCTGCGCCAGCTCGGCGCGCTGGACGCCGGCGGCGCCATTACGCCGCACGGCCGCAGCATGGCCGCGCTCGGCGCGCACCCCCGCGTCGCGCACATGCTGCTGCGCGCGGCAGAGCTGGGAGCAGCGCCGCTCGCCTGCCGGCTGGCGGCGCTGCTCCAGGAGCGGGACCTCTGGCGGGGTCCCGCGGCAATGGACAGCGACCTCACGCTGCGCGTGGAGGCGCTGCTGAGGTTCGAGCGCTCCGCTGCGGACAGCGGCGGAGCGGACCCGGCAGCTCTGCGCGCGGTGCAGCGCGAGAGCCGGAGCTTCCTGGCGCAGCTGAAGGCCGCGCCGGGTGCACTGCCGGACAACATCAGCCTCACCGGGCTGCTGTTGTCGTTCGCCTACCCCGACCGCATTGGGCAAAAACGCGGCGATGGCGCGTTTCTGCTCTCGGGTGGCCGGGGGGCGGCCATGAGAGAAGGGCAGCCGCTAACGCGTTCGCCCTATATTGTAGCGGCCGGCATTGATGACCGCGCCGGCCAGAGCCGGATTATGCTGGCCGCAGAGCTGCCTGAAGCAGATTTGCTGAAGCATCACAAGAACAATATGATAGATGAGCGCGAAGTCTATTGGGATAATGATAGCGGAAGTGTACAGGCGCGCCGGCGGACCCTGCTGGGTGCATTGATCCTGAAGGAAACCTCGCATGAAAGACCAACAGCAGAAGAGGCAGAGGAGGTACTGCTTCGCGTCATTGAAGGCAGGGGGCTCGAACTGCTGCCCTGGGACAAAGGCACGGTTCAGCTGAGACAAAGGATGGTATTCCTGCATAGGCTGCGGGCAGATTTTCCGGATGGTTCGGAAGAAGCCCTGCTGTCCTCCCTCAAGGAATGGCTTCAGCCGTTTATTCAGGGGATGCGCAATCTCCGCGACCTGCAGCGGGTGCCTGTATCCAGAGCGCTGGAGGGACTGCTGGATTGGAGCAGCCGTCAGATGCTAGACAAGGAAGCCCCAACGCATATTACCGTCCCCAGCGGTTCACGGATTCCGGTGGATTACAGTAACCCAGAGGCACCGGTGCTTGCGGTCAGGCTTCAGGAGTTGTTCGGCCAAGTAGATACACCAAGGATCGGGGGAGGCAAGGTTGCGGTACTGCTGCATCTGCTTTCTCCGGCAAGGAGACCCGTGCAGGTGACGGCGGACCTCGCCAGTTTTTGGCGCAGCACCTATTTTGAAGTCAAAAAGGATCTCAAAGGACGCTACCCCAAGCACTACTGGCCGGATGATCCGCTGCAGGCAGTCCCTACAAACCGTACACGCCCTTCAAAATAAACGTTCTTCCTTGCTTACATCATCATTTCACTGAAAATGCTTACACCCTGTTTGGGATGTATATGATCGGGTAATAATGTAGCGAACGACAATTACGAAGGAGGGCTTCAAGTGACCGACAAAATCATAGGTGTATTCAACACAGAACAAGAAGCGACCAGAGCAATTGAAGAGCTGCAGCGACAGGGTGTAAGTAATGACGAAATCTCAGTGATCACACGTGACCGGAATGAACTCAAAAATATATCGGATGATACAGGAACTATGGCACCAGAAGGCGTAGCCACCGGTGCCGCAACCGGAGGAGTAGTTGGGGGGATTACCGGACTGCTTGCAGGAATCGGGGCACTGGCCATTCCGGGGATAGGTCCTATTCTGGCGGCAGGCCCTATAGTGGCTACTCTTACAGGCGCAGCCATCGGCGCAGGTGCGGGCGGTCTCGTTGGAGGATTAATAGGACTGGGTATTCCTGAGGATGAAGCCAAAGAATATGAAAGCTACGTGGACAGCGGAAAAATCCTCGTCCTGGTGGATGATAATGGACGCGGACGCGATATCCACAGCGTATTCACGGGCAACCGTTCCTTGAATGCCAGCAGATATAACAGCTTGTATGGCGATGGTACGCTGAATGATCCCATTACGGACCGGGGAGCAACAAACCCTGATGTTATAAGGGATGATACGACAGTAGGTAATTCCATGGGCAACAGAGGTTCCATGAACGCGGATGTCGACCCGGACCGTTACAACGGCAACCGGATGTAGGCCAGCAAGGCTGCGAGAAGCTGTATTGAAGCCTATGGGCGAAGAATAGAGTTATAATAAATTCAAAAGACTGCATTTCAGAAAATATCTGAGGTGCGGTCTTTTTGTTTTTAGAAAATGAAATCGGTTGAATACAGCGAACGGGTTGTCCCGACTATTGGATAATGATATCTAGAAGCCTCCTATAAACTTTATTTCATCATATGAAAAATTCATAATAGATAAACTAAAAGAATCACACACTCTAGATTCAACGATTTTACTCGAACTAATTGCGGTATTTAGATCCTAAAAAAGGTTTCAAGGAAGGGGATTCTCTCTGATTTTCTTATTGTGAAATCAGGGAAATAGTGTTTATACTGAAGTTGTGCAGGAAAGATAAGGAAACACATCATTAGGAGGTGTCCCATGGCGTTTATGATTGCCCAAAGGGCTTTTATCAAGGTATATCTGATTACAATGGTTGAGCAACATAAGGGGTATGGCTATCAGATGCTTGAGGATTTGCGGAGAGATTTCAAAACGCATGGCTATTCCCCTCCTCAGAGTGAAATCTACCGGGCACTGCATGAACTGGTCCAGCAAGGGATTCTATACCGGACCAAGCAGTTGAAAGGCAATGATCCCAAGGTGGACTTCCAAGAGATCGTCCTGTATCATTTCACCACGGATGGAGAGGAAAAAGCCAGATTGTATAAGAAGCAGGTCAAGACGGATCTTGACCGCTGTCTAGGGATTTTGAACAAAGCTGTTTCGGATAATTTCTAATCTTCAAGGGATTAGATTTTAATCTTAAGAACTACAACCTAAGTGATATTTCCAGGTTGCTGTTACCCTGTTATAATGATTACTGCCAGATGAAACGCTATATACTTGGAGGTAACTAACATGGATGAACACATGAAACGCAGACTGGATAAGCAGAGAAAGCTGTTCAGCCAACTAGGCATTACACTCGACGCACTCACCATACATGAGAAAGAATTCAGTATGAAGCTTCGCGGCTATGATGCCGAAGAGGTAGACACGTTTCTGGATAGCGTGATCAAGGATTATGAGCGCTTCTATGCTACAATAGCTGATTTGATGGATAAATGGCAGGAGCAGCAGATAGAGCTTCGCGAAATGAAGGACAAAGCCCAAAAGGCTGAAGCTGTTCCGGCACCCGCACCGGTCATCCGGGGGATTGATCCGATGGACCTGGAAGATGTGATCTTGAAGCTGGAAGCCAACGTAAGACAATTAAAGGACAGGCTGCCTAGGAGCGAAAGTTTTCTATAACAGCATTATAATGCAAATGGACCCTTGTTATCTGATTTGCCAGCATTTACAATTATAGAATAACTTGTGTAAATGAATTATATATTGGAATTCCAGATGGAGGGTGGACCATTGCATGATAAGCGAGGTTTACAGCTGAAGATCCGCGGGAAAATTGCTCTCGGTTACGCCATGATCCTGTTAATGCTGGGATTGTTTCTGCTGGTTGTATCCGGTAGGATTAGCGCCTTGGAGAAAGAAACTGTTTTTCTGAGCGATCATGATATGATTTTGCATGAGCTTACCTATCAGATTGAAAAAAATGTGCTGGACATGGAGACCGGTCAGCGGGGTTATGCCCTTACTGGAGACCCCAGCTATTTGGCTCCTTATGATAGCGGGACTACAGAGTGGAAGATTAATTACACTAAATTAAGCAGTATGATTAGGGATAATCCGGATCAGCTATTGAACTTGAACGATATCCAAGAGAATATTGTTCAATGGATCAAGATATCCGGACAATATGTAGTTGATCTTAAGCGCAATGGGCAGAATGAGGCGGTGAACGCTTTCTTTCGTAATGACAGCGGCAAGCTGATCGTTGATTCCATACGCTCACAGTTAGAGTACTTCCGGGATAACGAGCGGAAGCTTACCAGCGAACGTATTACCAATTTGAAAGAAAGCAACAATAAGCTTCTGAAGATTATGTATGTTCTCTGGACACTGGTTGCGTTCTTAGCAGCTCTTGTAACCTACCTGATCTCTGCCAGTATTGTCAATCCACTCCGTAGCGTCATTCAGGCGATCCGGAGTATTGCAGGCGGAGGAAATATGTCCGAGCGGATCACAGTGAAGACCCTGGATGAAATCTATGATCTGGGGAAAGCAACAAATGAACTTCTGGATACTGTGCAGCGGGATCACTGGAGCAATGAACAGATATCTTTAATGTCTATAGCGCTTCAGGAAACGACGGATTTATCAGTAGTGTGCAGGACATTTGTGAACAGACTGTCCTTTATGCTGGAGATGCAGTACGGAGTCATTTATGTTCTGGGTGAGAACGATCAATTGGAACGGAAGTATGTTTATGCCGGTTCGGAGAATCAGGAGTTCCGGAGCGGGAAGACAATCATCCGCCTGGGTGAGGGCCTCATTGGCCAGTGTGCGATTGATAAAAGGCTGAGCCGGATTGAGAATTTACCAGCGGATTACATAAGCATTAACTCCGGGCTCGGAAGATCCGCACCCCAATTTGCTGTTATTGCTCCTGTTCTATTCGAGAACAAAACTGTAGCCGTTCTGGAAGTGGCTTCACTTACCAAATGGGCCCCATACCATCTTGAGCTGTTTGGTGAGTTGCTGAAAATGTTGGGGGTCACCTTGAATTCTGTTTTGACGCGTATGGAGATCCAGCATTTGTATAAAGAATCTCAAGCGATGAACGAAGAACTACAGATTCAATCTGAGGAGCTTCAGGTACAGTCCGAAGAATTGCAGGTACAAACTGAGGAATTGCAGCATCATACACAGGAATTGCTGACTATAAACCGGGAGCTGGAGGATCAGAAGGCCGTTGCCGAGAATGCTGCAGTTCAACTGGAAAAGTATAATGAACAATTGGAGCTAAGTTCCCGCTACAAATCTGAATTTTTAGCAAATATGTCTCACGAGCTGCGCACACCGCTTAATAGTATGCTTATTCTTTCACAACTGCTTATTGAGAACCGCAATGATTCCCTGTCGGAAGAAGATCTCGGATATGCAGCGGTCATTCATTCGTCCGGCAGTGAGTTGCTGTCAATGATCAACGATATTCTGGATTTGTCCAAAGTAGAAGCAGGCAAAATGACAGTCGAACGGGATGCCGTCAACCTTACTGAATTGCCATTCATACTGAAGGGTTATTTCAACAAAATTGCTGAGCAGAAGAATATAGACTTCAAGGTAACACTTCAGGATGATGTTCCCGATTTATTCTTTACAGACGAAATGAGATTGCATCAAATCCTGAGGAACCTGCTTTCCAACGCTTTTAAGTTTACGGTGAAGGGTTTCGTGGAGGTGAACATTCACCGGGTTGAACCTTTTACGGAGTCACAGTTTCTTACAGCTGAACCTGTAATCGCTTTTGCCGTAAAGGATAGCGGTATTGGTGTCTCGGAAGCGAACCGGGAGATCATCTTTGAAGCGTTCCGTCAGGCTGACGGCTCCACAGCCCGGAAATTCGGCGGAACAGGCTTGGGATTGTCCATATCCCTTCAGCTTGCCAGATTGTTAGGCGGCACAATAATACTTGATAGCAAAGAGGGGACGGGCAGCACCTTTACGTTGTATCTCCCTTGCCGTGAAGAAGATGACGGGTTCAATACCGTTTTTTCAGATGTCTGGAGCACCCCGGCAGCCGCTGCTTTGGAATGGGGAGTACGGCAGGAGATACCTGTTAAGAAGGACAGTACACCATTCGAAAGAGAATATTTGAAGCTGCATGAGAAAACTGTACTGATCGTAGATGATGATATCCGCAACATCTATGCCCTGGAAAAAGGGCTGGAGCCCTATGACATGAATATTCTAACCGCTCATTCTGGATTCGAATGCCTGCAAATAGTCAGAGAACACCCTGAAGTAGATGTTGTGCTCCTGGATATCATGATGCCAAACCTGGACGGGTATGATACCCTTTCGATTATCCGTGACGAATTACAGTTGCCTGAACTTCCTATTATCGCGATTTCAGCCAAAACGATGAAGGAAGACCGTGAGAAATGTCTGGCTGCAGGAGCCTCGGATTTTATCAGCAAGCCTGTGGTGATTAAGGATGTGGTTACACGGATGTGCCGATTGTTGGATGGATTTGACTTTTCAAAAACCCATTGACGGAAATATAGGTTTGATTTATTATGGTTTTATAAATGATCATTTATATGCAAGCGGCGTGTTACCTTTAAGGGCATGAGCCAAGAATTGATCTCATTCATTTGAGTCTTTCTTGGCTCTTTTTGATGCAAAAAAATCTGACAATGAATGGAAAGGAGGGGGACCTTGGCCAAGGATAATGAGCAATTTGAGGTACTACGGGTGATCGGCAATAACGTTGTAATGGTGCAAGGAGGCCGAAAGGGCAAAGAATATGTGATTATTGGCAAAGGGATTGGATTTGCGGTAAAAGATTCAGGAATCATTGATGCGAATGACCAGCGGATTGAGAAATTATTCCGTCTGGAGGATCGTGAGGAATGGAGTCAATATCAGATTTTGCTTGAAGATATAGATCCCAAAGTGATGAGAATTACGGATGATATTATTGCGGATATTGCCCTTGAATTTTCTGGCAAGTTGAATGACAAGATCTATTTGGCGCTCCCCAGCCATATCCAGTTCACCATTTACCGTCTCCGGAACGGAATGGACATTGTCAACCCGTTCCTTCAGGAGACCAAAATGTCCTTTCCCAAGGAATTTGAGATCGCTTACAGGGCGGCAGAAAAAATCAGCGCGGAGTTCCAGGTTCAGATTCCAGAAGACGAAGTGGGATTTCTAACCTATCACGTGTATTCTGCGGTCAGTAATGTGCCGATTGGCCAGTTGGTGAAAGCCTCAAATATCGTCAGCGAGTTGCTGGATATGATTCGGGTAGAACGTCAGATAACCTTTGCACATGGCAGTATGAACCATATCCGGCTGATGATTCATCTAAGATTTTCGATTGAACGGATTCTGCAGGGTTCGCTCATCGACAATCCGTTCGTGAAGCATATTCAAAAAGAATACAAAGAGGAATACAAGCTGGCCCAAAAAATGGGCAAGGTCATGCAGGAATCCCTGGGGGCAGAAGTTCCGGAAGAAGAAATCTGCTTCCTCGCAATGCATTTGCGGCGTTTGTTCCAGACCTTAGACAAACAGCAACAGTGAGGAGAGAGAAGTAATGTTTGCTAAATGGAAATCGAAAAAAGAAAAGAACCCTACCGAAGTGCAGGTGCTGTAGATTTATGCTCCGGTGAGCGGCCAGGCCGTTCCATTATCAGGTGTCCCGGATGAAACCTTCGCAGGTGGACATATGGGGAAAGGAATAGCTATAGAACCTAGTGAGGGGAGATTAATGGCCCCTTTTGACGGAAAAATTGCCCATGTGGTCAAATCCAGTCATGCCGTGATAATAGAACATTCTTCAGGACTTCAGCTGCTGCTGCATATCGGAATGGATACCGTAAGCCTGAAAGGGAGCGGATTCACTAGTCATGTTAACAGCGGAGATGAAGTAAAAGCAGGGCAGACACTGATTGAATTTGATATCGCTTTCATACAGGCGGCAGGCTATCAGACCATAACACCAGTCATTGTAACCAGCAACGGAGAAACGGATCTTGAAATGGATTACCATTATGGTCCGGTTGTTGCCGGCAAAGTCATTATTCTGACTGTGGCATCCAGGTAATAAAGCATATAGCTTCATGGTTAGCCAAGTAAAATACGAAACAAGGGGATGATTGGAATGTTAGCTTTTCTGCAAAAATTGGGTAAGTCACTGATGCTTCCTGTAGCTACACTGCCGGCGGCGGCGATTCTGCAAGGTTTAGGATTGCTCGACTATGAAAAGGACTTACATTTAGGCAGTGCTATTGGTGGATTTCTGAATCAGTATATTGCCCCCTTTCTGAATGCTGGTGCAGGCGCCATCTTTGGGAATTTAGCATTGATTTTTGCGGTGGGTGTTGCTATCGGTTTTGCAGGGGACGCCGTAGCTGCCTTGTCCGCATTGATTGCCTATATGGTACTTACGAAAGTATTGGGAATTGTACCGGCCACCTTCGGTTTCATCGGGGATGATGTTGTGCTCGATATGGGCGTGCTTGGCGGAATCTTTGCCGGGGCGTGGGCAGCTTTCCTGTACAAAAAATATCATAACGTCAAAATGCCCGATTGGCTTGGTTTCTTTGCCGGCAAACGTTTTGTTCCGATTGTAACAGCTGCATCGACTATGGTCCTGGCTGTCTTGATCGGTATGATCTGGAGTCCGGTGCAGGATGTAATCAGTGATTTCGGTAACTGGGTTGTAAGTCTTGGCGCTTTTGGGGCATTCGTCTTCGGTACAGCAAACCGTCTGCTGGTTCCCATCGGTCTGCATCACGTAATTAACACCATTGCCTGGTTTCAGCTTGGTGATTTCAAAAATGCTGCCGGGGAGGTTATCCATGGTGATATATGGCGTTTCCTTGCAGGTGATAAAAGCGCAGGGATGTTCACAACGGGCTTCTTCCCAATTATGATGTTCGCTTTGCCGGGGGCTGCATTGGCCTTTATCCATACGGCAAAACCTGAAAAAAAGAAAATGGTGGCCTCGATATTTATTGGTTCAGCTATCGCCTCTATCCTTACCGGTATTACCGAACCTTTGGAGTTCTCGTTCATGTTCGTCGCACCGCTTTTGTACTTGGTGCATGCGCTTTTAACTGGTCTTTCCATGGCCTTAATGTATTTGCTGGATGTAAGACTTGGATTTAGTTTCTCTGCGGGTTTGATTGATTACCTGACGAATCTAAAGCTTTCCACCAATGCCTGGGTCCTGCTTCCGGTCGGACTTGCGTTCTTCGTACTATATTATGTTTTGTTCCGCTTTGTTATTGTGAAGTTCAATTTGAAAACACCAGGGCGTGAGGATGATGCTGATGACGAAATCCTGGAGGCTGATGTGAGTGGAGCAAAAATCTCCGCATCCTCCAGAGCAGTCAAAATCCTGGAGAATATCGGCGGACCGTCCAACATCCGCAACATTGATGCCTGTATTACACGGCTGCGGCTGATTGTGAATGATGAGAAAGCAGTCAAGGACGCCGCGCTGAAGCAACTGGGTGCATCGGGTGTAATGAGATTGGGTCAAGGTGCGGTGCAAATCGTATTTGGTCCGCAATCGGAGCAAATCAAGGATGACATCAAGAAACTCCTGTGAAAAAACGATAGATCAAGACCAGATTGACCAAGCCGTTAATGTAGTCCCAAAATAACATTTGCATTCCTTCAAGCATCATCGTCATCATGGTGTCTTCCATGATCGCATATAAATTCTGAACCCGCATAACACCAATGGTTATGCGGGTTCTTAATGTTCCGTCACATGAGCAGGTGTATCGGGCGGTTAAGATAAATCGTGGAGAACCGTATCATCAATAACGTCAAGTTTTTTTAAACTTTCAATCCACGCAGCAAAACGAGTTCTCATACAACTCATAAACGGTGAGTAAATGCTCCGCAAGGCCTTTCTCAGTGCTATTAATCCATTTAATAAATGCCATGTGAAAAATTTCAACCGCAAATCGCGCGGCAAGCTCCGACACATCGCTATCATATTTGGCAGATAATGAGTTTGTGACAGACGCAATGAGCACCTGCCCCTTCAACAGCTCCCGTTCTTGCAGATCAGAATTGCTTTGAATAATTTGATTCCGCGCAAGCACCCTCTCCCGCGAGCCCTCGAAAAACTCGGAAATCGACACAAAGCCTTCAACCGCAAGCTTCAGCGGTTTTTGCTCGACTTCAAATTTATCCGTGATAAAAGCCGAAACTCCCTGCCCCAGCTCATTGTTCGTGTCAAAAAGTACGTCCGACTTGTCCTTGAACTGCCGGAAAAAGGTTCGCTCCGTCACACCCGCAAGACTTGCAATCTCCTGCACAGTCGTGTGTTCATAGCCTTTTTCCATAAATAATTTGGTGGCCGCCGCCTGTAATTTTTCTTTGCTTTTCATTTTTATCATTCCTATTCATGTGATTAATGGAAGAAAACAGAATGGTCAGTTTCTGACATTTTTTCTTGACAATAAAAAACCCGCAGGTATACAATGATTGAAAATGTCAGTTTGTGACACTATTTTATCAAAAAGAAGGAGAATGCACAATGAAAATCACAGTACTCGGCTCACTTGGCAATATTAATCGTTACTACCTTCCACGCCTCATCGCTGATGGACACGACGTCACAGTCATCACAAGCTCTAGTGATCGTATCGCCGACATCGAAGCGCTCGGTGCCAAACCAGCAGTAGGCTCAAACCGGGACGTAGACTTCCTTACCCGGGCTTTTACAGGTAGCGACGTTGTTTATCTCATGATCTCAGGCATCAATCCAACCTCCGGCATCGACATGTGGCAGAGCGCAATCGAGCTCTCTGAGAATTATAAGACCGCCGTGCAAAATTCGGGTGTGAAAAACGTCGTCAACCTCAGCTCAGTAGGCGCCGACAACCCTAACGCTGGCATCCTTTACAGCTATCATTTTGCAGAAGACGCACTTAACTCGCTTGAAGGCGTGAACGTTGCTCATATACGTCCTGTCGGCTTTTATAGCAATCTTTTTGCCGACATGCAAAGCCTTAAAACGATGCAAACCCTTTTTAGTCCAGTTTCGGCTATTATCGCGCACGGTTGGGTCAGCCCCATTGATATTGCGGACGTCGCTTACGCCCTGATTGATCACACCCCAGCAGGCAAAAGTGCGAAATTCGTCGTTAGCGATTGGGCTACAGGCAACGACTGGCTCAAGGCTCTTGCCGAGAATGGTATCGAAGCCAAATACCAACAAATCCCTGCCTTGGCCCTCATTGAGAATATGATAAAACTAGGCTTCCACGAAGACACCGCTAACCGCTTCGCCCAAATGAGCCGCGCTGGTGAGAGCCCCGATGAATTTTACGCCAGTCTCCGCGCCACCGACTACCATCTAGGCAAAGTCAAGCTCGTAGACTTCGCGAAAGTTTTTGCTGCTGCATACAAGGGGGAGAGACGATGAACGAAACACGTACGGATATTGATAACAGAGTGTTTTTAATTTCAGGGGGAACATCCGGAGTAGGAAAAGCAATCGCAACGGGATTAGCCAGACTTGGCGCCAAGGTCGTGATCATCAGCAGAAGTGCGGAGCGTGGACAAGCTGCATTAAAGGATATTTTGGAAGCCACAGGCAACAGCCGGGGAGATTGGTTGGCGGCGGACCTTTCCCTACAGTCATCGATCCGGGAAGTCAGCGACGTCTTCAAGCGGAAGTACGATCAATTGCATGTGCTTATTAATGCTTGTGGTGCAGTCTATTTTAAGAAGGAATTGACGACTGATGGGATTGATCGTATGTTCGCGGTCAATGTGCATAGTCATTATCTGCTGACTAACCGGCTGCTCGACATCCTCCAAGAAAGCGGACCTGCACGCGTAATCACAGTGTCGGGTAACCCTAGATTTTTGAAGAATCCCGTCATTAACTTCGATGATATTCAAATGGAGCGCCAGTATAGCACGATGCGTGCAAGCAGCCAGTCGCTGTTCGCCAGGACGTTATTTGCTTTCGAATTGGCAAAGCGTTTGGAAGGAACGGGAGTGACCTCCAACGCTTTTTATCCGGGGTTTGTGAAATCCAATCTCGCGAGGAACGCGCCTTGGTATTTGAGGGCGGCTGCACCTCTCTTAAACGCACGTGTCAAAGCAGAATGCGGGATCGGGGTTTATCTGGCGTCTGCGAAAGAAATAGAGCGCGCAAATGGCGTATTCTTCGATGATAAGAAGCAAATTGTACCGATTCACACTAAGTTTGATGCTAGAGCGGGCAAGAAACTGTGGACCTTGTGCGAAGGTCTGAAAAGGTACTAATCGAGCCGCTTGTCTAGCGATTGAGAATGCTTTGTCAAGAACGGAGTGATATCATGCGGAGGCCATCCCGCATAAGGATGGTCTTAAAACTTGCGTTACAAACAGCGCGGAGAACCGTATCATAAATGAGGGGAAAGCAAGTTGAAAAAATGTTTTTGTGACGGTCTTTCATGAACTCGTTCAGTCTCTCCACTGATGGGAATAGTTATAAAGAATCTTTACATTGTTTGTTAAATATTTCCTGGTTATAATCAAAGAGAAATACATTCTTTATTTATCCGCTTTCCATTAAACGATGAAAGGATGATATTAGATGATTAAATATGACAGATTTGTTCACCTGCTTTGTTTCTTGGAGGGTGACTATAATTTAACCCTCCTATAAAAAATGGAGGTAAACCTGTGAATAGAGAGTTTATTGCAAAACATTGGTATGCTAGTGTGTATGAACAGTTTGAAAACCAAACTCACGACGTGGATTTTCTGTTGAAAGTACTTACAGAGCAAACAGATAATCAACCACTGAATATACTTGAAATTGCCTGTGGTGATGGTAGGATCTGTGTTCCTCTAGCAAAGGCGAATCATTTCGTTACAGGCCTTGATTCCGATGAACATATGCTCCTGCGATGTTATCGCCAGATGTTGGGTTTAACGAATATTCGCTGTTATCAAGCTGATGCAGTAATTTCCGGATGGGGTGTCGGTTATGATGTCGTAGTCATGGCAGGTAATATACTGATTAACATTGAATGCGAGATCGATTACAAAGATGCACAAAAGACCCTTATTAAAAATGCTGCGGCCGCGCTTCGCACAGGTGGACATCTTTATATTGATTTTGACCTGCAATATGATCCAGCAGCCCGGTTCAATAGGCTGAAAGAGAGTAGCTCTTTCATAGGGACAGATGAATTGGGCACGACTGGCCAATGTGTTAGCTATGGGAGCGTGTATGACCCTATAACCCAGATTTGTACCGGAACTGGTCACTGGGAGCTCACCACAAATAGCGGTGAGCAGATCATCTTACCCAAGCGTTGGTATAAGCACATTCCCACGCAAACGCAAGTTTATGATTGGCTATCAGATGCCGGGTTTACCATTGAGTGTACCTATCACAATTATACTGCTGAACCGATTCCGGAGCCGATTGTTGAAGCTACAAATCGCGCTATTCTATGGGCAAGAAAGTTATAAATTTTACATGCAGGTACGACAATCCTTTTCACTGTTGAATAAAACAAGATCAAAGAAAGGGTCATCCCTAACGGATGGCCCTATAAGATCAACCTCGCAAGACAATGAATCCCCTTCTCAATTGATGCTTCATCTACTTGTGCAAACCCTAATACCCATCCCCTTCGTTTGCTCTCCATACAATAGGGTCCTAGCGGGTATATACGTATCCCCTGTTGAAGGGCTACCGTTGTGACGGTTTCTTCGTCGTATGATTCTTCAGCTTCTAGTAACATATGCAATCCTGTTTCTACTCCACTTAGTGTGAAACGCTCTCCTAAACCACTAGCCATAATAACCTTGGTCATCGCTTCGTGTCTTCGCCGGTACACATTTCGGACTCTTCTCATATGGCGCATAAAATGCCCATTCTTGATGAAGTGGGTTAGCGTTAGCTGATCCATAATCGGCAGATGACGGTAAGTCAGCTCTTGTACCTTAGCTAGCTGGGCAATTGCCTTGGCAGATCCAACAATAGCCGAAATACGAATGCCTGGAGCAATCATTTTAGAAAAGCTCATCAGGTACAAGGTATTCTGAGATGCTTGGCTAAACAGTGTTGGAAGCGGCTCTCCACGATATCGAAATTCACTATCATAATCGTCTTCAATGATCCACAATTGATCTCTAGTGGCCTTTTGTAGCAATTGTTGCCTGCGTGGCTCCGACATAACGACTCCGACGGCGCATTGGTGTGAAGGTGTCACAAAGATTAGTTTGGATTGTGGATGAATACGCTCCACCACAAGACCATATTCATCGACGGGTACAGGGACTACATTCATACGCCGATATTTCATCGCCATCCAGGCAGCCGGAAAACCAGGATCTTCTACTGAGACAGTATCCCCGTTGGCTAAAAGCGATTGTGCGATTAAGTCAATACTATGCTGAGCTCCAGAGGTTAACAGAATCTGATTGGTTTGGATATGAATGCCTCGTTCAAGTGATAAATACCGCTGGATTTGCTCACGTAATGGTGTGAAACCATAGGGATCACCGTAAGCCCAGTTTGATAAATCCATTTCAGCAGATACATGAATGAGCGATTGTCGCCAATTTTTTTGAAATTGCCCATCCAAATAGGGTTCGTGTGGACTAAAGTCAATATCCACCTTGAACTGTTCTTTGCCTCTGAACCAGCCATGTAGCTGATCAACCGCTGTGTTCAACAAGGGAAGCGAGGGGGGAATGGGGCCATCTGTTATTATTTCCTTCCTTGACTCGGTGAAAAGATTCCATTTACTAACTCGCGTTCCTCCTCTGCGAGATGTAACCGTATAGCCTCGACTTAGCAACTCTTCATAGACGATCTGTATCGTTGAGCGAGAGACACCTATCATGTGAGCGAGTTCGCGGGAGGGAATTAGCAATTCTCCCGGGGCCCAGATTCCGTTTGTGATATTATGAATAGCTTGATCAAGCAATTGTTGCCAAATGGGTCTTTTATCATTACGTATTACTTTCATCATCGAACATCCCCCCCAAAAAAGAAGATTCTCTCCTAAAACATTAATTATGGATTGTTTATAACCGTAAAGTTTGGATGTTTTAAAGCAATCCATTCATTGATATACTACCGTAATAACACAGGTATTCACAATTTTGTCGTTGCGCACTCTTTAAGAATGGAAGGGAGAATTATAAAAATGGATATGGTTCGGTACAAAATCAGAGAATGTGTGGATCTAGAGAAAATTGACAGTTTCCTACAGCAAGCGAAAACGGGGTATCTGGGATTGGTTGATGGGAGCCTTCCCTATGTCGTACCGCTAAATTATGTATGGACGAAGGGGAATCTCTATTTTCATGGGGCCGGGGATGGAAGACGCAATCAGGTCATGAAGGAAAATCCAGAGGTTTGTTTTACCGTATGTGAGTCATACGGAACCATCACGGATCCGGTACCTGCCAAAACAGATACGGCTTATATGAGTGTAATGATCTTTGGACAAGCAGAACCGATTACGGATTTGGACGAAGCCACTCATGTGCTTCAGGAAATGATAAATAAATATGTGCCCGGCTATTATAACCGCCCGTTGCCCAAGCAGCATGTGGATAAATATAGGTCGGCTGTATTCGGCGGACCGGTTCAAGTTTGCAGGGTAATTCCACACCATGTAACAGCAAAAGAAAGTCCCATAGAAGCAGAAAAAATGTATAGAACAGACATGAAGGCAGGACGGGGGGATAAATAATATAAGGGTGCTGTTAGATCAAGATAGATAACGTCATAAATGTGATTACATAAACATTACCTCGCTGGAACTATTCTGGCGGGGTTTATTCGTCTTGTATCTACTTATTGAGATACTGCTTTTCTGCGTTTTCAACTGCAAATAATTAGAAATGTTATGATAATTGTATTTACTTTGATACAAAATCGTTTTGGCGTTCGTCTTACTTATAGCTGCAGCTGATAAGGAGGATTTACACAATGGAATTTCCGGAAACTGAAATGTTTCGAACTATATTTTATGAACACTATCCGGTGGTGCGGCGGAAGTTGGCGGCGCTTGTACGGGATGAGTCGGCAGCAGACGATTTAGCCCAGGATGTGTTTCTCAGACTATACCGCAACCCGCCGGATGATCCGAATGCGCTGGGTGCTTGGCTCCATAGAGTGCTCACCCGGATCGGATATGACTATTTGAACAAAAAGGCCAGGGATCGTCGGCTCCAGGATAAGCATGAGCTGTTGTTCAGCGCCGAGGCAGCTCCGCCTTCCGGTGAAGAGGCTGTACTCAGCAAGCTGGACCAGGAGGATGTCCGGACTTGGCTGGATGGTCTACCCGAGAGAGACAGACAGGCGCTGCTATTGCGCTACTCGGGCTACAGCTATTCGGAGATTGCCGGGCAGCTTGGCGTTAATCCTCCGGTTGTCGGAACACTGCTTAACCGGGCAACCCATAAGCTGAAACAGCAGGCGGTTAATTCATACCCTCAGACCGATTGATTCGTGCACGAAGCGAATCCAGGCAGTTAATGAACATCAAACTTTTAGGAGGAACCATCCAATGACCAATCCTTTGAAATATGATTCCGATAAACAACTTACGAATGAAGCCTGGGCGAAGCTGCAAAATAAGCTTGCTGCTGAGCCGGTGAATCCGGTATGGGCATCATGGGGGCAGGATGTCAAAAAGATTGGCATAGAAGAAGACCATGCGGCATCCATAGCGGAATCAAGTGATAGGAAGAATGAGGTGCAGCCTTTAGTGAGTCCAGCGGACACCGCCGGAGCACAGGCGAAAACCAATAGCCGGAAGCCACGGCGGTTTGCCATGAACCGCCGCCGGAAATGGGCAACTGCTGCAGCGGGCGTAGCCATATTTGCAGCCGTACTAGCCACACCTGTAGGCAATACGGCCATGGCCGCCATATTGGGTCAATTCAGAATGCAGGAAGTAACGGCTGTCAATGAAGATGATCTGCGGAATTTGTTCTATCAGGTCAGCGGGGAAGACAATATTAATGAAGCTGTTAACAAATTTGGCTCATTCAGCTATTCATCCGGTACGTTAAGCGGAATGGTGCCAGTGAATGCATTGCAGGATAAATTGGGCTACCCTGCGCTGACCGGTGGAGCTTTTGATAAGGTTAAAAGCGTATATATAAACTCCTCACAGCAAATTACACTGACTCTCAAGGTGGATGAGGTAAATAAGGCGCTGACACGTCTGGGGGCGAAAGAGCTGTTGCCTGAATCCATTGACGGCAAGCCGCTCACGCTATCGGTTCCAGAATCCGTAAGCTATGATTTTTCTATGGATGATCACTGGGCGAATCTGATGCAGATGAATACGCCTGTGGTGAATGTAGATCCTTCAATTAACGTGGAAGAGGCTGTGCGGGCTGTCATTGATTTCCCGCTTCTCCCGGATGAACTGAAGTCCAGTCTGCAGCAGAGCAGTATTCTGGCCGGAGACCTGCCTATGCCTGTGATCAAAGGGAATCATACCGAGCAGATTGAAGTGAACGGTATAAAGATTATCATGGAAACTATGGAGTATGGCGATGGGCCTACTTATAGTGCAACATGGGTGAATAATGGGCAGCTGTTCGACTTTTCCGGCGGTTCACTCTATCAAGACAAAGAGAAATTCATGAAGCAGCTCCAGGAGTTGATCACGCAATGAATGTACCCGCAATCCAAGCGCAATTACTGACTAAAGAATACAGTAACGGACGCGGCTGCAGAGATGTAACTATTACTGTTGAGAAAGGGGAAGCCTTCGGCTTCCTCGGTCCCAACGGTGCCGGTAAAAGCACCTTTGTTAAAATGCTGGCAGGCTTAATTCGTCCGACCAGTGGAAGTGCCGCTCTTTTTGGACATCCGATTGGAACTCTTGCAGCCAAGTCGAAGATAGGTTATCTGCCGGAACTTTACCGGTACCAGGAATGGCTGAGTGGAGAGGAGGTCGTTAGACTCCATGCCCGATTATGCAATATCGAGAAGTCTGTAGCAGACCGCAGAATACCAGAGCTGCTGAAAGAGGTAGGATTAGGACTGCGGGGCCGTGACCGTGTGAAGCATTACTCCAAGGGAATGCAACAGAGGTTGGGTCTAGCCTGCGCACTTGTGAATGATCCGGAGCTTGTTTTTTTGGATGAGCCGTCATCGGCACTTGATCCAATCGGCCGTATGGAAGTGAGGACTATACTGGAAAGGCTAAAGCAGCGGGGCATCACCATTTTTCTCAACTCTCACCTGCTTGAGGATGTTGAGGTGCTGTGCGACCGGATGGCGCTGCTGAATAACGGCGAGATCCTGCGGCACGGCAGAGTCTCAGAAATATTAAATAAGCGAACAAGCTGGCAATTTAAAGTGGGCGGCTTTTCGCCTTTTTTGCTGTCTTGGTTGAAGAATCATACGGGATTGCAGATCAGTCAGGCAGCGGTAGACAGGAATCAGGATGAAGAGGGCATCCTTGTGTCTTATGCCATCGAAGGAAGCACGGTGTGGCTGGAGGCGGAAGTCGAGAGTGATGAACAAGTGGGCTGGTTAAATTCACTGATGATTGAACAGGGTCTGACCTTATATGAGGTTTCGCGTAAAAAAGAACGACTGGAAGAATGGTTCCTGGATGCGGTATCCGGGCTCAGCCATAGGGGGGAGCAGGAATGAGAACCATACTGGGAATGACCTGGAAAGAACTGCTGCGGAAGAAAGTGATGCTCATGACTCTGGTTATGACTGCTGTCTTTCTGATCGCGTTCTGGTTCGTTGCAGCTATTGTCGGGAGCAGCGAATCTGGAAGGGCAACCAGCATTATGAATGGGAGTAACCTGATTGAAAGCTTTACGACAGGCACTTTTATTTTGACCATGGGGTTTTTCTTCGGGGCTTTTGTTATTGCCTTTTTGGCTATTTTTAGTTCTTTCTCCTCCATTGCGGGAGAAGCGGAACAGGGGATCATGCAAGCATTACTGCCTCGCCCATTGCCGCGGTGGAAATGGTATCTGGGGCGCTGGCTTGGGTATGTCACCTTAGGAATTCTCTATGCTTTTCTTTTGTTTGCAGCGATTCTGCTGATAGCAGATGCACATGCTTCTATCCCAAGAGACAGCGCTGCGCTTATAAAAGCTTTTCTGCTCTTTGCTTCTCTAGTTCCGCTGCTCATCAGCTTATCCATGCTTGGGTCGGGTTTATTCTCGGCACTTGGGAACGGGGTTTTCATGACCATGCTCTATGGAGCGGGCTGGCTTGGAGGGATGATCGATAAAATGAGCAGTTCGCTAGGCTTGAAGGATGAAGCAATCCATACACTGCATAATCTCACGGGGATCATGTCTCTTTTCATACCGGCAGACGGACTGCAGCAAAAAATGACAGCGGAGCTTTTCAGTCTGAAAGATTTGGGAGGGATGGTTAATATGAGTACAAGCTCCTTTCCACTCTTAGACTTTAATTCCGTTCCTTCGGATTCATTTGTGGTGTATGCCGTTCTGTATACGGTTGTGGTGTTTGCGATAGGACTGCTGCGGTTTCAGCGCAAGGATTTGTAACATGTATTTTCACTAATTGATACAACAAATAGCGCCCTGCTGGATTCCGTAGATGGAACCGGCAAGGCGCTATTTTGGATGCAGACCGGACGTCATTTGTTTGCACCGATCTCGATCCAATCGGTGGACCAGTTGCCAATTTCACCAAGGATGGGTGCCAGTGCAATTCCTTTGCTGGTCAGAGAGTATTCAATCCGTACAGGCATTTCAGGATATACTGTGCGCTGGATGATGCCCTCGTTCTCCATTTCCTTTAAACGGTCGGATAATACCTTGCCGCTAAGATTGGACAGACAGCTCTCAATTTCACCAAAACGGCGGGGACCTTTCATAAGTACGAATACTATAAGCGCAACCCAGCGTTTGCTAAGCATATCTACCGCTTTTTCAAAGCGCGGACACATTTCGAAATCGTTCATATCGATCACCTCCGCATTCATTATATCATAAACTTACAATAAGTAATCATTAATATTTATATATATATTATAACTTGACGAAGTTATATTACAATGATAAACTAACTTACAAATAGTTACTCGACTTAAATGGTTGGAATAAAGTTGGAATATTAAAATTCACACTATATGTTTAGGATGGTGCAATGATGATCAAACCAGATATCGTATCTATATTACAAAATAAAATAAAGCGGATTACCATGGATGATTCCACTAATATACTCGTTGGTCCTATTACTCTGCCAGTGAATCTGGACGGGGAAACTGTCACATTCAAATGGTACAGCTGGTTGAAAGCCACGGACGAGGAATTGCAGGGTGGTGACAGCAAAGAAGCAACGGAACTGCTGATCTCCCGGCTGTCCTCCATGAATCTGGCTGAAGGGCAGCAGTCGAGCGTGCTGGTGTACGGAGATTTTGAGGATTCAGATGAAGCGCTGATCCGGATGCACAGCATTTGCCATACGGGTGACATCTTTGGCAGCAAACGCTGCGATTGCGGTTTCCAGCTCCGCCAGTCGATGAAGATGATTGCACAGCACGGATCAGGGGCCTTGTTCTACCTGGCTAATCATGAAGGAAGAGGGATCGGGCTGTTCAGCAAGGCTATGGCATATATTCTCCAGGAAGAAGGATATGATACTGTAGAAGCCAATCTGGAGCTGGGCTTTGCCGATGATTCCAGAGACTACAGAGATGCGATCAGCGTCTTGCAGCATTTGCGCAGCAAACCGGTTACTCTGATTACGAACAATCCCAAGAAGATGGAAGCCCTCAAGGCAGCCGGGATGAACACCGGGAAGCGAATCCCATTATGGGGCGACGTATCCGTATTCAATGAGAAATACTTGCGCACGAAAGTGGCCCGTTCCGGCCATCTGGAGGCGGTACCGAACGCTGATTTTTTTGATGGACGAGTAGCCAAATAATTCAGAGATGTTATAATGGGGTACTGAACCTAATACTTAGATTAGTGAGGTACAATATGAATGCCATTCAAGTGCAGGACTTGCGCAAAACCTTCAAAGTCCAAAAAAACCGCGAGGGCCTCAAAGGGGCCTTCGCTGATTTGTTTAAACGGGAATATTCCGAGGTTACAGCTGTAAAGGATATCTCCTTCTCCATTCCCCAAGGCGAGATTTGCGGCTATATTGGCGAGAATGGTGCGGGTAAATCCACGACGATCAAGATGCTCACCGGCATTCTGGTTCCAACCTCGGGCAGTCTTTCTGTGGGAGGCTATATACCCTATGAGGAACGTGAGAAATTTGTGCGGAATATCGGTGTTGTGTTCGGACAGCGCAGCCAATTGTGGTGGGATATCGGTGTGATTGAATCCTTCCAGCTGCTCCGCAAGGTATATCGTGTACCCGAACTGGATTTTAAGAAACGGCTGGATGAGCTGGTTGAACGGCTGGAGCTGCAGGATTTGCTGAACCGTCCGGTCCGCAAACTCAGTTTGGGGCAGCGGATGCGTTGTGAGCTGGTTGCGGCACTCCTGCATAATCCGTCCATATTGTTCCTGGATGAACCTACAATTGGACTGGATATTGTGGTCAAGTCGGAAATCCGCCAGTTCTTGAAGGATATGAACCGCGAGCATGGAACAACTATCCTGCTGACCACTCATGATCTTCAGGATATTGAAGCGCTCTGTTCTCGGGTGATTATGCTGGACGATGGACGCATCATTTATGATGGGGGCCTGGAGGATCTGAAGCAACGCTGGGGTACAGGGCGTGAGGTGCAGTTCCAATTCGGGGCTCCAACTAAACTTGAGCAGCTTATGCAGTGGACAGAAGAAATGCCGGTTACCTGGACATCTGAGAATGATCTGGGTGCCAAGGTTTGGATTCCGCTGGAGCTGAACGTTTCGGATGTGCTAGGACGAGTTGTGGGTCAAGCAGACATTACCGACATCAAAATCATTGAGACCAATACGGATGATATCGTCCGCAGCATTTATCAATCAGGTTCGGCCGAGAAACCGGAAGAGAAGATTCTTGCGCTTAAGGATGAGAAAGAGGTCATCCATGTCTGATCAGCTTAAAGCCGCTGCAGCCAATTCATCATCTGGAGGTTCTTCCGCAGACGGACCTAAGGAAACAGGATGGAGGCTGCTGCTGGGTGCTTATTTCGATTTCATCCGCATCCGGTTTCTGACTATGCTCGCTTACCGTATTAATTATTATTCCGGTATTCTGATCTATACGCTGAATATAGGTGTGAACTATTTTACCTGGAAGGCAATTTATGGGGACGGGGAATCCTTGGGCGGGTTTACAGGTGCCCAGATGACGACGTATGTTGCGGTTTCCTGGATGGCTAGGGCGTTTTATTTTAACAACCTGGACCGGGAGATTTCCACAGATATCAGGGACGGAAGCATCGCAATCCAGTTCATCAGGCCGTATAACTACGTGCTGGTCAAGATGATGCAGGGGCTTGGCGAAGGCATGTTCCGCTTTATGATGTTGATGATCCCGGGTATGGTGATTGCTATTCTGCTGTTTCCGGTGCATTTACCGACAGAACCTTCAGCTTGGGCCGGATTTCTGGTCATGCTCTTTTTCAGCTTCCTGATCAGTTCACAGATCAATATTATAACGGGCTTATCGGCGTTCTTCGTCGAGAATAATGAGGGTATGATGCGGATGAAGCGTGTCGTGGTCGACCTTTTTTCCGGCTTGATCGTTCCGATCACCCTGTTTCCGGACTGGTTATCTTCCATCCTTAAAGTTCTGCCCTTTCAAGCCATCACTTACCTGCCGGGTTCCGTATTTACCGGACGGGTGCACGGGGTGGGCATTTGGAATGTGCTGGGTATCCAGGTCATCTGGTTCGTAGTACTGCTGATTCCAATTGTCTGGCTATATCACGCGTCGCGTCAGCGGCTGTTCGTGCAGGGGGGGTGAGTGAAGTTGTATTACTTGGACTTATTAGTGGAATATATCAAAAACTATATGAAGACACGTCTGACTTACCGCGCCGATTTCTGGGTGGAAGTGGTGTCTGATCTGCTGTTTCAAGCGACCAACTTTATTTTCATTCTGGTCATCTTCATGCATACCAATAGTCTGGGTGGTTGGAGCCAGAATGAAGTGGTGTTCGTATACGGTTTCTTTATGGTGCCTTTTGGCGTCTTCAGCTGCTTTGTGAATATGTGGGGGTTTAGCGAGCGCTATATCGTCAAAGGTGAAATGGACCGTATCCTGACCCGTCCGGCGCATAACTTGTTCCAGATTTTCCTGGAGAATGTGGACCCTCCGGCATTGGTGGGGTCTTTTATCGGATTGATCATTATGGGGATCAGCGGCAGTAATCTCGGTCTGCCCTTTGAATGGTGGACCCTACCCATGATTATTGTGCTTACGCTTAGTGCGGTTGCCATCTATACCGGGATATATACGACCTTAACCTCATTGTCGTTTTATTCCGATGCTCCAACCGGCATTCTGCCGCTGATGTACAATATCCAGACCTATGGCCGTTATCCGGTTACGATCTACAATCGCGCAATTCAGGTACTGCTTACTTGGATTATTCCGTTTGCTTTTGTCGGAGTGTACCCGGCGGCACTGTTTCTGCACCGTGAGGAGATGCAGGGTATGGCACTGCTTACTCCGGTGGTGGGTGCGGTATTCCTGGGGATTGGGCTTTTGTCCTGGAATTATGGTGTCAAAAAGTATAAGGGAGCCGGGTCATAGGTCAAGCTTCCTTCCAATAGAGTTTAGGACAGACTGGTGTTCATTGCCGGTCTGTTTTTTCTTTGTCCTCTAAAGCTTCCGCCAGAAGTTCAAAAATTAATATAAGATGTTATATAAATCTCTTTTCACTTGTACTGCGTATCCTCATAATGAACACAGAGATATGGATTCTTGAGGAGTGGAAAAATGAAAACGTATGCTATTGGTGTAGATTTAGGCGGAACCAATATGAAAGCAGCGCTATATGATGCCGGATTCGCGGCAATTAGAGAAATATCCATCCCCACAGAAGCTGCTGAAGGACCAGCACATGTGCTCAAACGTATCCGGCTGGCTGTACAGCAGTTGAACGAAGACACCGGGATTGGTCTTCAGAGTATTGCCTGCATGGGAATGGGGATTCCCGGACTGCTAGATCCTGAAGTGGGTTTGTCCCTATTTTCTCCCAACTTTCCGGGCTGGGAACACGTACATATTGTGAATGAAATGAAGCCGTTTTACGATTTCCCAGTGTTTATTGATAATGATGTCAGGATGAATCTGTATGGGGAATGGCAGTATGGAGCAGCAAGGGGATACAGGAACATCATCCTGCTGACTCTGGGAACGGGACTCGGTTCAGGAATTGTTAGCGACGGTAAGGTTGTGTACGGCACGACATTCAGTGCAGGGGAAATCGGCCATATGAACATGTTCAGGCAAGGCCGTCCCTGCCGTTGCGGGAGCTCTGGTTGCCTCGGCAGATACGTATCGGCAGTCGGTATGGTGAATACGTTCAAAGAGAAGCTGGCGGAAGGAAGAACAAGTTTCATCCAAACCTGGACAGGTGGAGACAATGAACGGATAACCGCGCTTATGATTTCAGATGCCTATGATCTGGAGGATGCTTTGGCGGTGGAGGTCATGCATGAGACCGGGGTTTTACTTGGTTTTGGACTATCTAACGTAATAAATCTGCTGAATCCGGAAGCGGTCATTATTGGAGGCGGGATGTCTGCGGCCGGGGAACGCCTGCTGCGCAGTGTCCGTGAGACGGTAAAGGAGCACGCCCTGAAGCTGTCCGGCAGCAAGTGCAGCATTGTTCAGGCTGAGCTGGGAAGCCGTGCGGGCACGCTTGGCGCTGCGGCATATGCTTACCGCAGGCTGAAGGGAATAGAAGCTGTTATATGAAGCCCTTGAATGATGTATCTGCTGCTGTAGCATGCTATGCTATAGATAGAATACGATAAGCAGGAGGCCAAAGATGAAAAGAGAGATACAGAACGTGCCTTTTGGCTATGAGCCACCGGCTGCGGAACGCAAGGGAACCCTGGTGTTTTATGATTCGTTTGAGCATATTTCGGATCAGGAGCTGGAGCAGGCTGCCCATACCGCAACCGAACGCAAGTTTACCAAGCTGGTGCTGTACCCGCTACACGAAGAAACGGTAAGACGGATGAGCAAGGAGCCCGTGAAGGCTTTTTACAAACGGGAAGACCGTCTGCATGAATGGAAAAGAGAGCAAGGCCGCTCACTTGTTACCGTTGAGAGTCTTGAAGGCAAGCGGAAGAAGTATACGCCGCTCGACTCAGCGCTGCGGCACATCAGCGAAGTGTATCCTTCGCCTTATTTTCTCTATATGACTCCTGAAACGGCTAATCAATTTGCTTCGTATTCCTCTTTTGAGGAGTGGATTGTGAAGCTGAGGCTGATTCTGTCAGCGGCTCCCGATTATGTTCATCCGCGTCTGGAAAAGTTCCGGCATCGCTGGGACATTGCCGGAGAAGAAAAGAAGGAGTAGGAGCGTGGAACTAATTCATCGGATCACTAAAGGAGGCGGTTTTCTTGTCGGACGTTTACAGCTTTAATGTAAGTCTGCAGCCTGTGGAAGCACTGATTATGGTGAAGGAGGGCATGCCCGCAGGTTCAGAGCTGCTACATGAAGAGTATAACGAGGTGGGGAATGGTTATTCGATTGGAACGCTGGTATATGAGCGTTATTTCTTCCGTTCAGGCAATCAGGCCGCGCTGATCGTTATATCCGATAATCTCCATGGAGTGACGAATATACGGCTCATCGCGGCAGGAGCTTCGAAAGGCATAATCATGAAGATGGATTGGGGGGCAGGCAAAAGCTTTGCCTCCTCCGTAGAGAAGGTATTATCTGCTTATATTCTGGAATGAATCTGGGTTAATCCCGTTTATTGAACGTTTCCTTGTTCACGTCTGTAGGTGTACATTCTCTATTGATAGTGGATGAAGCAATGCGTAGAATGCCCTCCAATACAGTACTCTCACTCACTCAAATCACACCTATCGCATTGGAATAATTATATTATAACTGAACTACTTTTGTGCACAGCAATGAAAAGAAGGAAAAATAAAATTTTAATAATTAATGTTGACACATCACTTGAATTTATGGTTTTATTATGTAGACCGATTGTTATAAAAACAAAGGAAGTGTCCCGCTTGTCAAACAAGCCTAATGCGCGTGAAGCGATTGTGGATACCGCTTCAAGACTATTTTTCACACAAGGCTATCATGCTACGGGGTTAAGTCAGATTATCAAGGACAGCGACTCGCCCAAGGGATCTCTTTACTATTATTTCCCCCACGGTAAAGAGGAACTGGCCTTAACCTGTATCAACAAAACGAGTGAGATCGTTGTAAGACAGCTGAGACAGTATGTGGAGAAGGAAATAACTGTTATTGAGGCGGTTCAGGAATTCCTTCATCAGATGGTCAGTGACGCTGAAGAGTCTGATTTTAAAGGAATGGTACCCTTCAGTTTCTGGGTAGCTGTAGAAACCTCCTGTATTAGCGAGGAGCTTAGAACAGCATGTCAGACTGTATTCATGGATTGGCAGGATGTCATTCTGCAGCGTTTACTTGAAGAGGGAACTGATACTCAGCTTGCAGCCGATAAGGCTTCAGTGGTGGTCTCGTTGTTTGAGGGAGCGCTGCTGCAGACTTTGACCTGCCGGAGTACAGGGCCGCTTCTCGCCGCCTCCAGGTTGGTTCCCGTATTGCTGGGTTAGGCAAGTAGAAATAGAACAAATAGAGAGAAAATTATGTATGATCAGGAGGATCACAGAGTGGAAGCTACCATGACTGGAAAGAAACAAACCGAAGAAACAAAATTCAGGGTTTTACCGATTCTGATCTCCTTGCTGCTTGCCGGATTTATCGGCATGTTCAGCGAGACTGCGCTCAATGTGGCGTTAAGTGATCTCATGAAAGTACTTGAGATTACACCGACGACGGCACAGTGGCTGACTACAGCGTATCTGCTGACATTGGGTATTCTTGTACCGATATCCGGGTTGCTGCTGCAATGGTTCTCAACAAGACAATTATTCGTTGCTGCATTATGCTTTTCGATTCTGGGGACCTTTCTGGCTGCGATGTCACCGAATTTCGAGTTTCTGCTTACGGCCCGTGTAGTTCAGGCGATGGGGACCGCATTGCTCCTGCCATTGATGTTCAACACCATCCTGGTCATTATCCCCGCTGAAAAAAGAGGGGCTGCAATGGGACTCATAGGGCTTGTTATCATGGTCGCTCCAGCGATCGGGCCTACGATTGCCGGGCTGTTGATTGAGAGCCTGAGCTGGCACTGGATCTTCTGGCTGTCACTGCCGTTCCTTGTGATTGCACTGATCTGCGGAATACTGTTTATGCAGAACGTTACCAAGGTTACCAAGCCAAAGATTGATGTGCTGTCCATTGTGCTTTCTTCTCTGGGGTTTGGCGGAATCGTATTTGGATTCAGCAGCGCCGGTGAAGCCGAAGGCTGGGGAAGTCCAAAAGTAATTATTGCTATAGCAGTTGGTGTCGCGGCACTTGTTCTGTTTGTGATCCGCCAAATCACGATG
This sequence comes from Paenibacillus sp. P32E, assembly GCF_001909085.1. Lineage (NCBI taxonomy): Bacteria > Bacillati > Bacillota > Bacilli > Caryophanales > Paenibacillaceae > Paenibacillus > Paenibacillus sp. P32E. The sequence goes on along the minus strand of NZ_LVYY01000002.1, from coordinate 269,857 downwards.
AAGCAGCCTATGATCAATCTTCGGGCGTTCAAGTTCCCGATGTTTGTGGTTGGCGTACTGATGGTCTTCATCTGCATGATGGTCATCCTGTCCTCCATGCTGATTCTTCCGATGTACCTCCAGCAGGGACAAGGATACTCGGCCTTCAAAGCTGGCTTACTGCTTCTTCCCGGTGGAATTATCAACGGTCTGATGTCCCCGATTATGGGAAGGTTGTTCGACAAATATGGACCGAAATGGCTGGTTATTCCTGGCCTGGTTATTGTAGCGGTATCGCTGTGGTTCTTCTCCAGTATCACAGCTACTTCGACCGTGGTGTTCGTCATCGTACTGCATAGCGCACTAATGGTAGGCGTATCAATGATCTTCATGCCTGCACAGACCAATGGCATCAATCAGTTGCCTATGGAACTGTACCCAGATGGTACTGCCATCATGAATACTTTGCAGCAGGTAGCCGGAGCCATTGGTACTGCACTGGCGGTCAGTATCATGACAGCAGGGACGAAGAGCTATATGGAATCTGCAAGCAATCCTGCCGATCCGGCCAATGTGCTGCCGGCCTTTACCCAAGGCGTACAGAATGCCTTTGTGTTTGGAATGGCTATGGCCATTATCGGTCTGGTGATTGCATTCTTCCTCAAACGTGTCATTGTACAGCATAAAGCACAGGTTTCAATGCATTAATACTCTAAGTGTATAGGAATCATTGTTAAAAGACACATCCGTCAAACGGGTGTGTCTTTTTTGCATTCATAGAAAATACTGGACACAGTAAAGCGGGATAAATATAATTTTTAGTAATAAGATGGATATTTAGTCGGCTATTGAAACCGGAACTGATTTAGGCAAAGCAATCGAAGAAAGGGGTGTGGGATATGAGAGCCACCCAGGAAATGCTCAAACGCAGTACGAAGGCCCTTATTCTTCCCCTTATACTCACAGCCATCTTGAGTGCTGTGCTCATACTTCAAAAAAATCCTGTTGCCGCTACGGTTACGGAGGAACCGGAACAGAAGGTAGGCGCTTCTGCATCCCAACAGATTAAAGTTCTGAAAAAAAACAGTCTGCCTGAAGGATTTGTATACCTGGATGAGATGATCCCTGCTGCGCAATATGAAATACGCTATTTCAGTGAGAACAATTTTACGGGATCACGTGTTGACGGATACAAGGCGCCGCTGGCGATCTTTTCACAAGTGGGGTCCAAAGCATTAAAGGCTGTCAGTGACGACCTGGCCCGCAAGGGGTATATCTTAAGAATATATGATGCCTACCGTCCACAAAAAGCAGTGGATGATTTTGTCTCATGGTCAAAGGATGCAGCTGACATCAAGATGAAGGAGCAGTATTATCCTAAATTGGACAAGCGCAACCTGTTTAAGCTGGGCTTTATCGCCAAAAAGTCAGGCCATACCAGAGGCGGAACGATTGATTTGACACTGGCATATGCCAAAACGGGCATTCTGGTGGATATGGGCAGCCCGTATGATTTTTTTGGCGAGATTTCTTATTACAATACTTCGCTCATCAGCAAGACACAGCATACCAACCGTAAAATCCTGAAGGATGCTATGACTAAACACGGGTTCAAGCCTTACAGCAAAGAGTGGTGGCATTTCACTCTGGTCAAGGAGCCTTTTCCATCCAAGTACTTCAACTTTGATGTAGAGTAACCCGGTGAGGTCACAATAAAAAAGTTTTATACTGCCACTGAATTCGGAAGGGTTATAAAATCAAACCTTTTGGGTAATGTTTAATGTAAGGTCTATTCCTGCAGCTTGCAAACGTAATCAATCTAATACAGGAGAGGTGGAATCGATGTGAAGACCAAAATCGCAGCCGTAACCCTCAGTATTCTGTTATTTGCAGGCGGGTTAGGGTTATTCGTGCCCCAGCGCGCACAAGCCGCAGAACCGATTAAGGTCATTCTGAACGGACAGTTACTACAACTGGAGGAGTCAAATGCATACAAGAGCGGATCAGCCATTATGATTCCACTCCGGGAAACAGCTGAAGTTCTCAAATATCAAACGACGTATAAAGGCAGCACCGGACAAGTCCAGTTAACGCGTGTCAAAGAAACCGTTGACTTCAAGCTAAGCGGCGATGAGGTCATACTTAACGGCAAAGACAAGGTCTCATTTCAAGAACGTATTGAGGTCAGACAGAAACGGATCTATGTCCCGTTGTCTTTTTTTAATGCTATCGGGCTTATTGCGGCTTATGACGACAGCTCTGGACAAGCCGAAATATATGCACCAGAGGTTGCTGCAGGAGCGGTAACCGGACTATTGGCTGCAGGCAAATATCAGGAGCTTCAGGAACGTTACCTGAGCAGTACGGCTGCACAACAGGCATTCTTACCTGCGATCCAGCAAAGCTGGGAAGCGGTTGCGGTTTCATCCGGCAATTATTTTGGAATAAAAACAACGGATAGCCGCCGGGCTGATGGGGTGATGACCATCCAGAGCGTACTCCTCTTCTCGAAGTCTGAAGCCATATTAACTTTAACAGTGGACACAAAAGGAAAGATTACCGGGCTGACTTTGGCACCACTGGCTGCGAATGAGGCTGCAACTCTTCCAGTTAAGTAACTCGAATATGAATAAGAAGGCGATCTGATCCTATGTCAAAGGATGATCGCCTTTTTTTTATTTCAAAAAGCTATTGACAGGAGAGCCTTTAGGGAGTAAATTTAGTTCTTGTTAAACAGTGTTTAAAACAATGATCGGATAAGGGGATAGGGAAGGAGCATACAGCCAAAGCTATGACTAGAAACAACAACATTGCAGAACCTTCAGATAAGGATACGAAACAGACGATTCTTCAGGCAACTGTGGATTTGATCCGTGGTGAAGGATTCAGTTGTGCCACCATGCGCAATATAGCCGCCAAAGCAGAGACGAATCTGGCCCTTGTCAACTATCATTACGGCTCCAAGGAGAAACTTCTGGCAGATGCGGTTCGAATGCTGCTCTCTACCTTTGATGACGCCTTTAAAGTGCTGGAGGACGACACGTTGCCCCCAAGAGAGCGCCTCAAGTTATTTTTTGCCCGATATATTGATGAACTTAAACGCTATCCTGGAATGGCCAGACAAATGCTTGATCAGAGGCACCACATTATGGGTTCACTGGATGAATACTCTCGTTATTGCAAAATGATGCGCCTGGAAAAGATCTTGCAGGCTATTCAGGAAATCACCGGTGAAGAGGACAAAAATAAGCTGATGTTGATGCAGCTTCAGATATACGGAGCAGTAGTTTTTCCAATAATTATGGTTTCCAGCCTGCCCGAGAACAAAGCGGATTTCATGCCGGTCTTTAATCCTCCGCCCATAGAGGAGCAGATCGACGCGTTATTCGACCGTTATTTTCATTAAACCTATCCAACTAGAGAAATGAGTGGAGAAAAGAATGTCAAATACAATGAATGCGAAAGGTGCTCCTGCGGAACAGCCCTTCTCACTGAAAGCCATACTGCCGCCGCTGCTGGCCATAATCGTAGGGATGATAATGGTTATCCTCGATGGTACAGTAGTCAATGTAGCGGTGCCTAAGCTGGTAGAATATTTCAATACAGACCTCAAAACCGTACAATGGGCAATTACGGGATATACACTTGCCTTGGCGGCTGTAATCCCGCTTGCCGGGTATATGACGGACCGTTTCGGGTCGAAGCAGGTATTTGTGTCAACGGTCGCCATGTTCGTACTGGGCTCCATGTTGTGCTCCATCGCACAGACTTCAGAGCAGTTGGTGCTCTTCCGGGTCATTCAAGGCTTGGGTGGCGGGATGGTTGCTCCAATTGGAATGGCGATGGTCTTCAGACTGGCTCCGCCTGAACGGAGGGGCTCGATCATGGGGCTCCTGGGCATTCCGATGCTGCTGGCTCCTGCGCTTGGTCCAATATTGTCCGGTTGGCTGGTGGAATATGTGAGCTGGCACTGGATCTTCCTGATCAACTTGCCAATCGGAATTGTAGGGATTATTCTTGGCATTAAATATTTGCCCAAAACAGAAAAGAAGGGTAGAGCCCATCTCGACATTCTGGGAATTATTCTGGCTCCAATAGCCTTCTCTATGCTGGCTTATGGTGTGAACCAAGGCGGCGGCGAAAGCTGGTCCTCAACCGGTGCCATTCTAGGTTTGAGCGTGGGTGGAGTAGCGCTCGTACTGTTTATCATCGTAGAATTGCTTCATAAGCATCCATTGCTTGAGCTGCGTGTATTCCGGTCATCTGACTTCACGCGGGGGATTATTCTCAGCTGGGTGACACAGGCTGCATTATTCGGCTCCATGCTGTTCGTGCCATTGTATCTGCAGCAGATCCGGAATTATACTCCACTGGAAACCGGTTTGATCCTGCTGCCGCAGGCACTTGCTTCCGGAATCGGAATGCCGCTGGGCGGACGCCTGTTTGACAAAATTGGTGCACGTCCACTGGTATTTGTCGGTCTGAGTATTATTTCAACCGCACTCTTCATGCTGTCGGGTGTGACAGTGGATACCGGGCTGCCGTTTATTATGTCTACCCTGGCGATGATGGGGCTTGGCATGGGTCTCTCGATGATGCCAGTCAACACACATGTGCTGAACTCGGCACCGCGTGAATGGGTGAACCGGGTAACGCCGCTTACCGCCGCTGCCCAGCAGGTTGTGGTATCCTTTGCCGTTGCCGGTATGACCGGTTACCTGACCAGTCAAATTGCAGTTCATATGGGGAAAATGGCCGCAGGCACTAACCCGCTGGCCACCATGGTTCTCGGATTCAATGATGTGTTCTTCTTCTCCGCCTGCATCGCTGTGGCAGGTGTGGTGATCAGCCTGATTCTCCGCAAACCAAAGGTAGCTGCGACTCCGGCCTCACCGGATGCTGAAGCTGCTGCTGATCCAGCAATGATGATGGGACACTAAACGTATATGATCGAAATTCGTTAGTGGGTAGTATCAAAAGCCGCTGCAGCTTTTCGCTGAGCGGCTTTTTGCTGTTACTTTAGATTGTTCTATAAATTGACCCGCCGTTTCTTATGCAGCTTGTAGGTGACAGGAGCAAAGTGTGCTTTGCTGAGGAGCTCGGAGGTTACGATTCCCAGAAGCACCAGAGCCGCACCGGTGTAACCCTGCATCGACAGCTGCTCGCCGGCAAACCAATAACCGAACAGGGCAGCGAAAACTGGCTCCATAGAGAAGATCAATCCGGTACGGGTAGGTGTTGTGTATTTTTGGGCCACGGGTTGCAGGATAAAGCCGCAGGCGCTGCAGAAAATGCCAAGTGCCAGGATTGCGATCCACCCGGGCAGTGAAGAGGGCAAAGCCGGTGTCTCGAACAAGAACGACAAAACCAGCGCAAAGCCTCCGGCGAAACCGAGTTGAAGAATGCCGATAGATAGACTGTCACAGGCTTTAACCGCTTTGGATGTTACCAGAATCTGTACGGCGTAGAATACAGCGGACAGAATGCATAACAGATCACCCGGCTGCATGTGCAGGGAAGAATTCAAGGTGAGAAGCCCGATACCGGTTATGGCCAGAACCGCTCCGATAACTTGAGGGGGGGCGACTTTTTTTCGAAATATGAGCACATCGATCATCGGCACAAAAATAACAGTCAACGCCACTAGAAATCCGGCATTCGAGGTGGTCGTAGTCTTCAAGCCAAAGGTGATGCAGGTGAATACACCCAGCAGTAAAAATCCGAGCAATGCTCCATACTTCAGGGTCCGTACATCTACAGTTCTAAGGCGTTTGTGAAACAGGGTGGCTGCCAGGATAAAGGCAAGTCCGAAGCGCAATGCAATCAGATTGAATTCCCCGAGCGAACCTAGCCCCATCTTCATGAACATATAGGACGAGCCCCAGAACATGGTTACTATAAAGAGCATTAACTCAGCCTTCAGCGGCTTCATTCTGTCATCATCCTTCATCATTTCAAGTGGCGAACTCCTATAGTATAATATGGTGAAATACATAAGTTAACTGAATGTTTATCATAGAATACATGAGTATTACTAATGTAAATCCGGAGGTGGCGAGCATTGAGCATTAGTAAGTATGAAGTATTCCTCAAAGTCGTGGAGCTGGGCAGTCTGACCCGGGCCGCAGAGGTGATGGGCTTCACCCAATCAGGCATCAGTCATACGATCTCCAGCCTGGAGACGGAATTTGGCTTCACTCTGCTGGTCCGGAACCGTTCAGGAGTCAAACTAACGATCAACGGCGAACAGGTGATTCAGCCGATCCGTGAAATGATGAAATGGAACGAGCAACTGAAGCAGCAGGTTGCCGACATCCACGGGCTGGAGACTGGAACCATCACCATTGGTACCTTCACCAGCGTTTCTGTACACTGGCTGCCGGGAATGATCAAGCAATTCCGCAAGGAGTATCCCTATATTGAGTTTAAGCTCATGGAAGGCGGTTATCTGGAAATTGAGCAGTGGATTGAAGCCGGAGTGGTCGATTGCGGTTTTTTGTCGCTGCCTACCCGGGAGAAATTCGAGGTCATTCCGCTCAAGCAGGAGCGTATGCTGGCTGTCCTCTCCAAGGAGCATCCCCTAAGCCGGGCGCCGTATATGCCGCTTGCGCAGATCGCACATGAGGATTTCATCATCCCGAAGGCGGGTTCGGATTACGATGTCAGACGGGTGCTCGATAAGGCGGCTATTAAGCCGAATATCAAATTCTCGGCCGGAGATGATTATGCCATAATTGCCATGGTGGAAAACGGACTAGGAATCAGCATTCTGCCAGAACTGGTCATTCAGCGCCAAAACCATAACGTGGCCATGCTGGAGCTTGAAGAGCGAAGCTTCCGTTCGCTAGGGATCGCCGTTCATTCGCTGAAATATGCTTCTCCGGCGACCAAGCGGTTTTTGAAGCATGTTCAGTCCTGGTTAGAATAAGATATTGGATGGTGTTATCTGAGTTTATGGAATCTTATCGAATTACGGTTTTGGTGATTGACGCCAGCCGTTCTTCATGAGAAAATGTACGCGTGTACATTCGACAAAAGGCTATAGAAAGGATGATTGCTATCGCAAGCCGCAAAGAGGTTGCCGAGCTTGCCGGGGTTTCAGAAGCAACGGTCTCCCGTGTACTGAACAATGTCGGTCCGCTCAAAGAAAAGACCAAGGAGCGTGTGATTGCCGCCGCACGGGAGCTTGGTTACACCCCAAGCTCGCTTGCCCGCAGCTTTGCCCGCAAGCGCAGCGGAAATCTGGGTGTCGTCATGCCTTACCTGCCCAAAGCCCGGTTGTTCTCCGCGTACTATTTCTCTGAAATTCTAAGCGGAATTGGAAGCCGGGCAAGAGAAGAGGGCTATGATCTGCTGATGATCTTCCGGGAAGCCGATGAGCCGCTGGATTATTGCGGGCTCTTCCGGATGCGCAAGGTAGATGCGTGTATAGTGCTGGGGGCCAAAGAGGAGGCTGGAGAGCTTGAAGCACTGCGGCAGCTGAAGAAGGACGGGCATCCTTACTGCATGATTAACCAGCATTTTGCGGGGGAATCGTTCCATGAGGTGGATGCCGACCACGTCGAAGGCTGCCAGCTGGCGGTGAAGCATCTGCTTAGTCAAGGCTTCACCCGTATAGCCTTCCTGAATGGTCCGCAGGCTTATTCCAACAGCCGTGACCGGCTGGAAGGGTATATGCAGGCGCTTCAGGAAGAGGGGATTCCTGCAGATGCTTCGCTCATGTTCGAAGGGAATTTCAGCCGCAGAAGCGGAATGGCAGCCGCGCAGGCCATATTGCCTCAACTGAAGCATATCGAGGCGGTGGTGGTAGCCAATGACCGGATGGCCATTGGACTTCAGCAAGGCCTTCATGAGCTGGGGGTCAACATGGACCGGATGCCTGCGATTGTCGGTTATGACGATTCGGATGCCGCAGAGCTTACAACTCCGGCACTCAGCAGCGTTCGGGTACCCTTTTATCAGCTGGGGGAAATCGCTGCGGCTAAGGTCCTGGAGCTTCTGGAGAACGGGGGAGTGAATTCCGGGAATGAGATGATCCGCGTGAAGCTTCCTGCCAAGCTTGTGGTTCGTGCTTCATCATTAAGAACAGGGGGGATTCAATGAAACAGCTTCGCATTGGAATGATTGGATACAAGTTCATGGGCAAGGCCCATAGCAATGCTTACCGCAGTCTGCCGATGTTCTTCCCGAAGGCACTGAAGCCGGAGATGTCTGTGTTATGCGGACGGAATGCCGATGCACTGAAGGAAGCCGCTGACCAGCTGGGCTGGAAGGAGACTGTAACGGATTGGAGAGAACTGGTAGGCCGTGACGATATCGATTGGATCGATATTAACGCCCCCAGTGATGCTCATAAAGAGATTGCACTGGCTGCCGTGAAAGCAGGCAAGCATGTCTTTTGCGAGAAGCCTCTGGCCTTGACTCTTGCGGATTCCCGCGAAATGCTGAAGGCGGCAGAGGATGCCGGGGTTATGCATATGGTGGGTTTCAACTACCGGTTCTCGCCGGCGGTGCGGCTGGCCAAACGGCTGGTAGAGAGCGGACGGCTGGGCCAAATCTATCATTTCCGTGCCTGGTTTCTGCAGGACTGGATTCTGGACCCCGAGTTTCCGCTGGTATGGAGGCTGCAGAAGGAGATTGCCGGTTCCGGTTCACATGGCGATCTCGGAGCGCATCTGATTGATCTTGCTCATTATTTGGTAGGTGACCTGAAAGAGGTTATCGGGATGAGTGAGACCTTCATCAAGGAACGCCCTTTGGCTGCAGAAATGACGGGTCTTAGTGCAAAAGCAAGTGCCGGCGGCCCTAGAGGTCCTGTAACTGTAGATGATGCCACACTGTTTCTGGCGCGTTTTGCAAACGGTGCCATGGGCAGTTTTGAAGCCACACGTTTTGCTGCAGGTCACCGTTCGACCAATTCTTTTGAAATTAACGGCAGTCTCGGGAGTGTGAAGTTTGATTTCGAACGGATGAACGAGCTGGAAGTATATCTGACCTCTGACGATGAGGATGTGCAAGGTTTCCGGCGGGTTCTCGCCACCGATCCGGCTCATGATTATGCTGAGGCCTGGTGGCCGCCGGGTCATACAATAGGTTTTGAGCATACCTTCATTCATGAAATCCTGGAGTTGTCATCCGCAGCAGCTGAAGGCCGTCAGCCCGTGCCGAATTTTCACGACGGGGTGAAATGCCAGGCGGTGCTGGAAGCTGTGGAACGTTCGGTGCAGGAGCGGCGCTGGGTAGAGTTATCCGAGATGTAATGATTCTGTGACTTTGATGTAGGAGAAGGAGTGACAATGATGAAGAAAGCATTAATCGTATGGGGCGGCTGGGATGGACATGAGCCGGAGCAGGTCGCCGGAATATTTGCGGAGATTTTGCGTGAAGCACAGTTCGAGATCGAGGTATCCGATACGCTGGAAGCATTCGCTGATAAGGAGAAGCTGCTGGGGCTGGATTTGATCGTACCGGTCTGGACCATGGGAGAAATTGCGCAGGAGCTGGTCAATAATGTATCGGCTGCTGTACAGAATGGGACTGGACTTGCGGGCTGCCATGGCGGCATGTGCGACTCTTTCCGGACCAATGTAGACTGGCAGTTCATGACGGGAGGGCAATGGGTTGCCCATCCGGGCAATGACGGCGTCCAGTATACCGTTGAGATCTGCCAAGGCTCCAGCCCGCTGACAGCAGGTATTAAGGATTTCGAAGTCACCTCCGAGCAGTATTATCTGCATATTGATCCGGCGGTGGAGGTGCTGGCGACAACAAGATTTCCGGTTGTGCAAGGGCCACACGCAACGAACAAAGCCGTAGATATGCCTGTAGTCTGGACCAAGCGCTGGGGACATGGACGGGTCTATTACAATTCGCTTGGGCACCATGCTGATATTGTAGAGCTTCTCCCGGTAAAAGAATTGATGCGCCGGGGACTCCTGTGGGCAGCAGAGGGCAAGACCGAAGCAGCAGCGAATCTGGAGCAAACGGCAGGTGCCGGATACAGTGGCATGGCGGACAGCCAATTCTAGTGTAGGAGCGATTAAGACATGGATAAAGTAAAGGTTGGCATTATCGGCTGCGGCAAAATCAGCGGCATCTATATGGAGAATTGTCAGAAGTTCGAGATTCTGGATCTTGCTGCTTGTGCGGATATGGACCCGGACAGAGCAGCAGAGCAGGCAGCTAAATATGGAATTCCCCTCGTCTATACTGTTGAGCAGCTGTTGGAAGACCCTGAGATTGAAATCGTAATTAATTTAACTATCCCTGCTGCTCATGCTGCAATTACCTTGCGTGCGCTGGAGGCCGGTAAGCATGTCTATGCCGAGAAGCCGCTCACGGTTACCAGAGAGGAAGGACTTAAGGTGCTGGAAGTGGCAAAAACTAAAGAGCTGCTGGTTGGCAGCGCTCCGGAAACCTTCCTCGGTGCCGGAATTCAGACGGCGCTTAAGCTGATTGAGGATGGAGTGATTGGCCGCCCGGTTGCGGCGACAGCGTTCATGTTAGGCAGGGGGCATGAGCATTGGCATCCCGACCCGGAATTCTATTATGCTGCGGGTGGTGGCCCTATGTTCGATATGGGACCGTATTATTTAACTGCACTCGTGCAGCTCCTGGGGCCTATCCGCACAGTAGCCGGAATGACTGGGAAAGCACTGGAGGAACGTACCATCACAAGCGAGAAGAAGGCGGGACAAAAGATTCCGGTCGATATCCCGACGCATGTCGCCGGAACGCTGCAATTCAGCAGCGGCGCGATCGCTACGATGATCACCAGCTTTGATGTGTTTGGCGGCAGCGATTTGCCGCCGATTGAGATCTACGGCACGGAAGGAACCCTTCAGGTGCCGGATCCGAACACATTCGGGGGCATCGTCAGATACCGTAAGACAGGTGAAAATGAATGGCGTGAGCAGGCGCTCCTGCCGGGCTACGACCAGAATACCCGGGGGATCGGTCCGGCGGATATGGCTTATGCTATCCGCAGTGGACGCCCGCACCGGGCCAGTGGAGAGTTGGCTTACCATGTGCTGGAAGCGATGTGGGCTTTTCACGACTCCTCCGATTCGCAGCGGTTCTATGAAATGGAGAGCACCTGTGTTCGTCCGGCACCCCTGCCTCAGGGCCTTGAACCCTATACCCTTGATTAATTTCGATAGCCTTCTTACGGCACCGTTCACAGATTATGAACGGTGCTTTTTTCTACAGACTGATCCGTAAAAACATGACAGCTGTGGACTCAGCAATCCCTATTTTCTCGCGGCTGAGGGGGTAAGCCCCTTGTACTGCTTGTAAAGTTTTGTGAAGTAATTGGGATTATCACAGCCGACTTTTCCGGAAATTTCCGTTACCGTGTAGTCTGTTTCCAGCAGGAGCCGTTCGGCCTCATTCACCCGGCAGAGGTTTACATATTCGACAAAGGTGCGTCCGGTCAGTTTTTTGAAGGTTTTGCAGAAATGATACGGATTGAGATTTACGAATCTGGCAGCATACTCAATCGATATTTTCTCGTCATAATGCAGTTCCAGATATTCCAGCAGCGGTTTGAAGCGTTCCTGGTTAATGGATTGGCGTTCACTGTGATACCTGCCTAACATCTGCCGGGGCGGGAAAGTCCGTGAGAGCAGGGTGAAGAACAGATGCAGCTGGTTTTTGACAACCAATTGAAAAGCAGGCCCCTTCTCCTGAACCTCTTGAATAACGGAGGCCAGCAGGGGGTAATAGGTGCCGCACACCGGGTTCTGTTCTACAGGTTTGACCGGGAAATGATACAAATTATTCAAATAGGGGGCCACAAATAACTCATGCTGCGAATCCTGATTCCGGTCTTTGAATAATGAACTATGGAACACTATGGACACGTATTCGATATCCCCTCTGCTCAAACTGTAGCCGACATGAAGACCGCCGGAAGGCACGAGGATCACATCACCCGGTCCGGCTTCATAAGGCTTACTGTCAATATGGAAGATTGCTCTGCCTTGCTGCATCACAATAATCTCGAAATGCTCATGCCAATGTAGAAAAAGAATGTTCTGCTCTGCCTTGGCATCCCGGTATTGATTGAAAAACACGCGGAACGGGTAGATCTTTTCTTCAAGCTGAGGATGTTCCTTCAATTCCTTCGGATAAGTCACAGCCACGTCAACTCCCACAATATTCAGCTATTTTCGCACAAGATAAGAAGAGATTTCGCTACAGATGCGCTATATACTTGGGTTGCTGAACTTACTATAAACCAATATTGGAGTGGTATACAAGATGCAGGAAGACATTAGAATCGGAACACTTGTCGGGGCAACGGATGCAGTCCGTGTGATTCCCCAAATCGTTAAGCATGGTTTTGAATCCTTCAGCCTGACATTCTGGCAGACTACAGGAGAAACGGATTTGGTGGAGACGGCGGCACGGGTGCGTGAACTGGCTGCTGAACATCATTTTATGATTTCCTCGGTGGGTATCTTCGGGAATCCGCTGACGGGAACCGGCGACAATGCCGACACCCTGGCGAGCTGGGAACGTCTGATTGACCATGCCCATTTATTCGGTACGGATATGGTCTCCGGATTCACAGGCAGACTGACCGGGCTGCCGATTGATGAATCGATTCCGAAATTCACAGAAGTATTCGGAGAACTCTCGAAGCGGGCTGCTGACAAAGGGCTCCGAATTGCTTTTGAGAATTGCTCCATGGACGGAAACTGGCAGACGGGAGACTGGAATATCGCCCACAACCCAACAGCCTGGGAAAAAATGTTCAACGCCGTTCCTGCAGATAATCTCGGTTTGGAATGGGAACCGTGCCATCAGATGGTCGCACTAATTGATCCGATTCCGCAGTTGCGCAAATGGACTGATAAAATCTTTCACGTGCATGGCAAGGATGCAACGATTGCCTGGGATATCATCAAAGAATACGGGATTCATGGCCCCAAACCATATGTATGGCACCGGACTCCTGGTTTCGGAGATACGAATTGGACGGATGTAATCACCATTCTGCGGCAGGCCGGTTACAAGGGCACCATTGACATCGAGGGGTGGCATGATCCCGTGTATCGCGATGAGCTGGAAATGACCGGTCAGGTCCATGCACTCCAATATTTGAAGCATTGCCGCGGGGGTAGCTTCATCCCAAATCCGGTCTAATGCAGAAAGCGGGGAAGCTTCTATGACAGCGACATATCGCGTAGCCGTTGCCGGCTGTGGAGGAATGGCCAATGAGTGGATCAGTTATGCTGTGAGGCGCACAGATGTCCGAATTGTTGCACTAGTAGATATCCGGCTGGAAGCTGCGGCGGCGATGGCGGACAAATATGGATTGGACTGTCCTGTATTTACGGATATTGGACAGGCGATTGAAGATACTGGGGCAAACCTGGTGTTTGATATAACCATACCGTCCAGCCATTATGGGGTTGCCAGCACAGCACTCACACGTCAATGCGATGTATTCAGCGAAAAACCGCTGGCTGAGACCATGCAACAATGCAACGCCATTGTTTCTTTAGCGGAACGCACCGGCCGGAGCCATACCGTCATGCAGAACCGGCGGTATGATCTGCGTATACGTTCCCTGCGCCAACTGATAGTGGATGGGAAAATTGGACGGATAGGCTATATCGGAGCGAGCTTTTTCCTGGCACCGCATTTTGGCGGATTCCGGGATGTGATGGAGAGTCCGCTGCTGCTTGATATGGCGATTCACACCTTCGACCAGGCGCGGTTTATCAGTGGTGCTGATCCAGTAAGCGTATATTGTCAGGAGTTCAACCCGGTAGGGTCCTGGTATGCGGGAAATGCCTCAGCAGTATGTATTTTTGAAATGTCGGATGGTTCTGTCTTCTGTTATCAAGGTTCTTGGTGTGCAGAAGGCGCTCCAACTTCCTGGGAAGCCTCATGGCGGATACAGGGAGACCTGGGAACTGCCGTCTGGGATGGCGAAGGGATGCCCTATGCCGAAAAGGTAGCAGACGGTGTTGCGGACGGTAAATTCATACGTGATTATGAACGGGTGGAGGGAGTAGCTGTTGAGATGAAGGATACCTTCCATCACGGATGTCTCGAGGAGATGTTCCAGGCTCTAGCAGAACAGCGTCCAGCAGAAACCGATTGCCATGACAACCGCAAAAGTATGGCGATGGTGTTCGGTGCACTGGAGAGTGCGCGGACGGGGAGCAAGGTGGAGCTCGCCGGTTTTTTATCCAGTGACGAAAAACACCTCCAGCATAAATAGGGTGACAATACTTAGCGGGTACGGATGTATCAAATGCGCTTTGGACAGGAAGCTATTCCTCGCCAAAGCGTTTTTTACTTTTGAAGTAAAGTCATATAAATCCATGTTTTGTTGACATCATTCTATTCAGTCATATTTGTTAAATACATACAATAAATAGGAGGCCATGAAAATACCAGTATCTGGATTTACTTCCATTTAACCGAAACTAAGGGGGAATCCCTAGCAGCCATTTGGCTTTTGGGACTCCCCCTTCTGCAAAGTTCTGTAGAATTAACTTAAAAACCTTTATACTGCGGTTCCTCGTTCTCCAGCTCAGTCACCCGGGATTCTACCTGATTTACGATCTGCTGGGTTTGCTGAGCTGCATTGGTGAACAGGGTCTTCGCTTCCTTATTCTGCGTTTCCATGGCAAACTGCTCCAGGCTGGCCTGGGCACTCTTCAAGGAAGATACACAGGTTTTAACTTGTGAGGCTACTGTCATTTCTTTTCCCTCCTTCGAATGGTGGTGCGTATTACCGCGACATAGTATCTGCTGGGTTCTGATATTGTATTCCTGTTCGTAGGACCAGAAAATATTTCATGGTTATTCCCGCACCTTATGACAAATAATGAAGAGCAATGACAAGAATACAGGTTAACAGGGAGGCAACAAAAATGCCGGAATGGCTTGAGGTTATATGGCGTACTGCTTTTGCTGTGGTTGTGCTTTTCTTTTTAACGAAGCTGCTTGGTAAAAGACAGGTTTCACAGCTCTCGTTCTTCGAATATATTACGGGCATTACCGTTGGGAGTATTGCTGCCTATATTTCCTTGGACACCGACAAGACCTGGCATTTGGGGATTATTGCTCTAATTGTTTGGGTCGCCTTCTCACTGGGGATTGAGTTCGTGCAAATGAAGAGCAAGAAAGCCAGAGACTTTATTGATTTCAAGTCGACCGTGCTGATTAAGGACGGGAAAATTCTTGAGGACAATATGAAAAAAGAACGTCTGACGACCGACGAATTATTGGAGGAGCTAAGGAAAAAGGATGTATTCAAGGTTGCCGATGTGGAGTTCGCCATTATGGAGTCGGATGGGGCGATTAATGTTCTGCTTACACGGGAGAACCAACCGTTAACACCTAAGCATTTAGGTGTAAAGGTTGCACCGGAGCAAGAGACCCAAGCCGTTATTATGGATGGTAAGATCATGGATGAGCCGCTGGATGCCTTGGGATTGACGCGCGGGTGGCTGCAAGGAGCGCTGGAAAAGCTGAACCTGACAGCGGAAAATGTGTTTCTGGGACAGGTCGATTCGTATGGTGAACTTACCGTGGACTTGTACACAGATAATGTTGAGGTTCCACAGACGCAGGAAAAACCTCAGCTCTACGCACTGCTAAAGAAATGTGAAGCGGATCTTGAGCTGTTCAGCCTGTCTACCCAAAATGAACAGGCAAAGAAGATGTATGGACAGTGCTCCGAGCAACTGCAGACTCTTTTACAGAAGCTGAAGCCATTTGTCCAAAGCTGAGCTTAAAAGGATAGGCAGTATGTGAAAAGACCCGCAAAAACGTTTTTTTGTTTTTGCGGGTCTTTTCTCCATTTGCTATGCAAAATCCAAATGGAATACAGGAAATCTAATGAAAATCCTGGAAATTCACATATTTGTAATAATAAACCTAAAAAACAGCTATACAATTACAAATATTTACTTATAGTGAAGATTAGGTTGATTGCTGCAAAAAAACTAATTTTGCAGCAATCTGCATATCATCACTCAAGGGGGAGTGCGATGGTCACTATAAGCTATAGTTTGTAAGGGACAGCTAAGAATACGATAATGCAATAGCTGCAACTGGTTCTAAAAAAATAAAACACTCTGGAGGTTAATGTTAACGTGAAAATAAAAAAGAGATTTGCTTTCACCGCATGGATTGGTCTTTCTGCTGTACTTGCTTTTGGCGGTTTGCAGTGGGGTATTCCTTCAGTACAGGCAGCAAGCATCTTCAGTGATGATTTTGAGTCCGGCAGCACCGGTAATTGGAACCCTACGACAGGTACATGGTCTGTGGTCCAGGATGGCAGCTCTCATGTTTATTTTCAATCCGGCAGTTCCGAAGGACGTACCTCCGCAGGCAGCAGCTCGTGGAGCGATTATAGCGTTCAGGCTGACATAAAGGTCGATAATTTCAACGGCAGTAACCGGACTTATGTATGCGGTCGCTATGCGGACGGGAATAACTATTATGCCGCTTCGATCTCCAACTCGAATGGCGGTACACTCGAAATTCGCAAAAAGTCCGGTGGTGCAAGTACTACGCTCGCAATGAAAACCGGTTATGCCATTACCGCAGGAACTGTATATACGGTTAAACTTGAACTAAGCGGAGATTCGATTAACATGTATGTGAATGATGCTCTGCAGTTAAATGCACACGATAACATTTTATCATCAGGAGGTATCGGATTAGTAACATATAAGACCTCTGCCAAGTTCGATAATGTCATTGTAAGCGATGCCACATCAACGCCTACCGCTACACCCGCCGCAACAAATACTGCTGCACCAACCACTAATCCGACAGTAGCACCTACGCCAACGGCAACGGCAACGCCAACGCCAACAACTACAGTAGCACCTACCGCTACACCGACGGTAACACCAACTTCGCCTCCGCTTTCAGGTACGCTTTATGTTGCACCTAACGGTTCGGCAAGTAATCCGGGAACCATTGGAAGCCCGACCACTCTGGGATCAGCGCTGACCAAAGTCGCTGCAGGCGGCACAATCTACTTGCGGGGCGGTACGTATTCCTTTGCATCACCAGTTACGATTGAACGGGACAACAGCGGTACTTCCAGCTCTCGCAAAATTATTGCGGCTTACGGAAGTGAAAAGCCGGTACTCGATTTCTCCGGTGAAAGCTTTGCTTCCACGGAGCGCGGACTGCAAATCTTTGGCCACTATTGGTCTGTAAAAGGACTTGAAGTCAAAGGAGCCGGAGATAACGGGATCTTCATCGGGGGGAACTATAACATCATTGAGAATGTCGAGACTCACCATAACCGGGATTCCGGACTGCAGATCAGCCGCTATGCATCTACAGCTTCCAGTATGAGCGACTGGCCAAGTTACAACCAAATTATCGGCGTCTATTCTCATGACAATTTCGACCCTGACAACGGGGAGGATGCGGACGGTTTTGCCGCCAAGCTGACCATCGGACCCGGCAATGTATTCGATAAATGTATTTCGGCATGGAATACAGATGATGGATGGGATTTGTATGCCAAATCAGAGACAGGTCCTATTGGTGTTGTAACAATCAAGAACAGTGTCGCCTACAAGAATGGCCAAACATCAGATGGCAATACGACCACCAACAGTGATGGTAACGGCTTCAAGCTGGGTGGAGATAAAATTGCGGTGAATCATATTGTAATGAACAGTGTAGCCTTCCAGAACAAAAAACACGGCTTTACTTATAACAGCAATCCAGGTTCGATTCAATTAACGAATAACACCTCATGGAATAATGGGGAGAGCAACTTTGCATTTGATTCGGGCACCCATGTATTTACGAATAACTTAAGCTTTGCCGGAACCTCTAGTGACAAAACAAGCGGCACCGATGTTTCCGGCACCAATGTATGGTGGAAGAGCAACGCGAGCACCAATGCCAAGGGCCTCGTCGCCAGCAGCGCTGACTTTATGAGTCTCACTCCTTCGGTAATCCGGAACTCCGACGGCTCCTTCAGCCTTGGTAATTTCCTGAAGCTTGCCACCGGCAGCGATCTGATGGGTTCCGGCACTCCAAGCGGCACCAATATTGGTGCCACCAATCAATAGTAAAAGCGGTATACTTGAATAGATTGGTAATTATTATCTTTTCTATTTGGGAGGCGGCTGCATCTATGGAATATGTAAAGCTTGGTTCTACCGGACTTGAGGTATCAAGGATTTGCTTGGGCTGTATGAGCTACGGGATTCCGGAACGGGGAAATCACTCATGGACGCTGAATGAGGAAGAGAGCCGGCCTTTTATCCAAAAGGCGCTGGATCTGGGCATTAACTTCTTTGACACGGCCAATGTGTATTCCGATGGAACGAGTGAGGAGATTGTCGGCAGAGCGCTGAAAGATTTCACTGCACGTGATGAGATTGTGCTAGCAACCAAAGTACACGGAACCATGCGTCCGGGTCCAAACGGTGGCGGACTGTCTCGTAAAGCGATTTTGAGTGAAATTGATAATAGCCTAAGACGGCTGGGGACGGATTATGTGGATCTGTATCAGATTCACCGCTGGGACCCGGCTACGCCGATCGAGGAAACCATGGAAGCACTGCATGATGTGGTTAAGGCCGGTAAAGCCCGATACATTGGGGCATCCTCTATGTATTCCTGGCAATTTCTACAGGCGCTGCATGTCGCTGAACGCCATGGATGGACCCGGTTCGTATCCATGCAGAATTATGTGAATCTGCTGTACCGGGAAGAGGAACGTGAAATGCTGCCGCTCTGTGAAGCTGAAGGGATCGGTGTGATTCCCTGGAGCCCGCTTGCCAGGGGACGTCTGACCCGGGATTGGGAAGATACCAGTACCCGGTCGGCATCCGATGAATTCGGCAAGCACCTGTACGCCAAGACCGAAGAGGCGGACCGTGCTGTCGCGCTAAGAGTCAAAGAAATCGCCGAAGAACGCGGGATTCCGCGGGCCCGGGTTGCACTGGCCTGGGTGTTGCAGAAGAAGCCGGTGACGGCGCCAATTGTAGGAGCGACTAAGATGACACATCTGGAGGATGCGGCCGCGGCGGTCTCGATCCGGCTGACAGAATCTGAGCTGAAGCGGCTGGAAGAACCGTACATTCCGCATCCGGTCATGGGATTCAGCTGAATTCCATGAACCTAAATAGAATAACAGAGCAGCGATTCCCCGTTCCATTGGAGAATCGCTGTTTGACGTTTTTGCCATCTTCGCACTCAACCGAGGGGTGCCGCGCATAACTAACCGAATCATTGGCAAACTAACTTGGATTCCCCAGGATAACTATTGGAGGTGTGTGCGGTGACGGAGCAAAGGGTATTGGAGGCTATAACGGAGCAGCTTACAGATTGCAGCGATGCGGTATATCAGTCTATTAATGTGTACGGACATGCCTGTATGCTGATCTACATTCCTTCCATTGTCGATACTCTAAGCCTGCAGGAATTTGTCTCCACACCGCTCAAAGCAGAGGCGAATTCAGAACCGGATTGGCCGCGGTTTCTGGAACGGCTGGATCACGGATCGGCTTTTGCCATTCCCTATATTAAGGCATATCAGGTGAACCGGGCGGTTGAGCTAATTGTCAGCGGTAATGCCGTGCTTTCGATTGAAGGTCTTCCTTATGTATATTATTTTGAGATCACTCATTATCAGAAAAGAACGGTCTCCGAATCGCAGAATGAGCTGGTGGTTATAGGGCCACAGGAGGCTTTTATTGAAGATGTGCAGACGAACCTGTCCATGCTGCGGCATAAGATCAAGCATTCAGATTTGAAGACTATTCATTTCTCTATCGGCAGGTATACGAAAACCGATGTGTATCTGGTCTATATTGAAGGGTTGTGTAAGCCGGAAATTGTGGAAGAGTTCAAGAAAAAGCTGGGAGACATCACAGTGGACGGTGTATTGGGGATCAACGGAATCGCGGAGCAAATGAAGAAGGGCCAATACTCGCCCTTTCCAATATTTCAGTATACGGAGCGTCCGGATTCAGTTGCAGCATCCCTCATGGAAGGACGGGTAGGGTTGATGCAGGACGGGACGCCCTCGGCTTTGCTGACACCGGTAACCTTTTTTTCCATGCTGCAATCCTCGGAAGACTACTATCAGAGCTTTTATGCAGGAAGCTGGATTCGATTAGTCCGTTTCTTTTTCTCCATCGTATCCATGCTGCTCCCGGCTTTATATGTGGCCATCACTACCTTTCACAGCCAGATCATTCCCTCTGACCTTTTAATTACCATTGCTGCTGCGAGAGAAAATATTCCGTTTTCAGCCTTGACGGAGGCCTTGATTATGGAGCTCACATTCGAGGCACTTCGAGAGGCCGGGACCCGGATCCCCAAGCCCGTTGGGCAGACCGTATCCATCATTGGCGGGATCGTAATCGGACAGGCTGCTGTACAAGCGGGAATTGTTTCAGCTCCCATGGTTATCGTAGTTTCTATTACAGGCATCGCTTCTTATATTATCCCTCACCTTGATCTGGGTCTGACGTTTCGGATGCTCCGCTTTGTGATGCTGATTCTCGGCGGAACGTTGGGGCTGCTTGGCGTAATTGTTGCGGCATTTGCCATTTATGGACATCTGGCGAATCTCAGATCCTTCGGGACTCCTTATCTGCAGCCGGTCGCTCCTCTGGTATTCCAGGATTGGAAGGACACCCTGCTTCGTGTACCTTCTCCTTTTATGATGAAAAGAAGCACTTCGTTCACGAACACTAAAAATGAAAAGAGGCAAAAAAAGAAATGAAGCTCTTGAAGCTGCTTCTGAGCGTTCTGCTGCTTCTGAATCTGGCCGGCTGCGGGTCCAAAATAGAGCTGGATGAGCTTACCTTCATCTTTGGTATTTATATCGATGCCGGGAAAGAACCGGGAACGGTTGAAGTGTCGATCAGCTCACCACTGCCCAACCGTCTTCTCTCCAGCACACAGGCGGGGGGCGGAAACGTCAAATCCCATTTCATGGTTTCCAAAACGGCCTCAAACATTACGGATGCGGTTATTTTAATTCAAAAAGACTTGTCACGGAGGCTGGAAATCTCCCATATCAAGGTGATTGTCTTCGGAGAGGAATATGCCCGTCAGGGAATAGATGAGGCGCTGGAGTGGTTCAAACGGCAGCCGGAGTTCCCTCTGGGGACTTATGTGATGACGGCTCCGGGCAAAGCGAAGGAGGTCACCCAACTCTCTGCAATATTTGAACAGCTGCCGGATCAGGTGCTGATGAATTTTTCGGAGGAAAATCTTCTATTTGCAACAACGGTGAAAGATTGCTTGCTGGCGGAGTCTTCCAAAATGGGCTATGCCATGAATTATTTGTCAATAGGTCAGAACAGCCACCTCTCAGATGAAGGCAAGCCTGTTCATTGGGCCGGTATCCAGGGAGCTGCAATGTTTCAGCAAGCCAGGCTTCGCCGTACATTGCATTTTCGTGAGAGCAGGGCGCTCGCTTGGGCTGCCGGACATCTCTCGGGTCATTTGAATTTGCCCGAATACACGATTACTTGGGATGAAGAAGGCTCGGGTAAAGCCACAGCGCTGTTTTTAAGCAATACATCTTCAATTCGATCGGTATTAACGGACGATGGACCGGTTTTCTATGTCAAGCTGAAGGGAAAGGTAAGCATCACCAATTTCCAAGATTCCTTGGGAAGGAAGGCGGTCGAACTCAGCTCTGTTGTTATAGAAAAACTTCAAGCAGCGGTGGTCAAGGATGTCACCGATGCACTTCTAGCTACACAGGAAGCGGGAGCGGATATTCTGCAGCTGGGTATGCGTGTGGAATGGAATTATCCTGAAGAATGGAAGAAACTTAAGGGCCGCTGGGAGGATTATTATACGCATGACGTAAAGATTAAGGTAACGTCTGCTTTTAGCATCCAGGACTTGGGTTCAGTAAAATGAGGATAGGAGGTACGGGAGTCAAATGCACACCACAAAATGGCAGTTGTTCAGATTCAGTCTGATCTATTTCAGTTCCCAGACCACTATTTTCCTGATTCCTATTCTCGTGGAAACTTCGGGCTACCAAGGATGGATCGCGCTGGTTGGAGGCGGATTTTTAAGTTTGTGCATTTTATTCTTTACCATACAAGTTGGCAGGCTAAAGCCAGACCAGGGTTGGATTGACTTTGGCAAAGAGATTATGGGAACATGGCTTCACCGGCTGATGGTACTCTTACTGCTCTGCTGGTGTATTTATTATGCTTCGTTTGATATTGAGAACTTTGTTCTTTTTTTTGGATCCAACTATACACGGGGAACTCCCCCCATCTTCATACAAATCATCATTGGACTGGTAATCATGTATACTGCGACGTTAGGAATAACTACTATCATTTATATGGCGGATGGAATTTTCCTGATTTTTTTCATGGCATCACTGCTTTCCGTATATATGTTTATACCGTATGCAGATCTTTCGATGCTTCCTGCATTTTTGCATTACCATGATCCCGGCATTGCACTCAAGGACTCTATTTCGGTAACATCATGGTTTGCGGATTGGCTTGTTTTTCTCTTCCTGGCACCGGAGCTTCGGATGGGAAGCAAAATGTTGAAAATACTGGCAGTATCCAGTATCTCTATCCTTCTGATTGTATTAACAGGCTGGATAATGACTATGCTTAACTTCGGTCCACATCTGGGCAAAGAACTGCAATACCCGTTTCTGGAGATGATCCGCAGTTCTTCACACCACAATATACTTGGCAATCTGGACCCTCTTCTTATCGGCATCTGGTCAGCCTCGATGTTTATTCATGCAGCCTTTCTAATCTATATCGCCTGTAAATGTGCTTTGCACTTGAGCAAGCAGAAGGGGAAAAGGCTGATGATCCCGTTATTGACGATTTGCTCCACGATAATTGCTTATCTGTATTCACGCAATATTGTAATGTACTATAGTAATTTCAACTCGGATTTAATTATCGGCTTCTGGTTATTTATTGAGTGCATTCCCGTATATTACTTCATTGCGGCATTCACCCGCTCCAAAATCGGACGGGCTGTCAAATGACGGCTGCGACTTATCTATTATAAATTGGATGCGCTTTCTGGTATGATTAAGCTTTAGCACATACCTAAATATGGAACGGATGGTGTTATTCTTCATGATGCTTCAGGAAGCAAACGCACTAATACAAGCAATAAGAGTCAATCTTGGTAAAGTTATTGTCGGCAAAGAGGAAGGGGTGGATCTGCTGTTGACCGCTTTGCTGGCGAATGGGCATGTCCTTCTGGAGGATGTACCCGGCACCGGCAAAACAATGCTCGCCAAAACACTGGCACGCTCACTGGACTGTTCCTTCAAGCGCATTCAGTTTACACCGGACCTGTTGCCTTCGGATCTTAGCGGAATCAACTACTATAATCAGAAAACAGGCGAGTTCCAGTTCCGGCCCGGTCCGGTATTTGCCAGTATTCTCCTGGCGGATGAGATCAATCGCGCGACTCCACGTACCCAGTCCAGCCTGCTGGAATGCATGGAGGAACGCCAGATTACCATCGACGGCCTGACACATGAACTGGAAGCGCCTTTTCTTGTTATTGCTACACAGAATCCTGTGGACAGTCAGGGGACGTTTCCCCTGCCGGAAGCACAGCTGGACCGGTTCCTGATGAGGATCACCACAGGTTATCCAACCTTCGAAGAGGGGGTCCATATTCTTCAAAGATTCCGCGGGAATAATCCATTGCAAGATACAGTTGCAGTAGCTACAGGACGAGATATTCAAGAACTGCAGCGGCTTACCGCAGCCGTCACTGTTAGTGATGACCTTCTGGGCTATATGATTCGTATTGTTGAAGCGACGCGCAAAGCTCCTGCAGTCAAACTAGGCGCAAGCCCCCGTGCAGGCTTTGGGCTGCTTCGTGCTGCCCAGGGCTACGCACTTCTGCGGGAACGGGATTATGTATTGCCAGATGATATCAAGGCCGTAGCGGTTCCTGTACTTGCCCACCGCCTGCTTATGCAGCGCGGACCCGGTTCTCGTGAAGGGCAGGCAGCAGAGCTTGTGCTGCAGGTACTGCGCGAGGTTGAGGTTCCGGCTGAGCCGGTAACGGCCGCCAGAGGTGGAAGGGTGGACTAAATCATGACACTGCCCTGGTTTATCATCAGCACGTTTCTGCTGATGCTGTTCATCTCGACGCTGTATCAGCGGAACGCTCTGAAGAAGGTGAACTATACCCGTTATTTCTCTTCGCAAGCGGTGTTTGAGGGGGAATCAGTGGAGATGGTGGAAGAGATCAGCAATGGCAAGCTGCTGCCGCTGCCCTGGCTTCGTCTGGAGTCCAGCATCGCCCAAGGGCTTGAATTTGGAAGTCAGGAGAATCTGGGCATCAGCAGTGGCGAAATCTATCAGAATCATTTGAGCCTGTTCTACCTTCGGGCTTACCGCCATATCAAACGGACACACAAGGTCCGCTGTATGAAGCGGGGGCTGTTCCGTCTGGATACAGCAACCATGACCACCGGTGATTTATTCGGACTCAGCCGCAGCACCCAAACCTTTCCCCTGCAGCTGGAACTGATGGTATATCCGATGATCGTGGACTTATACGAGCTGCCTCTTCCAATACATAGCTGGCTGGGCGAGCTGCCCGTCAAGCGTTGGATCGTTCACGACCCGTTCCTAACGGCTGGCACACGTGAATACAGTCCTGGCGATTCGCTTGGGTCATTGAACTGGAAGGCCACGGCCCGTACCGGCCGTATGCAGGTTCACAAGAAGGACTTTACGGCTGATTCCAGGCTTGTCATCTGCCTGAACATGGAGATCAGTGATTCCATGTGGAGAACAGTGACGGATGTGGAACGGATTGAGCTTGGTATTCGCTATGCTGCTACAATATCGGATTATGCGGTTGGTCATGGCATTGAAACGGGTTTTCTCAGTAACGGCAGGCTGGACGGAGAGGGTGCGAATGATCCGGTAGATGCTAATCCCATGGGGCGGCTGGATGACATTCTAGGATTGCTGGCAAGGCTCCAGCTGGACCGGACCATGCCTATGAGCAGATTGCTGGAGCAGGAAGCGGAGAAAGGTAACACCGATACGGATTACCTGATTATTTCCTGTCACCTCGGCCCGGAACTTCAGCAGGCAGCCGAACAACTGCGGCTGTCCGGGAACGGTGTAGAGTGGCTGGAAATTCCGGCCTCAGGGAGGAATAGCGCATGAAGCTGCAAGAACCGGAGTACTTGAAATCGATGCATCGTCTCTTGTTGAATAGTATTGTGGAATGGCTATTATTCCTCCCTGTATGGATCGTGCTACAGAAGTACTTGCAGTCCGGGGTTACCGCGCTGCCCTGGATGTATACCCTGCCGCTAATATCCATGGCGGGGGTAATGCTAAGGCAGAGCTGCAACCGGAAGTGGAAGCAGCTCCTGGCGGCACTTCTACTGGGGGTGCTGGCAGGAATTCTGGCTGGTGCATTTTCATTAAGAGAAATCCCATTGTATGCAGGTGCTATCATATCTGCATATCTGGGTATAACTGCCGGGGGCCGTAGCAGCAGGCTCAGAATTTATACTGCCGGCATTGCAGTATATTTTGTAGCCACTATCGCATTCGCCAGAATTCCGCTGCTTCAGCCTAGTGTTGCTGTATTAACCTGGAGCGGCAGTCTCTGTCTAATTCTTGCCCTTCTGGACTCCAACACCAGCCACTTGCATTACAGCTCATTCACGGGAGACGGTTCTCCGCTTCCGAGGGGAATTCGGCGGCATAACCGTCTGTTTGTACTGTTGTTCATTGCGGTGGCCGCTTTGCTTGCGGCTGGGGCAGGCCGGGCATTGGGACTGTTCCTCTGGCATGCCGCACAGGCCTTCTTCAGCTGGGCGAGCCGTCTGTTCTCTGATTCAAGTAAGCCAGAGCCGCAGCAGGAAGCTCCACCGCAGGTGATGCCTGAGATGCCGCCGGCTGAAACCCATGAGCCGGGGCTGCTGGCGATGATCCTGAACGCTGCATTTTATGCCATCGGAGCTGCGGCGCTGATGGTAATCCTGTATTTTGGCCTTCGTTGGTTATATCGCAATTCAGGTGGAGTCTGGCGGAAATGCATCGACTCTCTGTTATCCTTGCTCCGCAGAGAATCACCGCAGAACAATACCGCTTATCAGGACGAGGAGAAAAGTATTTTCACCTGGGAGAAGACGGTTCAAGGCGTTAGAGAGTACTGGCGGAGCCGTACAACCTCTGCCTCCAGACGGGACCGCTGGGAAGGAATGAACGGGGGACGTGAGCAGACCCGCTGGTTGTACCGCCATTGGTTGAAGAACAAACGTGCCCAAGGATACTTACAGAGGAGCTATCTTACCCCTCAAGAGACTACGGTGGATATTGCAGAATGGAATGAGAGCAGGAAACCCCAGCGTAAGGCTCAAGAGACTGCTCCAGACGCCTCGTCCGCTCAGCTTCTCCGGTTCTATAATCAGGCAAGGTATGGCGGGACTGAGCCTTTGGAAGCTGAAGTCAGGCAGTTGAAGGAAAGGCTGAAATTATAGCCGTTATAGGTTCAGCGGGAGGAGGAAAAGTACATGGTTACCTATTTACGGGGAGAACTGGCAAAGGAAGCGAAAGTCAATATTGAAACGCTGCGGTACTATGAGAAGCATGGCTTACTTCCCCGGCCGCAGCGGACGACCTCGGGTTACCGGATGTATACGGAGGAGGCACTCACCCGGATCGCTTTTATACAGAATGCCAAGAAATGTGGATTCACGCTGCGTGAAATCAAAAAAGCGTTAGTAAAGTCCGAGGACGGAAGTATAGGAGTTTCTGATTTCATCCTGGCAATAGAGCGTAAGATGATCGCTGTTGATCTGGAAATAGCGAAACGCGAGACTACCAGACAGCTTCTGAAGGATCTGAAAATAAACCTTGAATCCGCAGATCGGCATCCTGGGGTGAAGGAGACTTTGCAAGTTCTCAGGATGGAAAAATAAACTTTGGCGAGGTTCCTAATGCGTTGCGGTGTTGATCCTGCTTGACTCTGTACCGTAGTACAGGGTTTAGAATACAGGTGTCAAGCCAATACCGGGAGGAATGAAAGATGCCGAGTTCAAAGGAAATGCTTCAAGCGATCAGACAACATTTGCAGCAAAATAATCAGACCGCAGGGAAAACAGCAGTACAAATCCGTCTGGAGATGGCGGAATCCGCCAAACAATTACCATTGCTTCATGAAGTATCTGCCGAAAGGGTTGATGTGGACGGGGTATCAGGAGAATGGCTGAATGTTACAGGGGACCATTCGGAAAAAGGTAATGGGAAGGTCATACTCTATGTTCATGGTGGAGGTTTTATCTCCGGCAATTGTGAGATCTACCGTGACCTGGCAGCAAGAATCGCTGCTGCCAGCGGTGTAAGGGTGTTTACCTTAGAATATCGTCTTGCACCCGAGTATGTGTATCCTGCTGCCAATGAAGATTGTCTTGCTGCTTACAGCTGGCTGCTGCGAACAGGCTTTCTGCCGGAAGACATCATCCTGGGCGGCGATTCTGTAGGCGCCTCTCTCGTACTAATGACGCTGATCACACTGAGGGACGCAGGGGATAAACTGCCCGCAGCCGCATTTCTTCTATCCCCGCACAGTGATCTCGTCCATCTGGACGGCGAGTCGTATGACAGCAGGGCTGAAATGGACCCTACGGGAAGCCGGGAGGGGAATCAGAGAATCCTGCGGGATTACCTGGGCGGCTATAACGGTATTATGCCTGCGCTGCTATCGCCGCTAAGGCTACGGCTGGATGGACTGCCCCCCTTATTAATACAGGCTGGAGATCAGGAAGTGCTGCTGAGTGATGCCGAACGGCTCGCAGAGCGTGTACGTGCTTACGGAGGAGAAGCCACACTTGAAATTTGGGAGAATCTGTGGAGCGTGTTCCAGTTGATGTCTGCGTTGCTCCCGGAAGGGCAGGAAGCGATCGGGAAGATTGGGAGCTTTGTCAAAAGGATCTGGAGCATGTAGGTGAAATTTAAGTGAAATATGCAGAATATCCAAGGGATAAATTCCCTTATTCCCTAAAATAATGATTTTAAAAAACCGATAATTCATATACTTACTCTTCTGAATCGAGATAATGATCAATAGGGTAGAATTTATACTGGGGGAATCATTATGCCTTACACTATGGAAGTAAATGTAGCCAAAAATCAAGTGGTTGTAAAAGCATTTGGTCTGACTGAAACGGATGTGCCTGCTTATATATCTGATTTTGAAGCAGCAATGAAGAAATTGAAACCTGGCTTTACTGGAGTCACCGATGTAACCGAGTCTAAATCAATCCTTACCCCCGAGGTGGCAGCCATGCTCGCACCTACAGGTGAATTGGCAGTTGCACATGGAGTGGGCGGATGGGTGTATGTTGCGAACTCTCCTGTGTGGAAGATGCAGATGAACAGACTTTTCGGGAAGTTTGCTGTGTACTATCCGACTTATGAAGAAGCAGATGCATATTTGAATAGCTTATCCGAATAGTAGTCGCAGAAGCATCAGCGATAGGATTCCCGCAACAACGGTTCCCAGCAGACTGCGGGTTTAGATGGCAATCCATAGGGTTGGCAAAGCTGCTATCCATTCTACATTGCTGGATAAATTGGTGAAATGGCCATCCGTGGTGAACAGTTCCTGGGCGACCAGTGCGGACATGACCGCTACGGGTACATGATTCAGCCAGCGCATGCCCCATTCTGGAAGCGTATTCAGGCTAAGAAGCATAGAGGCAGCACCCTTGGGATGGAAGTAACCAGTGCCACTCCAATGATATTGAAGGAAATATCCAGTCTTATCTCCATTTCTCGATTAACACTCTATCGTAGAGGCTGCTGCGGTTGCGAAAGTCACACCTATACTGGGTGACCAGAGAACCGATACACCGACGGCAATTAACATCGCAGCAGCTCCAACGAGAATATCCGTCAGCAGCGTGTTTCTGCTCTGGATGGTGAGTACGAGCAGACCTGGGAACATCGCCGGGAGGGCGAAATCAAGCCCCCATTGCTCGGGGTCAGCGATCCATTGGCCCAGAAAAGCACCGGCGATATTGTCCAGGCTCCAATTGAGATAAGCCGTAAGGTTCAGACCGTGCATCCATTTTTCACTGTTAGCAGCGGAACCTGTGCTTCTCTGAATAGCTACTCCAAAGGTTTCATCTGTTAGCAGCACCCCGATAAGCATGTTGTACAGCGGGCTTAAATGACGGAAGTAAGGTGAAACCGCCGCGCTTAGCAGCAAATGCCGTAAATTCACAAGCAGGATGGTAACCACAATATCAAATAATCCAGCAAACCCTGAGCGGTAATGAGTGTAATGCCCGCAGAAAATATACCCTGCCGATCATCTCCCGGTGAAATTCAATATGCAGGATCTCCAACGGATAGGATCGGTTGATCTCTTGAATCAGAGCATCGTTGTCCATAAATTGTTCTCCTTTTGGAATAAGCAAGCAAATTATACATTTATATTATTCTACTATATCAAAAAAGAGGGTTCTCCCACACAGAATTAATCTGAAGGAAGAACCCTTTGTAATTAAAATACATCCTCAGTAGAGTACCAGTACCCCAAAGCCTTCGAGTGTGTACGAGCCGGAGAGAGTCGCACCGGTCAGCAGATCGGTTCTTTGCTCTTTGAGCTGGACGGTCGCAGGTTCTTCACTGAAGTTCAGCAGGAACGTATAGCTGTTATTTTCATCTTTGCGGATTTGCAGCTCTACTTCCGAAGGAAGCTCCAGCCACTCAGCTACAGGGGAGTGAAGGTGAAGCCTGTCGATGATTTTAAGTGCTGCATCCGCATTAAATACAGCTCCGAAGTACCATACCTCGCCTTTGCCGCGTTTGTTTCGGGTGACAGCCGGTTTGCCGGCATAATAATCGGTTGCATAAGTCCCCATAACCTCGACAGTGTCCTCTTCGACATGAAGAATATCATTGAACGCATCAGCACCGGTAAGCGCCTCAGGATCACTGCCCCAGCGGATGGAAGTGGGAAGACGGGTGCCTTTGACCATAGTGAATTCCTCAACACTGATGCCACACAGGTCCCTCGCAGCACCGGGAAAAGGCCGCATATAGCATTGTCCTCGGGTATCCTTGTAACCGGTCCGGCAGCCGAAAATCAGCTTTCCGCCTTGCTGCACATATTGATCCAGAAGCTCTGCTGTCTCATCGCTCATAATGGCCGGATGCGGATAGACTAGAACCTGATAAGGAATCAGGTCTTCTAGAGTGGTTTTGCTACGAATGTATAGGATGTCGTTCGGGATTTGACGCTTCTGCAGTGCCTTGAACCATTCCTTGTTGCTCTGCCACATAAAGGGTCCGTGCCAGACATCGTATTCACCATCCCATTCATTGTCGTAATCACGCAGAATGGCAATGTCCGCCTTAGATCGGGTACCTACAATATGTTTGCCTGCAACAGCCATTTCCCGGCCAATCTGTTCTGCTTCCCTGACCCTGCGGTTCGGCTGGTTATGATAGTCATTGAGGCCATGCCAATAAATTTCATTGCCCATAGTTGCCGTCCGCCAGCGGAAGTAGAGCAGCTTGTCCGCACCATGAGCAATGGACTGATATGTCCAGAGCCTCATCTGACCAGGCTTGGGTGAAGGCATATCCATGCGGTTCACCCAGCCGCCCGGGCCGGATTGCTGCTCCATGATACAGAAATTAGGGCTAATCGAACGAACTGCTGTTAACGAGAGACTCCAGCTCCGATCCAGCAGCGGATCTGCTTCTTGCGGATCGGTACTTATGCTTGAGAACTGGGGATAGGAGTCATAGCTGAAGAAATCAAGGAGCTGGTCGTTCAGCTCATGGCTGTCGAGATGTCCGAACAATCCATTGGTGGTTACCCATTGGGACGGGGCCAGTTCCCGGATAATATCAGCCTGGATTCTGGCAAAAGATATGGTGTTGTCGGAAATGAACCTCTTCTCATCCAGCGCCTGATGCGGATTAGGCTGCATGGGTGACGGAGTGGGACGTGGCAGAAAGATCTGTGACCAGCTATTATAGGTCTGATTCCAGAAGACAGTTCCCCAAGCTTCATTCAGCTTCTCCAGCGTTTCATATTTGGCTTGCACCCACTCCCGGAAGGCCTGGTGATCGCTCTCCGAATAGAACACATTGATTTCACAATTCAGTTCATTGTCAATTTGCCAGCCAACCACACCCGGGTGATTGCCATAATGCTGCGCAAGCTGCCTGGTGATTATGGCGCAGAGCTCCCGGTACTTCGGACTGCTGTAATTATAGTGACGGCGCATGCCGTGCTGTAGCGTCACTCCGTCATAGGTAACATTCAATACTTCAGGGTAACGCTCGGTGAGCCAAGCGGGGGGTGTGGCCGTGGGTGTTCCCAGAATCACTTTGAGACCGTGGCTATGAGCCAGATTGATGGCTCTGTCAAACAGATCGAACTGGAAGACACCTTCCTCAGGCTCAAAGAGGGTCCAGGCAAATTCAGCCATCCGGACAATCGTGAATCCGGTTTCAACCATTCGCCGGTAATCGTCGGCCCAGAGTTCCTCCGGCCAGTGCTCAGGATAGTAACACACGCCAAGCTCAAAGGATTCAGTAGTGGATATAGTATTCATTTTCAACCTCCAAGTGTAAAAATATGCTGTAGGATTGTTATGAATCTATTGTATTATCAGGTATACTGATTCATATATAACACAATATTGCTATTGTATTACTATATTGCGTGTATGGCTTATGTAGAAAGGATCCCCTATGAACAAACAATGGGTTTTACCCGCACCGGCCTATATGCATTACGTCTGCTATCCGGAATTTATTGGGCATTATTCGGATTTTCCACAGCATGCGGAACGCAGAAGTGAGGGCTTGCTGAATAGTTATAATCTGCATCTTGTTTTTGCCGGGGAAGGTTATGTCTTCCAGGAGGGTGAACGCATTCCTATGGGACGGGGCAGAGGTTTCCTCTTCCCGAAGGGGGCTTACCAGCAGTATGGAGCTGATCCTAATCACCCATGGGAGGTTCGCTGGATCCATTTCGGCACGAGCATCCCTTTGCCTCTGCTGGAGGAGGTGGACCAGTCGCGCGGCTACTTTTTTACGTTTGATCCTGATGCCGGGCTCATCCCGGTTTTTGAAGAGATGTACCGGCTTAGTGAATCCTTCGAGACCTCCTGCGAACCCCGTTTCTCTGCTTTGCTCTATGAAATACTGATTACGCTGTTGCAGAACTCCGAGCCGCTACATGGATCGGTTCCGCTGGAGATCAGGCACTCGATCCGCCGCACCGCAGATATGATCCGCCGGGAATGCGAGCGCCCGTGGACGCTGGAGACGATGGCCAAACTTGCGGGCTACAGCAGCTATCATTTCCTCCGCCTGTTTCGTAGTATTATGGGTAAGACTCCGAACCGCTATTTAACCGAATGCCGTCTTGCCAGAGCCAAGCTGCTGCTGGCCTCCACCTCCCTTTCCATTTCTCATGTTGCCCTGGAGTCCGGTTTTCGGCAATCTAGCTACTTCATAAAGGTCTTTAAACAGGTGGAGGGGACTCCGCCCAATCAATACCGGAGAGCTTTTAGCTCATAGAGTTCCTTAGATAACAAATAAGTTACATTTTCCAAGCAAGAGTAACAGTTTGGATACATTTCCCTCTTCAGCTGCCACTATAATGGATTCTAGTAAAACACCTGGGGGGAAAATAATGAGATTGTATAAAAATACATATGCGGCAGTGCTGGCAGGCACATTTGTCATCGGTCAGCTGGCGGCCGGCCTGGCACCTGGAACGGTACAGGCTTCAGCAAGCTCCATACCTTCAGCCAACATGGCTCCTGCGGTGACACCCAAGATTAGTCCCATAGTTATTGGATCGGGAGTAACAGCGTCGCTCGAAAATGTAAACATATGGACACAAACGGGCGGCAATATTCTGACGTACACAGTGAAATATTCAAATGCCGGGGGAACAGGCGCCAATCTGGTGCGTTACTTCTCTCGGGTCGTAACCCCTGAAGGTTCGGTGATTCCGGGTACTCCTGTTACAGCAGATGCACTGAAGAAGAAAGTGGACGCCAATGAAACACTGCAGGTGACGTACTATGTCAATGTAGGTCAGAGCGAGTCTCTTCAAGGAATGAAGATTGCAATGTATGTCTGGGACCCCAAGACCAAGGGCTATCTGCGGCAGGCAGGCACCTTTGCGGTTCCGGCCAATTATTCCACCACTGTGGCAAGCGGTAAAAGTTTGAACACGCTAATGAACGATATCCCCGTAACAGCAGCAGCAGAATCCCTGCAAATCTTCAAATTCAGCGGCAAGGTATATGCCAAGGTAGGGCTAAGCCTGACCAATAAAGGCAGCAAGGTCCTTGGCGATCCCGGTTACACAGCCTATCTGGTTTCAGCCAGCGGAACCTCATTTGAACTGTCACTCAGCAGCACCCAAGACGGTTATAAGATTCAGCCTCAAGAAAAGAAGAGCATCTACTACTTAGCGGAAATCCCAGCCTATCTCAAAACCGACAACATGAAGCTTCTGTTCACGCAAAAGGATGTAACCCTGAAGCTGGAGCTGCCCGGTGCTTCATTTAAGCTCCCGGCAGCGACAAGTCCAAATCTGGTTGTAGGCAATGGAGCCATCAAGACCATCGTAGTGAACAGCAATACCATCGAAACCAAGCTCAGCAATGCCTCGGTTTATGCCGATAAGGCGTCGGCTGCATGGTCTTTTCAGCTTGAACTGAAGAATACAGGGAACAAAGCCGTTACCCTGCCCACCTACGAGCTTGCTGTCAAATCGGCAAAAGGAAGAACGTTTCCGGTCAATGCCAAAGCCTTAAACGGAATAACACTTAGACCGCTGGAGGTTAAAGTAATTCCGCTTACAGCGTCAGTACCGCTGGAGGTTGAACAGGGTACGCTTCAGCTGCAGATGATCGAAGCCGTGGGGCAGGAGCTTCCTGCTCCAACTGCCGGAACGGAAACTGGAGGAACGTCCGGAACACCGGCTGTAAGCGGTAATGCAGTTGGCAAGCTGACTTTTCCTATTGCTTACTTCACGATCCCTTATACGCTACGTACCAATGTCCAGCAAGGACAGGAATACAGAACCACGAATCCGTACGGAACATTCTCGTACAGTATCCAATCCATTCAGCGTTATCCGTGGAAGGATGATGATATCGTTATCGCCAGGCTGAAGCTGACCAACACGCAATCTGTAACCCTGTCCCTGCCTGAACTCAAGGGGGCGCTCAAATTGAATAATCTCGATTTGACTTCGTCGACAGAGATTATCATGGACAAAGAATCTGCAGAGCTTGCTCCGGGCAGCTCCGCCGAAATCGATGTGCTGACCAAAATTCCGTACGCTGAAGAGTTCTCAGCGCTAAATATTAGCTTGTACACCACAGAGAACGAGGAGAAGAAACCCTTCCTTGCACTGAGCACGAGCAGTGATATGAACAGTGTTACGACTATTGAGCGCGGCGGGAACTATATAGTTGCTGAAAAGGGTAAAAACTCAAAGGTTCAGGAGAACAGAACCACAGTCTATTCAAGCTCAAGTACCTCCAAAATCATCTACACAGAGCTGCTCATGAGCAATGAGGAGAAAAGACAAAGCTCGCTTACGCGGCTGAAAGCCTATTACCGGACTGCGGATGGACAGTTCTATGAAGCACAGTCTTCTCAATCTGCCGGCCTTGCCGCTCCAGGCGGGAAGCAGATGGTTACCTTCTGGGCGAAAATTCCGGGGGCCTTGCAGACCAATGACATGTCACTCTACCTCGGAACCGGCATTACAGGCGGTAAGCTGAGTGAAGCTGGGCAGGAAGCGACAGGCTATGTCAATGTTGCATCGCTCAAGCTTAATCCGGTAACGCCTGTACCTGTGCAGAACCTTGGCCAAATCTCTATATTCCCTTACAACTTCTCGGTGATCCGTTCAGAAGGTCAAATTTCGGAGGGCAGCGACAGCATGAGCATCGAGGTCGATTACAAGCTCACGCAGGACCACTCTTATGATACAGATGCGCTGGATCACAAGCTGGTTGCCAAGATTACAGATCCATTCGGCCTGACGCAGGAAAAAACATTGACGCTTGGCACGGATCTGACGGAAGGTGACAATAACACGTACACCCTTTCCATCACCAGAGGTCTGTATAAACAGCTTAAAGGCGGCTCCTACAAAATCACCCTGTACGATGAGTTCCAGGGCGGACGGATTGAGCTCGGACAGCAGATTTACTACTTGATCTACAAGCCGCTGCCCGTCATTGTTAAAGACGAAAAATAACGAACGATCTATCACAGGACAAGAAGGAGCGGCTTCCATGTTGCGAGTCGAAAAAATTACACATTCCTTTAAAACCGGCAACGAGTGGACCAAGGTCCTTCATGAAATCAGCTTTGCTGTGAAGCAGGGAGAAATGGTTGCGCTACTGGGCAGCTCCGGGTCCGGTAAATCTACGCTGCTGAATTTGATGGCTGGCCTGATGAAGCCTACCGACGGCCATATTTTCATTGCTGATCATGACATCGTGTTGATGGGTGAAAATAAGCTCGCCGAATTCCGGCGCAAGAATATCGGATTTATATTTCAAGCCTATGAATTGATTACAAGCCTAACTGTACGTGAGAATGTGGAGCTGCCGCTGGTTTTCCAGTCGGTGTCACCCTCTATCCGCAAGCAAAAGGCACTGGCTCTGCTGGAGCAGGTCGGATTACCTGACAAGGCAGACCTGTTTCCTTCACAGCTGTCAGGCGGTCAGCAGCAGCGCGTAAGTATCGCCCGGTCTCTGATAACAGAGCCTTCTGTTATTTTTGCCGACGAGCCTACCGGAAATCTGGATTCCAAAACAGAGGAGGAAATCATCAGCATTCTGCTGAAGCTGAATCAGACCATGAAAACGACATTTATTGTGGTAACGCATGAACAAGAAGTGGCGGAGCAGATGCAGCGGACCTTCTCACTCCGGGATGGATATTTGATTAACGGCCAGCACACGGATGTTCAGCCGGCACCTACAGAGGAGGAGAGTCCGTGAGGATCAGGGATATCTCCCGTATGGCCTGGGATCAGGTCAAACGGCGAAAAGTGGTAACGGGCTTGTGTATGACCGGGATTTCCATTGGTTGTGCGGCCATTATCGTTGCGCTGAGTGTGGGTCAGTCCGCACAGGTATATGTGACGAATGAAGTGAACCGCAATTTCAAAATGGATGAAATCACCGTAACTCCGGGCGGCGGACTGCCATCTCCAGGCGGAAAGGGAGGTGGAGGCGGTTCAGGGTCCGGGGTCAATAGCAACCTGGATCCGGGTAAGCTTACATTTCAAAAGCTTAAGATCATTCAAGGACTGAAACATGTCGTTGCTGCAGCCCCTTTTGAAGATAACGGGTACAGACAGATGATTACGGTGGACAATAAAATCGCCGATATTCAGGTTATTGCAACGGATCTGCGCATGCTGAACAAATTCGACAAGTCCTTCAAACAGGGCGGCGCTTCAGATATTCCCGGAATGGTGGTTCTGAACTATGGTGCCACACTCGGGTTGATTGATATAGAGACCCGGCAGAACATTTTTGACCGTATGAATTCGGATCCTTTCAATCAAGAGGTATCAAGCCAGTATAATAATCTGATGCTGATTCCCTCGGAAATGTACCGCCAGCAGGTTCAATTGCAAGCACAGGATTACAGCGCCAGCGCCCCAAACGGTACAGGACCCACCAAACTCAGTTCACCGCTCCAGGTAGGCGGTATTCTGGCCAATCCTCCCGGTACCAGCGATGATCGTGCTACTTATGAGAAGGTGATGTATGTGTCATTGGAAACTGCTGCACAGCTGCAGCATGAACTTAGCTTCACTGATGCAAACGGGACCGTTCCAAGTCTGGAAGAGGGCAAATACAATTCCGTCACAGTGAAGGTCGACAGTGTCGATAACATCAAACCGCTGGAAGCATTAATCCAGAAGCTTTCTTTGTCAGCTAACGACAACTTGTACCAGCAGGAACAGTTGAAAGAACAATTCGATACGATTAAAATGGCTGCTCTGGGTATTGGTGTTTTCATTCTGGTTATTGCATCGATTTCCATCATTGTAGCCATGACCATGTCCACACATCAGCGCAGGCGTCAGATCGGGATTATGAAAGTGCTCGGTGCGAACATGGGCCAAATCCGCAATATGTTTATAACAGAAGCTGCCCTGCTCGGACTGCTCGGCGGTCTGCTCGGTGTACTATTCTCTTATCTTATTGTAATGGCGTTGAACAAACTTGTGGGTACTGCCGGAGAAGGCCTGTCTTTCTTTATTCCGCTTACGACCCTTCCGATTGGGCTTTCGTTTGCGATTATGACCGGTGTACTATCAGGTATCTACCCGGCCATCAGCGCTTCCAGAACCGATGCACTTACAGCTATCAAGCGGGATTAGCCATAAACATATATACAATACTGTATTTCCATTTGAAAGGAAGCCAAATCAATGAAGAGGATATTCAAAAGGACGCTGAAGTGGGTTATCATCCTTGGCATTATTGCCGCCGCAGGCTATATTCTGTACAGCAAAGTATTAAAAAAAGAACCGGAGGTAGTGATGGAACCTCCTCAAGTAATCAGCTTTCCGGTGACACAAGAGCCGATGACAAGTACGGTTCAGGTCAAGGGGAAATCCAAGTATCAGGAGGAAACGCTGGTATATGCTCCGTTTGCCTCCAAAGTCACCGCGTGGAAAGTCGAAAATGGCGGACAGGTGAAAAAAGGGGATGTCCTGTTCACGTTGGACCAGTCCACCTTGAAGAATGAAATTGCCACTACAGAAGCAACTATTCATAAAGCGAAGCTGGAAGGGGAACTGAATACCTTTGTCAGCCAGCAGGATGAGGATGCGGCCGTTCCGGCAGGGACGGAAGCGGAACGTCTGAAGGCACTTGCCGCCCAGGAGACCGCTCGTCTGAATGATGAATTGAACCAAGTGAATGCAGACATTCAGGAGAAGGAGCTAACCGACAAAAGAGCCAAGCTGAATTCTGCGGTGTACCACGCTCCGGCTACCGGTATTTTTCTCTATGACAGCAGCAGCGAGACCGGTGAACGGCCGCAGATGGTGACAGATAATCAGTACATCGGCAAAATTGTGGACCTTAGCAAGCTGGAGTTCATCGCGCTGGTAGGGGAGCAGGATATCTTCCGTATCAAGCCGGGGATGAAGGTTCAGGTGAAGATGACTGCGATGAAGGATTTGATCCTGAAAGGTGTAGTAAAAAAAGTGTCGAAATTCGCCACAACGACTACCGGCCAGAATACGGCAGGGCAGGTGCCGCAGTTCGAAGTTGTGATCTCCCTGCAGCCCGATGAGCACTTGATTGGAGGCCTTAGCCTAAGCGGAGATATTGAGACCTTGCGCAAGGACAAGACCACAGTGGTGTCCAGTATCGCTGTTATTCATGAAGGGAATCAGGCTTTTGTGATGCTGGATAAAGGAAAGGGTCAGTATGAGCGGAAAGAGATCAAGATCGGAATGGAGACCTCTGAGAAGACTGAAGTTCTATCCGGACTGAAACCTGGAGATACTGTAGTCCTGCAATAGAAATGTGAACGTGTAAAATAACGTGAATACAAAACAGTAGCAGCCTGTTGTAGCGGTGATTCCGCTATAACAGGCTGCTGCTCTGTTTTCAGACACTCTGAGGGTTACTTTACAAAGGAGGTACGCCAGGCTTTGATATCCTTATTGAGCTGGGTGAGGTTAGGAACGGCAACAGGTGTATCTTTCAACTGATATTTCTGTTTCAATGACAGAATCCGATAGACACTCTCATTAATCCTGGATTCGGAAATCTTGCCTTGCTTCACAGCAGCCAGCAGTGCATTTCGTGTGGTCTGCTCATTGCTGTATTCGTGGGCGACCAATAGGATATCGCTGCCCGCGAGGACTGCATTAACAGCAGCCGCAGCCAGGCTGTAATTTTTCATGATTGCACCCATGGTCAGGTCATCGGTAATAACCACTCCCTTGAAACCCATTTGTCCCCGTAGAATTTGACTGATGATGACTTTGGACAGGGAAGCAGGCCGGTCAGGGTCCAGGTGCGGATACAGAATGTGGGCAACCATTACTGCGTCTGCCTGCTCCTTAACCGCTTCGCGGAAGGGTCGCCATTCGAGCTTCGCCAGCTGGGCTTCCGTCTTATTCACTACCGGAAGCTCCAGGTGGGAATCGACAGACGTATCTCCATGCCCGGGGAAGTGCTTGACAACAGGTACGATGCCCTCACTCGCAATACCCTTCATTTCTGCAATGCCAAGCTCGATAACCTTTGCGGACGTGTTGCCGAAGGAACGGACCCCGATCACCGGATTGTCCGGATTGCTGTTGATATCCAGCACCGGGGCAAAATCCACATTGAAGCCTGCGGTTTGCACTTCTCTGGCCAGCAGCTTACCCATCATTTCTGCTGCCTCCGCATTACTGCTTGCACCAACCGATCCACTTGCCGGAATCTTCGCATATTCGTCCGGCATACGGCTGACCTTGCCGCCTTCCTGGTCGACACTGACGAACAGCGGTGCGGGGTTTCCGGCATTGCTGCGCTTCAGTTCATTGGTGAGGCTGACCAGCCCCTTCAGGCTCTTTATATTGTCCCCGTACAGGATGATGCCGCCAACCTTGTCATTAGAGATCATAGTTTGTGTCTGCGCGCTTACTTCTGTCCCGTCAATCCCCACGAGGAGCATCTGGCCGATCTTGTCTTCCAGCGGCATGGAAGCAATCTCCTGTTCAAGCACACCTACTGGGCCGCTTCCTTCAGCGCCGGCAGGCTCTGGAGAAGCGGCAGTCACCGGTGGTGGGGACTGAGCCGGAGGTGAAGCAGCATCCGTTTGCCGGGGAGGAGGATTTTCAGAAGAGGAACCTGCTTTTCCGCTGCAGCCGCTGCTTAAGAGGAGGCAAGTAATGGTCATAACCAAAGTAATCCTTTTATAGCTTGGAACAACAGGGTTACTGTGTTCGTGGAACCGGGTCATTGTATGCTGACTCCCCTTTCTGTTTGCTGGATCACAAGTGCAGATGTTAAGATGAAGTAGACATTTGCTACATAAGCTTTGCTACACTGCACACAAAATTTTAAGGATGAGGTGAATTTGATCATGAAAGAAGAATTGGTAAATGCGCTAAATGAACAAATGAATTTTGAGTTTTATTCTGCACATGTGTACCTCGCGATGGCTGCATATTGCTCCGGCGAAAGTCTCGATGGCTTCGCTAATTTTTTCCTGATCCAGGCAGAAGAAGAACGGTTCCATGCAATGAAAATCTACAAATTCCTGAATGACCGGGACTTCCGGGCCAGACTGGCTGCCCTTCCCGAGCCTAAAAATGAGTATACATCCATGCTGGACGCATTTGAGCATGCATTCGCCCATGAACAGCAGAACACCTCAAGATTCTATCATTTGGCTGACTTGGCGCTTGATGAACGGGAACATGCGACCATCTATTTCCTGAAATGGTTCATCGATGAGCAGGTGGAAGAAGAGGCATTATTCAGTAATATTATCGCCAAGCTGAAGCGGATTGAAACCGACAGCAATGCCTTCTACATGCTGGATGCTGAGTTTGCAGGACGCACATTCACAGCACC
This sequence comes from Paenibacillus sp. P32E, assembly GCF_001909085.1. Taxonomy (NCBI): domain Bacteria; kingdom Bacillati; phylum Bacillota; class Bacilli; order Caryophanales; family Paenibacillaceae; genus Paenibacillus; species Paenibacillus sp. P32E. The sequence goes on along the minus strand of NZ_LVYY01000002.1, from coordinate 229,236 downwards.
GGCTGAATAAGAAACTGCGTAGCTATTGAATCGCAGCAGGCAGCTTGACACCCAGCATCTTCCCTCCGCTGCGTACTATAAGGATATTCCCTGTTTTGAGTGAAGGCTGGAATTCACGGGAAGCGGTTTTGACAGTGAACAACGGCTTCTGGCTGATAAGATCATAAGCATGATATAATCCGTCGGATTGTCCAGTATACATGGTCCGGCCGAAGATATCCATTTGAACCGAGGGATTTTCACCCTGCTTCGTGCTGATCACTTGTCCATTTGCGAGCTTCATGGTAATCAGGCTGTTGTCGCTATAATTGTAATACATCAGCCGATCCTGGATCACCTTGTACAGTGGGAATACATGGTCGGAAAGCGGCTGGTTCCATTGCTTCAGAGGTTTCCCATTCTCTGTATAGTTCCAGAAGTTATACTGGGCAACCTTCTGCCCTTGCATAACATACAGGTTGCTGCCATCCAGAAACGCTGAACCATACACCCCTCCGGACCGGAATCCACCGTCTGAAGGGGTGTTGTTGTCTGTCCAGCGGTAATTGCGTTCACCTTGGAGCTGACCGGTCTGCAGGTTGAAAATAGATACCAGAACTTTACGGTTCACCGGGTCTTCATCCAGCATTTCCAGTGATTTGATGGAATACACCAGACCATCGCGAATGGTCAACGGCATACTCTGGCGGTATTGCTCCCATAACTTCTTACCCGTCTTAGAGTCATAAGCTATGATCGACGGGAAGGTTAAGACTCCAGCGCTGGTATAGAGGCGGATCAGCACTCCATCCACTTCTGTTAAGTCCGTGTAGCCCTCATAATTGCTGTCCTCGGCGATTATCCATTTGAGCTTCCCGGTGGAAGCATCCACAGCCGCAAGCTGTCTGCCTTGAGTCACATAAATCTTGTCTCCCAGAGGATGTATGCTGGATGCATTAGAAAAAGGCAAAGAAGTATTCCATACTTTCCGTCCTGACTCTGCTACGGCGTATAACGTGCCGGTTTGCGTTACTCCATAAATCATTCCTTTGCTGTAGGTGTACAGCGGCGCCAGGGCGCTGCCGTATTCCCACAGCTTTTTGCCTGTAGCTGCGTTCAGCGCAGCTAATGTATAGTTCTTCTGGAGCGCAAAAACCTTGCCGTTCTCTGCGAGAGCAGTAATGGACTGGGCCGGGAGACTGCTCGGAATGGTGGCCGTGGAGAAAGACCACAACGGCTTAAGTACAGGGGCTGTGACTTGAGTATAGAAAGGATTTCCAATACTGACAGCTGCCTTCTCAGCCGAAGCGGCAGGGAGGAGGTCTCCGGCATACAGGGGGAATATCACACTAATTCCGGCGAGAACGGAAGTGATCTGTTTAAGCTTAATTCTGTTCATTTTATCAATGCTCCTTTTGTGTTAGAAGTAGACTCCATTTCGAATAGAACTAAACCTTACTACCTTTAGACTGGGAAAATAGAAAAAAGTTACAGTCATATATGCTGAACTTAAGAATGCAAGCCGGCTGCTTGACCAAACCTTTGTGAATCAAGAATATTGCCAATTCAGCAAGTTAGATCGTTGAGTTCTGAAGTTGAACAAGGGCAAACAATGTTGCGTGCGGCAAAACACTTCCGGTCTTCCAACTCTATTTGGCTGGGCGAACACTTGCGCGGCCCGGCAACACTGTTTCTCTAGACCCACCCGGTTGTCTGCGTGTAGTATAGAACGATACTATTCTTTGGAGGTTCTTTGCTTGGAAAACTACAGTGATATCAAACAAAGTGAAAAAGGGGCCTGGCTGAGTCTTTTTGCATATATCCTGCTGTCTGCCATCAAGTTATTTATGGGTACAGCTTCAAACTCTCAAGCACTTCTTGCCGACGGTTTGAACAACAGCACGGATATTATTGCCTCGCTGGCCATTCTGGCAGGGCTTAAGATTTCCAGGCGGCCGCCAGACTCCAATCACAGCTATGGACATTTCAGGGCGGAAACTGTGGCGGCACTGGTCGCTTCTTTCATAATGATCGCTGTAGGACTTCAAGTTCTGTATCAGGGTGTGAACAAATTCATTCAGCCCGCACTCGAGACACCCGATCTAGTATCCGCATGGACGGCAGCAGGCTGCGCTATAGTAATGTTCGCTGTTTACATGTACAACATCAGACTTGCCCGCAGACTGAACAGCAATGCCATGCAGGCCGTTGCTCAGGATAACCGGTCAGATGCTCTTGTGAGTATTGGTGCTTTTATCGGGATTGTCGGTTCGCAATTCGGCCTGCCTTGGCTGGATCCGCTGACCGCTACAATTGTCGGGGGATTGATCTGCAAGACTGCCTGGGATATCTTCCGCAAGGCAACACATGATCTTACCGACGGTTTTGATGCCAATAAGCTTGAGCTGATGAAACAGACCGTTGCTAATATTGAAGGGGTTGAATCCATTAAGGATATCAAGGCCAGAATACATGGAAATAATGTGCTGGTGGATACGACGGTACTGGTAGACTCCAACTTAAATGTGGTGCAGAGCCATGATATTACCGAGAAAATTGAGGATCAGCTGAAGGACCTTCACCAGGTCGCTAATGTTCTGGTACATATTGAACCCGTGTAAATGCAGCTCTTCTGTGTGACGTAGAACTTCAAGTAATTCAACGGTCAGACACCGATCTGTAGTATGCTTAACGCAAACTGGAGGTGGGCTATACAATGAGGAAGGTAAACCTGGAAGGCCTAACATTACTCGCCGATGATGTTGCCCGATTGGCACGGTTCTATCATGAAGTCCTGGGATTTGCAATCGTTGTAGAAGAAGCGCATTACGTAGAATTCAGCAATTCAGGCGTCCGGTTGGCAATTTGTTCCAAACCCCTTATGGCGGAGAATACCAATGGTCATTTCTCCTTCAGTGAGCAACGAAGCGGACAAGCCGCCGAGCTTAATTTCCAATGTGATTCGCCGGATGAAGTATATACTTTGTACGATGAATTCATTTCGAAAGGAGCTATGGACATCATGAAGCCGCAAGTGAAGTCTTGGGGTCATACTACTGCTTTCTTTGCCGATCCCGAAGGGAATATTCATTCCTTATTTGCGATAAATCCTGCGTAAGCTGAAGATCCAGAAGCACTAATAGCGAAGAGGCGTAACCAGGTTAGTGGTTACGCCTTTTATGTTGTAATTAATATCTGTTTATGCTCTCAAAAGCTCTTATGGCCGCCAAAAAGTTGAACAGTCTGCTTTATCCAAAATATTAAACTCAATTAATGTTTCAAGTAATGAGAAATCAACTGGTTTATCCCAGTGGATACGCACCAGCTGCTGGGTATGATTATAGCCAGCCTGCACAATTGTATCAGAAAAATAATTAATCACTGCCTTTTCAGGAGCAACGGCCAAATGATGTTTGGCGATGCTGAAGCCAATAATAAAGGTGCCGTGATCGGTAAACATAGGCTGATTCCACGCAATCTTTGGCACTAAAGTCGGGAATTCCATGATTACCCACGTCAAAACCTCTTCCGTTCGGGCCCGATGCTGCGGGTTAGCAATATTCGCTACATACTCTGCAAAAACTTCCATGTTGTTCCCTCCTGAAATAAAATCATCTCGTTCTGAGAATCCCTCAAACCCATTATGCGTACTAAGTATATCTATGAAAAGCTTGATATAACAGAGTTGCTGATTCACCTGTTTGTGTCCATGTCCCAAAAGATTTCACAGCAGAGATGCTATAACAATATTAGGGAGTCCGGTGTCATTTATATACGTTTAATATTTTTGTTTAAACAAACGCTTGACTTCACTAACGGGATTGGGTATATAATAACATTATGATAATAACACAATGATAATATCTAACGGGCTAACATACTCCCAATTCTTAGCCAAAGGAGTATCCACATGCCGCAAGAACCGGTCACTGACCGCAATGGCTTAACCGAGGAACAATTTTTACAGGGCTATGATGCAGGGATGTATGAGCGTCCGTCCGTAACAGTCGATATGCTGATCTTTATCGTAATGGAGCACAGTATGCGATTGAACGCCTTCGGAGCAAGGTGGAGTACACTGATATTATTTTTAATCTGATGCCGCCCTTGTTTACACTGTCCGAGCTTCAACGGGTCTATGAAATTATACTTGGCAGAGAACTGCTGGCGCCCGCCTTCCGCCGTAAATTGGCCGACCGTGTGACCGAAACTGAGGAGTTCACCAAAGATGCCGGTCATCGGCCTTCGAAGCTGTACCGGTACAGAGTGGACCGTGATACAAATTAAATTTTGAGTGAATACAGAATGGAGAGTTATAAATGGAGACTTTTACTTACTTTTACCGCAGCGGTTCGCCGTTCTCGCAGTGGTATCCTTGCAATTTCACTGTAGATGAGATGAGCTTTAACTGTGCAGAACAATACATGATGTACGGCAAGGCGCTTTTATTCAAGGATGAAGGCACGGCCAGACAGATATTACGCGCAAGAACACCCAGGGAACAAAAGGAGCTGGGTCGTAAAGTGAGCGGCTTCAATGACAGCGAATGGAATGCTCACTGCAGAGACATTGTCTACCAGGGGAACCGGGAGAAATTTCTGCAAAATGAAGAGCTACTGCAGCTATTGCTGAATACAAAGGGAACTACACTAGTTGAAGCCAGTCCGACAGACCGTATTTGGGGTGTGGGCTTGGCCGAGAATGACCACCGCATCCACAGCAGAAGAACCTGGAGAGGCACCAATTGGCTGGGTGAAGTGCTTACGCAGCTTCGTGACGACCTGTTACAGGAATAAACAAACCCCGGTACGACTCCGGGATAAGGAGTGAACACATAGGATGAACAACCTGAATCCGAGGAATAGAAGAGCAGCAATCGCGCAAGAAACACTGGATATATTGGAAAAAGGAAATTACGTTAACCGGATGGGCCGGCTTGTTGACATTGCTGAAGATGTCAGAGCAGCCATCTCAAATACCCGGCTATATGCACCGGAGGAGCTGCCGCAGCTTAACGATGCAATGGCGGAACACCTCAAGGGAGGTGCCAGGCAGACCGCGAAGCTGGCTGTCACCAGCGAATCCACTTTGGCTGCGGCCTATCGATTAGTTGTAAAAGAGGGCCGTGATCAGACGGTATGCCTGAACTTTGCTTCAGCCAAGAACCCGGGTGGCGGCTTCCTGGGAGGAAGCCAGGCACAGGAGGAAAGTTTAGCCCGTGCTTCTGCACTTTATCTGTCCATCGCCCCCAAAAATGAAATGTACCAACACAACCGCGGCCGTAAGACCTGTCTATATTCCCATTACATGATTCATTCTCCTCAGGTACCTGTCATCCGTGACAGCCAGGATCAGCTGCTGGACGAACCGTATCTGGTGTCGTTCATTACCGCGCCAGCAGTGAACGCGGGAGTCGTCCGCGAGCGGGAGGCTCAGGAGATTGGAATGATCCCAACCGTTATGCTGGAGCGCATCCGCTATATTCTGACTGTAGCCGCTAATAATGGGCATAAGACTATCGTACTCGGAGCATTTGGCTGCGGAGTTTTCCGGAATAATCCGAATGAGGTGGCCGAATGGTTCAGACAGGTGCTGCTGGATGAAGGCTATCAAAGGCTGTTTGACCAGATCGTATTTGCTGTGTTGGATCACTCTCCGAATCACGGTGTGCTTGGCGCTTTTCAGACAACCTTCAATGTGTAAAAGGTTTCTTTTCTGACCGTTTGCCCAACATAACACCCCTTCTTTCGGCTTAAGCATTGGCATCTGTCAATGCTTTTTACCAGTTTACTCCTTCGTAGGCATGAATGTAAGTACTGTATATGCTGCATGGCGATTTTAACTCTTCTTTGATTCTGGAATATAATCGATATTTGTTACATTGTGTCGTGTGATGTTATTAACAGAACTTTTATGCCGAAAAGTAGAAAATAAAATAGGCTTTTCATTATGTAAAATATGGTAAAAGGTAGGGTGAGTCAATGATTAACTGGAAAGATTCATATGACATCGGAGTGGAGAAGATTGACTGCCAGCACCGACAGCTGCTTGTGAAGCTGAACGAATTTTTTGATGCCTGTACGAACCAGCAGGGCAAAGAGAAGATTGAAGAAACCCTGAAATTTCTCAAGGACTATACGCTAGAGCATTTCAGTGATGAAGAGAAATTAATGCAGGATATTGAATTCCCGGAATTGACCGAGCACCGCAAGACCCATGCCGAGTTTGTCCAGACTGTGCTGGATCTTGAAGAGAGCATTAAGACTAAGGGTATTTCTGTACTTTCGACCATTAAGCTGAACCGCACATTAACTGACTGGCTGCTCAATCACATCAACAAATGCGATAAACTGATTGGTCAATGCATGGCCAGCAAAGGGAATCAAGCGATATAGATTACAGCGTGAATATTTCATAATGAAGATGAAGATGCCGCAGGGCATTTTCTTTTTTTTTGGCCTTTATTTTCATTGCCGGAGCAGAGTTTATACTACTCGAATGCTTTGTGTTATCATTTGAATTAGAGATTCAGATAAACTGCAAGGCAAGGGAGTGGAATGATGAAAATATTGCGTATGCTTGCTTCGGGTCTGGTCATGCTGCTTGTGCTGGGTCTTGTGAATTTCTACATTGGGCTGCATCTATGGGTTCTGCTGGTGAAATGGCTGCCGGGGATTCACGCAGGGGTATTTTGGCCGCTGTTTCTGCTCATTGCTTTTGCTTATATGATTGGAATGGTTCCTTGGCCTAAAGCGGTGAAGCCGGCTGCCCGGCTGTTCAAGGTGATTGGTTCCTATTATCTCGCCTGCATGGAATTTGCCATTATAGTGCTCCCGCTTACGGATTTGCTCTACTGGGTGCTTGGTCTAATGGGGGTCGAGCGTGCAGCGTTTACTTCGAAGGCGGGTACAACACTGGTTCTCCTGCTGGCTATCTTCCTCATCTGGGGTTCGCGCAATGCCTGGAGTACAGTTGTGCGAAATCACCCGATTCCAATTGACAAGTCAAATGGAACTAGTGCACCGCTGACCATTGCGGTCGCATCCGATCTCCATCTGGGTAACATTGTCGGCAACCGTCATCTGCGCCGCATGGTGGCAGAGATGAACCGGATGCAGCCGGACCTGATTCTGCTCGCAGGAGATGTGCTTGATGACAGTATTGAGCCGTTTATCCGCAACGGGATGAGTGAAGAGATCCGAAAGCTCAAAGCGCGCCACGGGGTTTACGCTGTACTCGGCAATCACGAATATTATGGAGGTTCCATTAAACAATACACAGAGCTGATGGACAGTATCGGGATCAAAGTCCTGCAGGACGATGTAGTAGACACCGCTGGTCTGTATATTGTGGGGCGAAAAGATAAAACCGCCGAGTCTATGGAGGCCGGTGGCCGCAAAAGCGTGGAATCCTTGCTGGAAGGACTTGATCTGTCCCGGCCGGTAATTATGATGGATCATCAGCCCACCGGATTTGATATCGCCGCCAAGGCGGGAGTGGACGTATTGCTCTCGGGACATACACACCGGGGTCAAATTGCTCCGAACCACTGGATTACCAGACGGTTATTTGAACTGGACTGGGGCTATCTGCGTAAAGATAAGATGCATGTGATTGTCTCCTCCGGTTACGGAACCTGGGGACCGCCCATCCGTTTGGCTAGCCGTTCCGAGCTGATCAAGCTTGAGGTTAGACTGGAGGGCAGCAAGCGCTACAGAGACGAGCCGGTTCACGGAAATCCTGTTCTGATATAACAAAAGATGAGCCCCTGCCTCGTATTTTGAGGTGCGGGGGCTTATTTTGTTTTGACATTTACAGCTGCATCCGTTATGTTAAAAACAGAAATAGTTAAGCTATTAACTAAATGGAGCTGAACAGAAAGTATGGACGATCTGCAAGAGGGGAATTTACCGCAAGATGATCTGCAGGAATATGTGCTGAACCTCCCGCTACCGAATGAAGCTTTTTTTACACTGGTTGAGGCGACTGCAGGTCTGGTGGCTGTGTCTGAGAGGTACTGGCAGTCCAAGGGTTTAAATGGTGCAAGAATCCGGGTACTCGTGGAGATTGCCAAGCAAGGCGGAAGGGTGTTGCCTTCGGTGCTTGCCGGGAAAATCGGTGTTACCAAGGCCAATATCAGCCTGTTGTTGACCCCGCTGGAACGGGATGGCTACGTCACCCGGGCTGAGCATGCCCAGGATGGACGCAAGTCAGTGATTTCACTTACGGATGCCGGCCGTATTCTATTAGCAGAGCAGCTTCCCGGTAACCGCGAGGCCGTTGCTGGAAGGATGAGCCGTTTGAACGGAGAGGAACTGCGCCAGCTAACACAGCTGCTGCAAAAGCTGAACCGGTAATGACAGCATGTAATCAATAAGACACCAAGCTGCATGAACGGTGAAACAGAATTTGTGGCAAGCTGTAGGCTAAATCCCTACATTCTTGGGATGTCCATACGTCCCTTGCTTCACCTATATAGTTAATAGCTTAACTATTATTTTCAAATACATTAGGCCTATTTAAGGAGGAAGAATGAAAATGACCATTCTGATTACCGGAGCTACAGGGCAACTTGGCAGCCAGATTATAGAAAACCTGCTATCCCGTGTCTCAGCCAGTAACTTCGTTGCGGGGGTACGTAATTTAGATACAGCCGCACAATTAACCGGTCGTGGGGTGGAAGTCCGGTGTTTTGATTACGATCGGCCGGAAACACTACAGAATGCTTTGGCCGGAGTGTCCAAGCTGTTGTTAATCTCCAGCTCACATACGGATGATGCTGTAAGGCTGGCAGGGCACAAGAATGTAATCGATGCGGCCAAGACAGCCGGAGTTGCGCATATTCTCTACACCAGCTTCGCTTTTCCGCAGGCAGGTAATATACATCCAGGCAATGTTCATGCGCTTACTGAACAAGCGATACTGGAGTCGGGGATGGAGTATACCATTTTACGCAACGGGCTCTACATTGATTTCGTAGGAGTGCTCGGACTGAATGAAGCGATTCGCAGCGGTGTGCTGCTGACCCGGCCCGGGGATTGGCGGTTCAATGCTGTAACACGAGGCGACCTAGCACGGGCAACGGCAAATGTTCTTACCGGAACCGGACATGAGCATCGGGTATATGAGCTGGCTGCGCCGCAGACCTGGTCTTTTGACAATCTGGCAGAGGTGCTTACTGAGCTTGCCGGCAAGCCTGTAACTCATACTGAAGATATGTCTATACAGCACTGGATTTATCATTTTCTAAGCAGTATCGACACCACATCTACCTCTGAGGATCTGGAACACCTTATGGGCCAGCCTGCCGCTTCACTAAAGGAGAGCATTATGCCATTTTTGAATCTGGGAGATCTGTAAAATATAGTCCTCCTACCGCCAAAGTTGTCTAAACTCCTTAATGTTGCTACTATGATGACAGCAAAAGGGATTACCCAGGGAGTGATAGAGATGAAGAAAATAATAGTGGCCGACGATGATATGAATATCCGCACCCTATTGCGGCATGTACTGACGAGGGAAGGGTATCAGGTGCTGGAAGCTGCCGACGGCCGCGAGGCGATGGGTCTGATGAAGAAGAGTACAGTAGATCTGGCCGTGGTCGATGTGATGATGCCCTATATGGACGGGCTTGAGTTGTGTGAGTACATCCGGGAGACCTACGATATTCCGGTTATCCTGCTTACCGCGCGCCAGCAGCTCAGCGACAAGGAGCAGGGATATTTGCGCGGGACCGATGACTATGTGACAAAGCCGTTTGAACCGGAAGAGCTTTTGTTCCGCATCAAAGCGCTGTTCCGCCGCTACTCCGTGGCTGCAAGCGACAAGATCCGCCTGAATTCTCTGGTGATTGACCGCAAGAATTATGAGATCAGCGACGGGAATGATGTGCTTTTACTGCCGGTGAAGGAGTTCGAGCTGCTGGCCCAGCTTGCGCAGTACCCCGGCCGGCTGTTCTCGCGCAGCGAGCTGATTGAGCTGGTATGGGGCGCGGATTACGAGGGGGATGAGCGGACGGTAGATGTGCATATCAAACGCCTGCGCGACCGGTTCAGCGGATACAAGAATGATTTTACCATCCGCACGGTCCGCGGCATCGGCTACAAAGTGGAAATGGTGAATCTATGAAATCCCTGTATGTAAGAATGAGTATATTGTTCTGCTCGGTGATTGTGATCAGCAGCGTGCTGGGATTTCTCATGTCCAACGCTTATTATCAGGTCAAAATCAAACCGCAGAACGACGCAAAGCTGACCAAAATGGCCCTTGGCCTGCAGTCCTTTATAGAAGATCACCCGGATGCTGTGGAAGAATATCTGCTAAGCACAGCCTCCTTGGGATACAAGATGTATCTCTCGAACGATCAAGGCGATGAACGGTTTTATGGTCTGCCTTTCCGTAAAAATGATCTGAAGGAAGGCGAGCTGCAAAAAGTGCTGGCCGGAGGCATCTACCATGGTGTGGCTGACTTTCCCAGTCAAATGTTCATTACAGGCTTTTTTGATAATCAGCTCAGCAATTCGATAGGCGTTCCCATACATATTCACGGCCAGACCTATGCACTGTTTATGCGTCCGGATGCCGAAGTGCAGTTTGGCGAGCTGCGGATCTTTTTTGCGGTACTTATTGCGGTTACGATTCTGTTCAGCCTCTGGTTTGTTCTGATTACTGTCTTTCATGTGGTTAGGCCGATCACCCGGTTGACGGAAGCTACGAAAAAAATCTCCAAGGGCAGATACGATATCAAGCTCTACACGGCACGGCGCGATGAAATCGGCCAGCTGGCATCCCACTTTATGGTCATGAGCCGGGAACTGGAGCGGACGAACCGGTCACGGCAGGAATTTGTCGCCAACGTCTCGCATGAGATCGAATCGCCATTGACCTCTATTCAGGGCTTCGCCCATGCTCTTAAGGATGCTACTCTCCCGGATCAGCAGCGGATAGAGTACCTGTCCATTATTGATGAGGAGAGCCGGAGGCTGTCGATGCTAAGCAAGCAGCTGCTTACCTTGTCATCGCTCGATTATGACGGAAATGCGCTGGATAAGAGAAGCATTGATCTCCGGGCGCAGCTGCGCCAGGTTGTGCAGATTATGGAGTGGCGGCTGACGGAGAAGGAGCTTGCCGTACGGCTGCATGCAGCGGATATCACCCTTCAGGGCGATTCCAATCTGCTCTATCAGGTATGGATGAATCTGTTGTCCAATGCGGTAAAATATACCCAAGCCGGCGGGTCGATCTCGATTTCGGCGGAAGTCTCTGACCACAGCTGTGTCATAAGCTTTGCGGATAATGGCGAAGGCATTCCAGAGGATCAGCTTCCGATGATATTTGACCGCTTTTATAAAGTGGACCGTGCACGTACCCGTGACAGTAACAGTACCGGACTTGGATTATCCATTGTGCGTAAAATCATCGAAGTGCACGGCGGAACCATCGAAGCAGAGAGCCATCTCGGGAAAGGGACGACTTTTACGGTAACGCTGCCGCTTCTGTAATTTTCTATTCATACTCCGTTCATTTTCATCTTCTAAACTGTGGTTATACAGATTAGAAGGAGTGGTTACATGTTTTTGGCATTGAGGGAGATGAGGCACTCCAAAGCACGCTACAGCCTCATTATGGTCATTATGCTGCTGGTTTCGTTTCTGGTCTTGTTCGTAACCGGGTTGGCGCGGGGTCTGGCTTATGCCAATGTTTCAGCCGTGGAAAATATGTCCGCGAACTATTTTGCCGTGCAAAGTGACGCTGATCATGCGTTCAGACGTTCCCAATTAAGTGAGACGGAGCTTACTGCCGCCCGTTCGATGGTCGGGGAAAAGAACGCAACACCGCTGGCGGTGCAAATGAGCACGATTACGGCAGACGGTGCCGATGTGAAGGCGGACATTACTTTTTTTGCAGTAGATATGGATGGTATGCTGAAACCAAAGGTGGTTCAGGGCGATGGCATTACCAATGAAACCAAGGGCAGTGTCGTTGTGGATTCGAAGCTCAAAGAGTCGGGAATCAGCATCGGCAGTCTGGTCAAGGATCAAGCTTCAGGGCTGACCTTTAAGGTCGCCGGTTTTGTAAAGGACAGCTCCTACAGCCATACTCCTGTCGTATACATCAACAATCTGGACTGGCAGGCGATGAGACAGGGTACAGGACAGGGCGGCAGCAGCGCTCAGCAGGTCCCTTATAATGTTATTGCACTCAAGACTACTTCCTCTGTTGCAGCACAGATCACAAGCAAGCTGAACAATGTAGAGGTCATTACACAAAAACAGGCGATTGCCAGCATCCCAGGTTATTCTGCCGAACAAAATTCACTCTTGATGATGATCGTATTCCTGTTCGTGATCTCTGGGTTCGTGCTTGCGGTATTCTTCTATGTGATCACGATCCAAAAGTCCAGCCAGTTCGGTATCTTGAAGGCAATGGGCACCAAAATGTCCTATTTAGCCTGGAGTGTGGTCGGTCAGGTGCTGATCCTCTCAGTAGCTAGTCTGACGATCAGCCTGCTGCTGACCTTTGGGATGAATATGGGGCTGCCGGATACGATGCCATTTCAGCTGAAAGGCCAGACGATTGGGCTGACCAGTGTGCTGTTTATCGGTATGTCGCTGCTGGGGTCGCTAATTTCTGTAGCCAAAGTAGCAAAAGTAGACGCCTTAGATGCGATTGGGAGGACTGGAGCATGAGTGCCAAACTGATGATGAAGCAAGTGACTCATACGTATGGTGACGGAGATGGGGCAAGGACCATCTTGAATCATCTTGATCTTACTGTAAATGATAGTGAATTTGTTGCAGTACTGGGGCCTTCAGGCACAGGGAAAAGCACCTTTCTCTCCGCCGCAGGGGCGCTGCTGACTCCGACCAGCGGGGAAATCTACATCGATGGTGAGCCGCTGGGCAACAAGGACAAAAGCGCCTTAACCGAGCTGCGGCTACAAAAAATCGGCTTTATGTTCCAAAGCGCACAGCTTCTTCCGTATCTGAAAGTAGAGGAGCAATTACTGTATGTGGCTAAACTGGCGAAGCTCAGTACCAAGGAAGCCAAAGAGCGTTCAGCTTATCTATTGAAGCGGCTGGGAATTTGGGAGCGGCGGAATCATTACCCTGAGAAGCTCTCCGGCGGGGAGAAGCAGCGTGTGGCGATTGCCAGAGCGTGGATGAATAAGCCGGCGGTTCTGTTCGCGGATGAGCCGACAGCCAGCCTCGATTTCAGCCGCGGCAAGGAGGTTGTGCAGATGATCGCAGACGAGGTGAAGAACGAAGGCAAAGCTGCGGTTATGGTAACCCATGACGAGCGTATGCTGGAATGGTGCGACCGGGTGTATCATTTGCAGGATGGCGTGCTGGTTGAGCAGTAAGGGATGAATAGGCTGGGACCGGGAAGACGTGACACTACACAATCTGGACATCAGACGCAGCTATGTGTCACAGACCCGGAAGTAGGCGCTGATGAAGCTGAATCATGAGTTTTAAAAGATAAGTTTATATAGAGTGACGAAGGTGATTTATGATAAATCCAGAGGGATCTGATCCTTTTGGATTTTTTGTATGCTAACTAATCAAGCAACATCGCAAACAAATCGAATAATTATTGCTTGTGAGTTTCTTGAGAGATTGATATCGTATGATATATTCGTCGAGTATGTGCAGAATGGGGTTACTTATGAAGAGTTGGGGCAAATTTTTGATTGTAGTGGTGGCGTTGCTCGCGTTTGGGCTGCTGTTTTTATATATGGAATCGCTTAAGAGTGCGGTGATGCCGCTTGCTAAGCATGGAGTGCTGGACTTAAGGGAAACCCGTCTTCCTGATCAAGGCTTGGTGAATTTGAACGGCGAATGGGATTTCTATGAAGGAAGGCTGTTAACGCCGGCTGATCTGAACGAAGAAACGGTAAAGGGACAGCTTTATTTGAACGTGCCTGGAGCGTGGGAAGGGAAGCATAAGAACGAGGGAATGCACCGAAAAGGGTATGGCACCTATCATCTGAAGCTGCTGGTTCCGAACGGTGATTCGGTCTACGGGATCAAAATTAACAATATCCGCATGTCGCACAAGTTATACATTAACGGGAAGCTGGAGGGTGAGAGTGGTGTTCCGGTGAAGGCTAAAGAGCAAAGCCACCCGGGTAATACGCCGTATACCGTTTTTTTTCATTCCAGTGATGAAACGATTGATATTGTTATTCAGGTTGCCAACTACGAATTTATTAATGGAGGCGTGATCCGTCCCATTCAGTTTGGAGCACAGAAAGAAATCCTCTGGTTAGGAGCCTTTGGCATTGGTGCGGATTTGGCTTGCATTCTGATCTTTATTATGTTCGGCGCCCACCAGCTAACCATGTATTTCCCTGAGCGCAGGGACAGAAGCAATCTGTATTGTGGAATATTCCTGTTATGTTTTTCAGTGAGTCAGATGCTTCAGGACGAGAAACTCTTCCAGCGTCTGCTGCCGGATATCTCGTTCAATGTGACCTACAAGCTCATGGATCTCAGTATTTTTTTTATGATCCCTGTACTGGGTATTTTACTTTTTTCTTCACTCAACAGCCGGTTGATGTCCAGAAAGCTGCAGATACTGCTGATTGGCCCTTTTACTGCTTATGCTGCAGCCATACTGATCTTACCCTACAGGATCTATAACGAAGTTAAACCGGAGTATCTGCTCTATCTGGTTCTTGTGGATATTTATATTATTGCGAGGTTAGTTTTTCTCTGGATCATTTCTAAGAAAGGGACACATGAGAGTAAAGAATTGATCCTGTTCATACTGGCAATTGTGTCAATGATGATCTATCTGGTAGGGGATCTTCTGTCAACGGAAAATATTCTGGCGTCTGATATTGTCAGCAAGCTGGCTGCTTTGGGATTTGTCATGCTGATGAATACGTTGCTGGCAATCCGCTTCTCCCGCACCTTCGAGAAAACCCAAGCCCTGACTCATGAGCTTATGGTCTCCAATCAGATCAAAGATGAATTTCTCATTCATACCTCTCACGAGCTTAGAACCCCGCTGCATGGAATTATGAATATTTCATCATCCCTTCTGGATAATTCCGAGGGCACTCTGTCAGCCGGGCAGCTTGAAAGTCTGTGGCTAGTAAAAGATACGGCAGTGAAGCTGTCCATGCTAATGCAGGATTTGATTGATGTTACACGGCTCAAGCATGGGGATCTGCAAATGCAATTTTCGGTTGTGAACGTGCGGGCGGCAGTACAGATTGTACTGGATGTGCTGCAATTCGAGCTGGCCGATAAAGATGTGGCTCTGGTGAATCAGGTATCTCCGAAATTGTGGGTTCATGCGGATGAAAACCGCTTTAGACAAATTTTATATAACCTTGTACATAACGCAATCAAACATACGGATAGAGGAATGATCTCTGTCAATGGGACGATTGCGGATAACTTGGTTCATTTGTTTGTTCAGGATACGGGCGAAGGTATAGCTCCGGACAAACAATCTGACTTGCTCGTACGGGATGATCCCTTTGGCGCAAGCGGGCCTGAAGGCAGGTACTCGGGCATGGGGGTCGGGTTGTATATCAGCCGCAAGCTGGTAGAGGGAATGGGCGGACAAATCCGCTTGGACTGGACCGAGGCGGGGAAGGGGACCCGTATGGCCTTTACCATTCCAAGTGCTAAAGAACGCAGGTCTGCAGCGGATAATGAAGCGGAGCTACCCCGGTTTCGAAATCCACGCAAGTCCGGTTCTCTGGAGATTACAGAGCAATATGAATATACAATTCTGATTGTAGATGACGAGGCCTCCAATATTCACGCTCTTCTTACTATTTTGCGGAGACATCCGTATAATGTGCTGACTGCACTGTCGGGCAGGGAAGCGCTGGACAAAGTCAGCCGGTACCCCCGGATTGATCTCGTCATTCTTGATGTGATGATGCCGGATATGTCAGGAATCGAGCTATGCCGTAAGCTGCGTGAAAAGTATACCATTCTGGATTTACCAATACTGTTCGCTACCGCCAAGGACCGGTCACAGGATATTGCACTGGGCTTTGCGGCAGGAGCCAATGATTATTTGAGCAAACCGTTTGACGGGGAGACTCTGATTGCCAGAATTCAGACATTGCTGGTCATGAAGACCTCCATTCATCAGGCCATTCAGAATGAACTGGCCTTTTATCAGGCTCAGATTAAGCCACATTTCCTCTACAATGCCTTGAGCAGCGTAATCTCCTTCTGCTATACGGATGGAGAGAAGGCGGCTTACCTGCTGTCCAGTCTTAGCCAGTATCTGCGCTATATTCTGGATATGGATCATAAAGAGATATTTGTTCCTCTGGGCAGAGAGCTGGAGTTGATCGATGCATACGTAGAGATTGATCTGGCCCGTTTTGATGACCGTTTTGAATTTGTTAGTGATGTGAACGAAGGCTTGAAGAACTTTCAAATCCCTTCCCTGATTATCCAGCCGCTCGTAGAAAATGCTATTCGTCACGGACTGTTTGACAAGGACGGGCAAGGACTGGTTACACTCACGGTTGCAGAAGAGGAACATAGTCTGCTGATAACGATAGAGGATAACGGTTCTGGTATCTCCGACGACGTACTGTACCGCATTTCCAGTGGTGAACGGCCACGGGAAGGTACGGGGGGGATCGGTATTTTTAATATCCGGCGCAGATTGGAGTCGATACCCGGTGCGGTCTTAACTGTGAGCTCGAAACTGGGCTGTGGGACCAAAGTGATGATAGCCCTGCCGCTCGAGCATAACAAGGAAGGGTAAAGGAGGAAGAGATTATTGTTCACAGTAGTTGTTGTGGAGGATGAAAAACCGATCCTGGAGCTAATGAAGGTGGTTGTTGGAAGAAACCCCGATTGCCAAGTGGTGGGTGCTTTCAGTAATCCGTTAGAGGCTCTGGAGGCTCTGCCGTCCCTTAAACCGGATATTGCCTTTTTGGATGTAGAGATGCCTAAGCTATCCGGGCTGGAGCTGGCGGGCAGAATGATTGATTGCTGCGAACACACACGTATTGTTTTCACTACGGCCCACAAGGAATATGCTTTGGAGGCTTTCAATGTATTCGCCTTTGATTACATTCTGAAGCCCATTACGCCCGCCAGTGTCCAGCGTATTACGGATCGTCTACTGAAGGAATCTGGGAGGCCGGTTTCGACGAACATGGATCTACACTCCCAGAGAACATCTATCCGCTGTTTTGGCGGTTTCGAGGTTCGCAATTTCAAGGGGGATTTGGTGCGTTGGCCCACACGTAAGACTGAGGAGCTGTTTGCCTATCTGCTGTGTTATCCCAATCAGGAAGCGGGGAAGTGGCAGCTTGTCGATGCTTTGTGGCCCGAGATGGATGAAGCACGATCGGTTCATAATTTGCATAATACGGTCTACCGGCTGAAAAAAATCCTAAAGGAGCATCAGCTTGGCCTAGATATAGGCAAAACCGGGGAAGGATATTTGCTGGAGGTCCTTGAGACTACGTACGACCTGCTGGAGTTTCAGCGTTACAACTCTGCACAGTCTGATGCTCACGGGGAAATTGCACGGCTGGAAAGCTTGTGCATGATGTATCAAGGGCATCTGTTTGACCGTAAGGACTACTTATGGAAGCATTGGCTGGAAGAAGACTACCGCAAGCGGTTTTTGTCCGTGGTCTATGATCTGGGCCGACTCTGCCTGACCCGGAAAGATTGGATCCGTGCAGAGCAAAGACTGAGTGATAGTTTGGAGATATATCCTTTTGAAGAAAATATATGTATGTTGCTCATGGAAGTGTATGCAGCGAGCGGAAAATGGGAGAGATTACGTACGTTTTATACCAATTTTGAAGAAAGGTACTGCATAGAATTTGGAATAGCACCATCCCGGGAATTGCAGGATCTCGCTATTGGCTACATAAAAGATAACCAAGGGTAGTTTTATGCCCCAAAATGACCTTGAAATCCACAATTCAGTGGAGGAAGAGGTCGTTTTTTTATGGATCATTATTGACGTATTTCGACATCATGCCGCGAATCTGAGAGAAATTTGAGAGAATGCGTTTCTATAATGGAGCTTAGGAATGTGACTAAAGTCATGTATGGAAAGGATGGTGGGCCAATGCGGCGAAAGTTCGGAGCGCTCATTCTGGTGGTCTTTGCCGTGTTTTTGCTGCAGAACACTGCACCTGTCTCCATGGCACAGACGCCGGCTCAGTATGATGCGGAGGGGCTTTACACCTATGCAGAGCAAGCGGTGTTCTATGTGCGGGCGTTTCGGGAGGATGGCACAGTCAAGGATGTAGGCAGCGGATTTCTGATTCAGCCAGATGGCACAGCTATCACGGCCTATCATGTGGTGGAAGGGGCGGCGCGGCTTGTCTGTGTAAGAAATGACGGCGTTGAAGCCGTCTGCAGGGTGCTGGTATTCGATGAGGTGGCGGATACAGCGGTGCTGAAGCTGCCGTCCCCTGGTAAGGACAATCCCTATCCGTATCTGTCCTTGCGTACTGGCCCGGTCAAGCATGGGGAGAAGGTGTTTGCCATTGGTTATCCTCTGAAAGAGACCAAGATCATCACCGAGGGAATCGTGAATGCACCCGGTGTGGCTATTAACGGCAGGAAACGTATTTTGATGTCAGCAACGCTGGTCAATGGCATGTCCGGAGGGCCGCTGATTGACCAGGACGGATATGCGGCTGGACTGCTGTCTGGCTCACTGCGTACGATGAACGGCATTCACCTGGCGGTAGATGCAGAGACAGTGAAGCGGGTAGTCAGCCGGACAGGAATGTAGAACCGGCGCAGAACCCGGGTCTGCCGGTGGGGGCAGGCGGTTAAGAGATATTTACTACATAGATCAGATTCGTTAACCAAAATCCTGGCAGGAGGGTGCATGAATGAGAACATGGGCTAAAAAAAGCCTGACCACCGTACTGGCCGCAGTGATGCTGACGGCCGGTATGCCGTGGCCGGGACAACAGGTGAATGCAGCGGGAAGCTATGAGGATGTGTATGTGTCCGGAACGAAGCTTCTGCACAATGGCGACTGGTACCCGGAAAAAACATCCGACTATGACGAAGATACCGAATCGGATGCTCTGCTAGTCAACGCTTTTGGATGGTTCTCCAAAGTGCAGAATGGCAATGTGGTTCCTGGAGTTACCATTGATAAAGTTGACGGCGATCTGGACGGCGGGCCGCATTTGGGTGACGCTGATGTGCTTAATGCGACCATTCGGATCGCTGACAACCCTCAACTGAAGCAACTGGCGGAAGGGGAAGGGCAGTTCAGAGTTTATATTCGCAGTCTATATGAATCGGATGATGACAGTGCAGAAGTGGAGGTCCACAGTAAAAATCTGGGGAGATGGTACCGCGAGGATTATGTGGGAGCCGGACCTAACCGGGATGACCAGACGACAGACTGGGTTGATCTGGAACCCGATGATGTGATCACCATTCACTTAGAGAGCTGGGGGTCTGGTACGGTCACCGGCATCCACTTGAACTTCCGTGATGTGATTGCGCCTACCGTTAAGGATTACATCTTTGATACTACGGGAACGCAGCGTGACAATACTACGATTGATGAGAAAGAGCTGCTGGTGAAATGGGGCGACGAAGTGAATCTGACCTACCCGTTCAGTGAGCCGCTCAAGGCATCTTCCGGAGAAGCAGCCGACCTTATGCGGCATGATCTGTTCACCAATCCTTCGGGAACGGGATTGCCTGCCGACGGGGAGAATCAGGGGATGCAGCTGCCCGCAGCAACAAGCTGGGCTCAGTTCACCGACAAGCTTAGCTATACCTATAAAGCGGCTAATTACCAGCATACGGGCAATCTGCCTATTGTGAACGGCGGCGAGATAAGTACACTTCCGTCCGGAATCAACCTGAATGAGAAGTCACTGAAGCAGAAAGTCATCGATGCCGATTTTCATGATGCAGCCGGTAATCCGCTGATTGTCAGTAACTTCGGCCAGCGGGCTTCTGCTGCTGCAGGCGATATCTTTCTTCGCGGTAAGGCTATTAATCCATTCGATGCAACGGCCGACCCGGGCAATGCCAGTGACGGTTTCAGGGTTATTGTTGATGCGGTTCCGCCCAAATATAGCTTCGCTGCCAACGGTATCCAGCCGGATATTGTGACGGGAAGCACATTGAACAAGGGGGATACCCTGGATTTCAAGGTGCGGCTGACGGAAGACGTTATCGCTAAAAAAGGATTGTCGGCGGACGGGTTGTTCCTGTATTTCAACAATGGGATGAAAGCCTATTATGTTGAAGGGGAAAATTCATCGCTTTGGACTTTCCGGGCGGCCGTGACGGAGGACGATCTGGATGTGGCACTGCTTAAGGTCATTGCCCTGACCCATTCGTCCAGAGCCGGCGATAGGCCTGCTTATGCGGACAAGGGAGTGCTTCAGGATTATGCCGGCAATCTGCTGACGGATCCTGTGAATACCAGCAAATCGGCGGCTCCGGCTCCGACAGATCCCTCCCGGCAGGTTCCGAATACCAAGATTGACTGGGCGAAGCTGTCCATTGACAATACCGACCCGAGCTTCAAATATCTCTACGATACGCCGGGTGCAACGGGGAACTCGTGGGCACGGTCAGGCAAGATCACCATTGATGCCCGTGATCCTCAAGTCATCGCACCTCCTCTCGACCCGGATGAGGCCGGACAGCCAAGACCAAGCCGCGGCATTTACCGGCCGCTTAATATGACAGGCTCCTCGGGTGAATCTGCGAATCTGGGTCTGGTCTACTATTACTGGAGCCAGAGTCCGGATGATCCGCTGGCCGGAAAAGAAGCCGACGAGTTCGCGGCGGTTAAGCGCTACTCACTTACAGGACAGCAGCCCCGGGAAGGGCTGTATACCGGTGAACTGGATGATTTCAATCTGATGGTGGCCAACAATAGCACCAATCTGCTGTCTCCACCCGCCAAGGCACTAATGGCTGAAGGTAGCGGGACCTGGTACCTGCATACTTGGACGGCGGATATGACCTGGGATTCGGCCCGTGAGCTCATGCAGTACGAGAAGATGAAGACATATAAGTCCAGCCATGCTGCCTCTTACAATGGCTGGATCAACGAGTACAAGGCTACTCATACCGGAGCATCCGAGGCGGATGCGGAAACGTATGCGAACGGCAAAGCCCTTGAAGCGGTCGGTGATTACGGCGATCTGTCCTTGTGGACGGCGGCGGACTTCAAGCATGACGATTCCAACTGGATTTACGGCAAGACCGCCATTCTGCTGGACAACAAGGCTCCAGTCCTTGGCGCTTCCATCTCCGGAATTAATCATACGGCCGTAGTCAAGGCAACAGTCGGGGCATCGGATGAACACAGCGGCATTGATCCTGCTTCGCTGCAATTTCAGTGGGTTAAGGTGGGGGAAACCCCCGGAGAGCTGGATTGGCACGTTGTTCCTTCGGATCGTAGTGTGACGACTCTGAACAATGTAGTAGAAGACGGGGAATATATTCTGTACTTGAGAACTTCCGACAGAGCCGGAAATACGGCTGAATTCCAGATGGTTGAGCATGTTGTGGTTGACTCTGCCAGAGAAGTCAGCATCTCCTTCACTCCAGAAGCGCCGGAATCCTATATCCGAAGTCAGGATATCGAAGTTACCGCTCGGGGAGCGGCGGTACTGGAGCTGCAGTACGTCTTCAGTCCTTCTGCTGTCCGGCCAGCTGAGAGCCTGTACCGTACAACGGCGATGGAGTCTGTGTATAAAGACGTCAGTGTGACGGATTCGGTCTACCGCGGTGTCGTTCAGGCGGTCTACGGTCTGAACGGAGAGCAGTACCTTCATATCCGGCTCAAAGAAGATGGGAATGTGCGGTACTACGACTACAGCACACTGTACCGGTTCGACAATGCCGCTCCTGAAATCACATTCAGTCTGAACGGTGTGAGCTACCCCCGTCCGGCTTATTCAGTGCTTGTGACCTCAAACGAGCTGTATAACCCATCCGGGACAGTGGTGGAGTACCAGTGGTTGCCGGAGAATGCTGCTCCGCCGGAGGAATCCTCCGGTGGCTGGCTGCCGCTTCCGGAGGACGGTAAGGCCGTTCTGGACAGCAGTCAGCTGGCTCCTGGCCAATCGGCAGGCTACGTCCTGTATGTGTATGCCCGGGATGGACTGGGCAACAGTGCCGTCACCCACACCGGAACCTTCCGCTTGTACCGTGCGGATACCTCTCCAGTGGAGGTGCTGCAGTCCGATCTGGTTGCTTTTGAAAGCGGCAGCGGGCAGGGAAGCAAGGCGATCCTTCAGCTGGAGCTGAAGAGTGTCTCCAAGGACGGGTTTGAATACTCTGTCTCCAGCGACAATGGCACCACATGGGGATTGTGGAGACCCTACACGAATTTCGTGCAGGTGGCTGTTCAACAGACCTCAACTGACCAGCTTCAGTTAAAGGCCAAATTCCGTTCACCTTCGGGTGTGGAGAGCACTCCTGTATCTATTGATACGAGCCATTTCGATGCTACGGCCGATCCTCTGTATGGTCTGGCCTCTTACAGTACTCTGAGGCCGACAAAGAGCGGTGGTATTTCGTTGAGCATAGCTGTGGCCACAGGGATCAAGGTGACCCCTGCGGCAGATAATCCAGCTCTGGCAGAGCGGGTGAAGGGCAATACCTTCAAGATTTCGCAAAATGGCCTCTATACCTTTAATCTGGTTGACCTGACAGCGCCGGAGCGCAAGACCCAGCTGCTGGCGGTAGTGAGCAATATCGATTTGACCCCGCCAGTAGGAGTGGTTGAATACAACATAACCGGACCTACAAGAGGGAATGTGACTGCCAAGCTCTCTACCTCCGAGCCGGTGCGTATTGTGAACAATGGAGGAAGAGACAGCTATATTTTCAAGGACAACGGTTCATTCACCTTCGAATTTGAGGATGAAGCAGGGAACTTGGGCTCTACTAAGGCGACGGTGAATAATATCGACAGAACGCCTCCGGAAGTATCTCTGGTCAAGAGCTATGCCTACGGAATAGGCGGCTCCAAATCCTTCAAGACGATTCTGGACACTCTGGGCAACGTGCTGTTGTCGACCGGAGTAACGCTGACGGCAGAAAAAAGCTTGCCGGGCAGCGAGGATTTCCAA
Organism: Paenibacillus sp. P32E; assembly: GCF_001909085.1. Classification (NCBI taxonomy): domain Bacteria; kingdom Bacillati; phylum Bacillota; class Bacilli; order Caryophanales; family Paenibacillaceae; genus Paenibacillus; species Paenibacillus sp. P32E. The sequence goes on along the minus strand of NZ_LVYY01000002.1, from coordinate 206,162 downwards.
GTAGTACAAGGTAAGAATCCAGCGGTCATGCTTCAGAACGATCCGGTCAAGCTCATTGTACAGGACCGGCAGGGCAATACTGCGGCTCTGGAGGAGACCATTGCCAATATTGCTCCTGACCTGTTGCAGCCGCGGATTACCCAGGAATTTGTGGACGGGACCGGGCAGCCGCTGGAGGCAGGCAAGCGGGTCACCATCAACGGCAAGACCTATGCCAAGGGTGCGGTGAAGGTAACGCTGAGTGGGCGGATTGATGAGCCTAACCAGATGTTCGCAGGAGCTGTCCCGGTGGTGCAGGGAACTGGCTATGCCAACAAAATCAGCGACGCGGACGGCAACTATGCCTATACCGTCACCTACCGCGCAAACGGCAATACCAGAATGGTACTGAGTGATCTTCTGGGTCGCACCGTTGTGTCGGCCATTCAAGTGGACGGACTGGATAACACGGCGCCGGAGATTCAGCTGAAACGTCCGGTGACTGCGGTAATCCGGGGACAGAAGGATTTCGAGCCGCTGCGGGATCTTGGCGGCTTCACCGCAATGGATAATGTATCTGCAGCGGATAAGCTGAAGGTCACAGTAAGCGCACTAGATCTGACCAAGACAGGCAAACAGATGGTCACTTATACAATAACCGACCAGGTGGGCAATACGGCGACTGCCAAGCAGGAGGTTATGGTCATGAATGACAGCGGTCTGCTGATTATCGGCAACGGCCAGGTACTGTCCTCCAGCCTGGCGGAAACGGTATTGTTCGACACGAACCGGATTACGTTCAGTGTGCTTGGCTATGACAAGATGAGCGTAGGCGGAAAGGAGCGGGTTAATGAGAGGGCTGCGTATACGCTGCTCTATCACACCGGATTGTACCGGGAGGGTCAGATGAAAACGATCGCCGAGGAAATACCACTCCAGGAGCTGACAGCGAATCAATATCAAGTCATCTTCCCGAAGACTGGCTGGTACACCCTTATTATCAGAACGCAAGAGAGAGAAAGAGAGTATGTCACCTTCTTTATCGGCGGCAAGGAATCATAAGCTAGCATCAGGCTCTAATACCGGGTGAGAAAGCGGGCGAACGAAAGAGGTGGAAGTATCCCTCTTCGGGTGCCGGCTTTCTTCCTACATCCCTAGAATGAAGGAGTTAAGATTGAATGAGAGGATTAAAGCAGACAATCACGGTTCTACTGGCGTTACTCCTTGCCTTCGGTTCTCCCGTCTCGGCACTGGCCGGTGAAATCGGCAAGAAGGACACAACGGTTCTGAGCAACAGCCTCGTGAAAGTAACCGTTAATAATGATACGGGCCGATTTGCCATCCGCACGGTGGAAGGGCAGCCGATCCGCAAGAAAGACCAGAATATTAACATGATGTTCAGGGGCGATGATCCAGAGACTTCGTTTACGACCTTCCGCATTGACGGAACTGATTATATTTTCGGTAACCCTTACAAGTTCGGCGCAGATTTTTTTTCCGAGATTACAATGCCCCAGATTGTCCAGAATACCGACGGAACCAAGCAGATTGAGACGATATGGACGATTAAGGGTATCCAGATCAAGCAGATTATCAAGCTGTATATGAACACTTCCGATGTGATGAATGCCGGCAATGTGAATGTCAGCTATCTGGTTGTGAATAACACGAAATCCACGGTCGAGGTGGGCTCGCGTATTCTGCTGGACACCATGGTCGGCAGCAATGATGGTCCGGCCTTTCAAGTAGGTAAGGTCTACAAGACCCCTTTGCAAGTAGAGCGGAGGCTGGTGGATGCGGATAAGCTTCCTCCCGGCATCGGCGACGATGAGAAGGCGCTCTATACGCTGCCTGCCTATTGGGTTATGAAGGATAAGTATGACAGCACGGACCCGCTGGCGACCCATGCTGTGGCCTATGGCTTCAATAATTTTTCGGAGAACGACATCAATATTGTCGATGAAATGGTTGTGGGCCACTGGAGCAAAATGGCTAATACGAAGTGGGATTATGAGGTTAATCCGAACCTCGACTTCACGGCGGACACCAATGATTACGGGACAGCGGATTCGGCTGTTGCCTTGTACTGGAACCCTGACGCTATTGCTGCAGGTGCCGTACACAGCTATGAAACGGTATACGGGCTGGGAGAAATTGTGCAGCCGGACAAGGCGTTCTCCATCCGCTATATCGATCCGGTGAACCAGCTGGCGACACTGGAGGATGGCAGCGGATATGAGAACGAGGGCGTCTTTGATATCACTGCCGAGGTGGAAAATCTGGAGGCGTATGCCACGGAGCAATCCAGTATTAGCGTTAGTCTTCAGTTGGACAACGCACTTAAATTCGTTGATTTGGATACAGACGGGAAGATCAAACGGGATGCGAACGGAAAAATCATGACAAGGTCGGGCAACTCGCAGACTGCGATATTCCGCAAGGATGCCACACCGGAGGAGGCGGAGCAGGGGATCCAGCCGAAATTCAAGCCAGGTGAAACTGTAACAGCTTCCTTCAAGGTCATAGCTACCGGTAAAGCTTGGCCGACAACGCCGGAATATTTGCTGAACGTCAGCAGTCCGGAGACTGAGGCCAAGCTGGAAAACATCAAGGATGAGACGGTTAAGGCCCAGTATAAGTCGAGCAAGGCCAATTTTGTATTGTTGCCTCCTGTCGGCACGGCTACCTCGACCTATGTATACGCGATGTCTCCAGAGGAAGTGTACACCTCGGATGTGAAGTACATTACCCTCAATCTGTCCAACATCGAGGCGTACAATACCGGAAGCGCGACGACAGTCCCCAATTTCGACCTCTATTTCAGAGAAGTCGCTACAGGCAACCGCTACAAGGTACCGGTAAAAGAAGCGGTTATTCTGCAGCCTGCCAATGACGGTCAGGTGGGCGATATGCGGATTACCTACCGCACCGGTGATCTGGTTGATAAAGCTGGCAACATCCAAAAGGATGAAGACGGCCGGGAGCGTAAGGATCTGGGGCCAAATCTGCCTCTGGGAGAATATCAGGTGGAGATTGACTACAAGGATTCGGGGGATACCGGCGGTCTGTATGATCTGACCACCTCTCAACGGTTTGTGGTCAGCGACAACGAAGAGGCCCGGATCAAGAAGGCAAGCATTCTGGCAGTAGTCAAGAGAAGCTTCGACTTTACAACTCCTTATAACAGCAGCAACAAGAGCGAGCTGGAGGAGGCCTACGAAGAGGCGTTCCCGGGGTACACCTTCCCCGGCCAGGCTGGATATGCGGGAATGAAGACAGCCTATACTACCGCCATGAATGCGATGGTTCTCAGTGCCAAAGTAACGGACCCTGAATTCGGCGGAGAGTATCTCATGCAGGCAGAGGAGGTTCCCGCCTATCATCTGCAAGCTTTTGAGAGTGAAGAGGAACTCGAGGAATACAAGGAGAGCCTGGCTGAAGAGGATAGCGGCACTGGCAGCGACGAGGAGGAAGAGCCAGGCGATGAGGTGCTGCTGGAGATTCGCGGGATGATTAACCAGATTGGCAGCGGCACTGACGCCGAGTATGTGGTGGACACCAAGAGTGAGCCGGCGATCATAAACAACGCTGTGGCCTATACCGGAAAGGACATGGTGTTCGCCAGTGGCAAGCTCGATGTGCTTAGCATTAAAAAGGCGATTAATACAGACGATACGCCATTATTCGATACGTTAAGTGTAAAAGGTGAAGGTACTCTGAGCGTGGCGGGCAGCGGTTTTGTTTTCTTTGACGGCGAATGGACACTTGATTTCTTCAACGGCTTCAGCAAATCACTGACGAAGCAGGAAGAGGAAGAAGACGGCGATGACGGTGAAGAAGAGCCGGATGAGCAGAAGGAGCAAAAGAAGAAAGATCAGGGAGGCGGTGCGGAGGACAGCTCACTCAACGGAGCGCTAACCTGGGCTGCCGGTGCTGTGGGTGAGCGCCTCAATCCACTGCGTCAGCTGATGATTCCGGATGTCTATTTCAACCAGCGTAGCCTATTCGCGGCACCAAGCTTCTCGGTTAACGGCTTCGGATTGAAGTTTAACGATTATATTCTCCGTCCGGGTGGCATCTCGTTCGGAGGTAACGTCAATATGAAGATTGTTGAGTCGGAGATTAACAATGTGATTTTTAATGACAAAGGTTTTGTCGGCATTGACGCCAAGCTCAAATTCGATCTGAACGAGAGTATTGGATTGATCTCCAAATCGAAGGAGGGCGACGAGGAGGACGGCGGCAAACCGTCGGGCGAAATCTCAATTGTCCATTATGTGCAGGAAGTAGAGGACGTGTCCAATACCTATGGCCTGAAGTTCGATGCAACCGTGAGCAGCGTGGGTGTAGGAGTGGAGCTTGCCTTCAAGCAGGTTGCGGACAAGCGGATTTTGCCGGATGCCATCGGCTTTAAAGCGGAGCTCGGAGATCCGGGCGTGCTGATTACCGGCGCTACCTATCTGACTGGCATCCGCGGCGCGATCCGCGAACTGGCAGATACGATTGCCGGAGAGGGCGATGTGCCGCTGACACTGGAGGCCGGTGCAGACATCACCTTCGGTGTCCAGCCGGCAACCTTCTACGGCAGCATTGATATGACGCTGAAGAAATCGGGAATTAAGCTGGTGGGGAAAATGGACTATAGCCCGTCTCCCGAATCGGACAAGCTGACTATGCTGACTGAAGCCAAGATCGCCGCCCAATGGATGACGCCATGGTTCGTCAGCGCCTCGGCAACAGTGGATGTGCTGGGCTGGGATGTCATTATCGGCAAGGCGTCCCTATTCGTAGGCCAGAATCTGATCAAGAACCGGATTGATTTTGAAGGCTTCCTGAGCGCGAAGCTCCAGATCCCTTCTGATGTGCCGATGGTTGGCGGAATGCCGCTGGCCGGTGTATCGCTGGGGGTCAACAATGACAAGATGTGGGGTAGCTTCGCGATTTTGTTCATCAGTCTGGGTGTGACCTATTATTTCGACGGTGATATTGAATTTGGCACCTCAGGTGAGAAGCTTCCGGATGGATTGCTGTATCTGCAGGTTCAGGATCCGGAAACCGGGCCTAAGCTGGTCGTGTTCGGCCAAGGTGCGGAAGCGGTGGCCACGTCATGGGTCACGAAGGAAGACGTGCAGCATGAAATTGAGTATCACAGTATCGCGGACGGTGTGAGCCTCATGGACAATGGCTCGCTGGATGTGGGCATCGGAGGCATCAAGGTTTCTGAAGATGGCAAGCTTCATGAAATCCCGATCTCGAAGGTAACCGGGAATGCGATCCTGGAAGTGCAATATTACGGCAATTCTGTGCCGCAGCTTGAACTAATGGACAACAACAACCGTGAGTACAAGCTTGTGTACGATGAGCGCCGAGTCAATGATCCGAGCGCCAATGCCTTCACCCAGGTCATTGCCGGGCAGAACGAAACGATCCGCAAAGCGTATATTGCCATTCCGGCAAGCCGGGCCGGCAGCGGCACCTGGAAGCTGCGTGCGGATCAGACGGTGGATACGCGGTTGTTCAACATTCCTGAGGTGTCCAAGCTGGATGAGGTCAGATTGGACCAGGACAGCGGGAACGCGAACGCCTTCACAGCCTCCTGGAAGGTATCCAATGCCAAGTCTGACGATACAGTCAGCCTATATTTAACCAAAGATCCGGTACTGCCGGCTGCTTCCGCTGACGGAGCGGTTCAAGCACCCGGAGATGCAGGCGTACTGATCGCCAAGGATCTGAAAGTAGACCAGGGCGGCAGCGTATCCGGCAGTCTCACTTCCGGCAGCGTCTTGATCGATGCTACCCAGGTATCCCTGCTTGGAGCAACGGAGGACATCCGGGGCCTGATGGCCCAGGGTGACTATTATCTGCGGGCGGAGCTGAAATCGTCCACGAGCTTCGGGACGAAGACGAGCGCAAACAAGTTCACGCTGGTTGACCCTCTGGCTCCGGCGGAGGTAAGCGACGTAGCGGTCAAGCCTGCGGGCAACGGATATTTTGAGCTGTCCTTCAAACCAGAGGAGAAAAAATCGGCCCAGACCAGCTATGAGCATAGCTACAGCATAGAAGTTCTTCAGCAGGCGAACGGAAAGCTTCAGGAGTACGAGAATTTCAGCTCACTGCAGTTCACTGAGGAGGAATTACAGCCGTACTGGAATAAACAAAGCGGCAAATATGAAGGCATCCGGCTCGGCGGCTGGACACCAGCCTCTACGTCGAGCCAGGTGGATCATTCCAGTCTAGAAGGCAAGGCGTTTGCTGGTGATTCGCTGAGCTACAAGGGGCTGAAGGTTGGGGAGAAATACGTCGTGGGCGTATCCTCGGCAGTGAAGCCAGACAAGGCTGCAGACAAAAATGAGAATTGGCATTTCGCCAAGCGGGTGGATACGGCTAGCACGCTCCTGCCGGTTCCGGCGAAGCCTGCCCTGTCCATTCTGAGTACAGATTCAACCCAAGTAGGAAAGGCAACCGCCGCTTATGCAGAGGTGCTGAGCAGCAGCGCTGCAAAGCAGAGTATTCGTGTTGTTTCCAATCAGCGCAATGTGGAGGTCGAGGCGATTTATGACGGCAAGTCACTGGGCCAAACAGAGCTTACGGACGGCTCGGCCGGAAGCAGCGGGACGCTGAATTTCACTACTTTTACAACAGACGGAACTTATGCGGTTGAGCTTCGCACAAGAAACAAAACAACCGGCGATTTCACAATTACAATGCTATATCTGACCGTGGACACAATAAATCCGGTTCTCTATATTGATTCTCCGCTTCCAGGGGCCAGGACTTCGGGAGGCAAGATTAAGGTATCCGGACGGACGAGTAACGATGCTGTGCTGAAAGTGAACGGTCAGCCGGTAACCGTAGGCACAAATGGTCACTTTGACGGTGAAGTCACTGCGGCTGGTACGGAGCCCACGCTGAATTTGACGTTTGAGGCTGTAGACCATGTTGGCAACACCAACAGTGCCTCGGTTGTACTGACCAATGGAGGGTATCAGCTGCCGGTTGGCCTGGTGCTGCGAACAGTAGGTACCCTTGGCGTTAAGGATGAACGGCAACTGGAAGCCTTCCTGCGGATCCCCGATGGCAAGGATGCCAGCGGCAAAGCCAAGTACAAGGAAGTGCCGGTTGCCGAGAACGACTTGGCCAAGCTGACTTATTCCTTGTACACAGGAGAAGCTGCCGAGGTCTCCGAGGACGGCAAGGTCAAGGGAGTGGCTGAAGGCGCATCAATCGTGTCTGCAGAATACAAACTGTCGGAAAACGCTTCGCTTCAAGGAATGACGGTGGTGAACGTAGTTACCGACATCAAGGCATATACCTCTGCAGTTTCCGGCAATGGGGCAGCAACGAAGATCAATGTATTGTCAGCAGGAGACCTGAACGACGCTAAGCTGGTCTACAAGATATACCCTGCAGGCGACAGTGTTACAACAGCTCCGCGCTACAAGGATGATGTAAGCGGTTGGAAGGTTCTTCCGGCTGACGGTATTCTTCCGGCCGCCAGCGGCGACCGGATAGCAGTAGCTAAGCGTCCTGATGGCGGCAAGCAGGCGCTGGCGGTATCGGCGCTTATGCCGGCGGTGCTGTGGAGTGACAGTGGAAGCGGCACAGGCGGTGGCAACACAGGTGGCGGCAGCACAGGTGGCGGTACGGGCGGCGGTGCCGGCGGTGCGGGTGCAGGCAGTGCAGGAACCGGCAACGATTCCGGCGTTCTTGTCGGCGGCACCGCAGTTCTGGCAGAAATGCAGAATGGCCGTCTGGCGGCCAGAATCACCGGCGCCGGAGCGGTGGGCGACGCCTCTTCCAAGATCTTGCTGATCGAAGGCAAGAATGCGGTCGTGAGCGGATATGAATTCGCCATTGACCGTAAGGTGCTGTCACAGACAGCGGGTCTGAGCCAAAGGATTCATATTGTACTGCCTTATGCGGAGCTGACCTTCCCTGCCGGTGCAGCAGCAGCAACAGGAGAGGATCTGAAAATCAGCATCGACAAGAACAGCAGTAGCCGGAAGGCAGAGCTCGCACAAATGGCCAAGACACTTGGCGCTACACTGCTGGGCGATGGAGATGGAGTTACTTTTGATGTACAGGAAGCAGGCATTTACAAGAACCGTTCAGTCACGGCGAAGGTGGCTGTGCCAGATACAATTGCCGCAAGAGATATTACTGCGGTTGTGCTGAAGGACAGCAGAGGCAGCTGGACTACGGTGCCATGGTCGCTGGATGTTGTCAGCAACAAGGCATATGTCGATCTGAATTTGACAGGCAACGGAACCCTTGGATTTATCAGCAAGAAACCGGCATTCACCGATGTGAATGATACCCATTGGGCGAAGACGACGATTCTGGAGGCGGCGGCCAAGCTGTATATGCAAGGCCGTTCCGATAAGCAGTTCGAGCCGAACAGCCGCATTACACGGGCCGAGTACCCCGCAGTGCTGCTCCGGGTTCTGGGGCTGATGAATCAGCAGGAGCAGGTGTCCTTCTCTGATGTGAAGACGGACAGCTGGTACAGCCGCACATTGTCCATTGCCGTCAAGAACGGATTAGCCACCGGCTACAAGGACGGCACATTCCGTCCGAATGAGGAAATTTCCCGTTTGTCAGCGATGGTAATGGCCGGACGGGCGGTGAAGCTGCTGGGAGTGGACAAACAGGTCACGAAAGCGGAAGCCGATACCATCCTGGCGAAGTTCAAGGATGCTGAAGCAATTCCGGATTGGGCGAGGGATGCGGTTGTCCTGTGTGTCATGCAGAAGCTGATCTCGGGGCAGGATGGATACCTTCTCCCTGAGGGTGTACTCACCCGTGCCCAGGCTGCAGCTATTGCGATCCGCCTTGGTGATCTTGAAACAGTGGGCACTCCGTAAGTAGCGAGGAAGAGGAAATTCATTTCATAAGGTGGAAGGTGACCTATGCTATTCTCAAATAAATGGATCAAGCTGTTATGCTGCGCTTTGCTGCTGGTTCCGCTGCAGCCCGGCGCTAAACCGGCGAACGCCAGCGGCGGAAGCTGGGGGGATCATGCGGATACCAGCTGGTATTCAAGCGACTATTCTACCTATATTATTGATTCGGCGGCCAAGCTTGCGGGTGTCGCTAAGCTTGTGAACGACGGCATTACTGATTTCGGCAGCACAACGCTTCAAATTGCCGCCACGGGTCCGCTGTCGCTGGCAGAATATAACTGGATGCCGATTGGCAATGCGGAGCATCCGTTTCGCGGAACTCTCGTGGGTCAGGCCGGGCTTAGCCCGGAGCTGACCGGTATGACGGTTACTGACAGCGTATATGGGGGGCTGATCGGCCGCATGAGCGGGGCCACGGTTGGCCGGTTCTCCCTATCCGGCAGTATTGACACTATTGTATCCGGTGACGCATCTGTGGGCGGGATTGCCGGATACATGGATGAAGACAGCACCATCCTGGATGTGAACAGTGATGTATCCGTTCAGGTTAGAGGAACGGTGACAGGCAATGTGTATGCCGGCGGGATCGTTGGCAGCGGATCAGGGCTGCTGTCGGCAGTGGCAAACCATGGCCGCATTTCGCTTATCGGCGCAAATTGGGGGATGGCTGGAGGTATTGCAGGCTCCACTAATAGTGTTCTGACACTGAAGAAGAGTGACAATACCGGACCGGTGAGCGTATCTGGCAGTGTCTACATGGCAGACGCAGGCGGCATTATCGGTCTGGTGTCCGCCCCGTTGTTCATGGCAGAGGAAGATACTTTCATGAAGAACAGCGGCCAGATCACGCTCGCAGATGTCGGGAGCGGGTCTGCAGGCGGGATTATGGGCAGGGTGACAGCGGATAGCAGCGTCACCATTTCGCTTCAGACCTCGAATACTGGGGAGATTCGAGTGGATTCCGGAGCTGCGGCTGGGGCTGGCGGTACTGGTATCGCTGCGGGTGGACTGGTCGGTGCGTATGAGAACACCGGAGGGCTGAACGTTTCTATCCCATTCGTGCAGACCGCACCGGCCATAGTCAACAAGGCGGGCGGACGAGCTTATACCGGCAGTATTGTCGGCCGCGTAGCCGGTGACTTCACCTGGGGACAGAGCGTTGTCAACAACTCGTCTCTGGCTGCCGGAGGTTCGTCCGAGGTCTACACTGGCGGGATCGCCGGCAAGGTAGAGGGAACAGCCTCCTTCGTGGCATCGGCTTGGAATCAGGCCACAATCCAGGTGGCGGCTTCCGGTACTGGAGTATATACCGGTGGATTAGTAGGCTTCGCAGGCGACCAGCTGCTATTTCACAGCACTGGAGCTGAAGCATATGGTAACAGCGGCAGCATTGCTGTAACCGGAACGGCATCGGATGTGAATACCGGGGGGATTATCTCCAACCGGAACTATGGCAAGGCTGCTGCCAATGTATTGAGTAAAGGGGATATTGAGGTTACGGGGGGAGAAAGACTCTACAGCGGCGGATACGTAGGGAAGATGACCAATGGGGAATCCGGAATAACCAACGAATCCTACAACGGCCATATTTCCGTGTCCTCTATAGCATCCGGTACTGATAATCAGGTGTATACCGGCGGAATTGTAGGATACTACGGGCTGGGCGGCGTCATCACTGATCCTGTCTTCACTGGAAGGATTAAGGTTGCCGGGGGAGCAGGCGTTCATACAGGCGGTGTTGCCGGCTATATGACGGGAGGCGGCACCATTGCCGGTGCGGTCATCGGCGGAACGGCCGGGTCACCGGCCGTGATTCATTCCAGCGGTAACGCCGGGGGTGTTGCCGGCTACGCAAACGGTGTGATACGTTCTTCCACCGTCAAAAATACTGAGATTACTGCTTCAAGGTCCGGCGGTTCAGCAGGTGGTATCGCTGGTACAGCCAGCGGTCAAATTGCGGACGTGGCGGTAGGCGAAGCGGATGCCGACGGCAGCTACACTGTGAAGATTACCACCGCCGCCGCCGATTCGGCAGCGGGCGGCGTAGCAGGACGGGATGCCGGGACACTGGTGCTTGGAACAGCCAGAGTTAACCGTATCACTCTGTCCGCAGAAGAATTGGCGGCTCGCTCCTCCCTTGGGGGGCTGGCAGGTAAACTTTCGCTAGGAACCACGGTAAGTGTGGCCGGAAAGACTTTTAATGTGCGGAGTATAAAGATGAGCTCCGCAGCGGCCGGCAGTGCCTTAGGCGGAGTTATTGGTGACAACAGCCTGGATCTTAATGCGGACATCTTGCAGAACGTATCCGATATTTCGATTGATGCCCAGGGTGATCATTCAGATCTGGGTGGCATTGCTGGCAGAAACAGCGGCCAGCTGACTAAGCTGACTGTAATGGATGTAAGCATCAAGTCGGCTGGGGCTGCCAGTCAGCTCGGGGGGATTGCAGGATGGTCCACGGGTGTGATCATCAGCCCGGTCGTTATTCCCGGGGACGGGGAGCTGCAGCTCGCCATAGAAGGTTCGGATAGCACAGTCGGCGGTGTAGCCGGAAGCCTCAGCGGAGGAGCTGCGGTCAGCGGCAACGGGGCAGACCGCAATGTGACCGGACTAAGCATCACCGCTGCAGCATCTGCCAGTAAAGCGCGGATCGGTGGTATCGCAGGTGATAGCAAGTCCTCTGCAATCAGGAATATGATTGTGGAGAGTCCGGTATTGAATGCGGCAGGTGCGGACAGCATGATCGGGGGGCTGGTCGGAAGGATTACCGGTGCAGACATAGAGCAGTCGGTGGTCCGGGGGATTCTTCCCGATTATGCCATACTGAATGTGTCCGGCAGTGGCGTCCAGGCGGGCGGTGTGGCCGGACGGGCCGAAGATGCAGTGCTCACAGGAGGCGGAGCATCGGCTCCAGCCGCCGAGACTCTGCTGCTGACCGGGACGGAATCAGCGGCCGGTCTGTATGCCGGAGGTATCGTAGGCTATAACACAGACAGCGCCATCAAGCAGGTGTCTGGTTCCACGATCAAGCTTTCATTGAAAGGAACAGGGACCATCGCCGGCGGCATTACCGGCTATAACCGGGGCGTGGCCGGCTATGGTCTGCCCGCTGCTTCCAGAGTGATGGAGGACAATGTGATGAACGCTATGACCCTTGTCCTGTCCGCTTCGGCGGCTTCCTCGACTGCAGGAGGTCTGATCGGACTGAATGATGCCAGAAGTGACGAGGATTCAGGGAAGCCAGCCTCTTCATCCATAAGCTCCATTCAGCGCAGTAAAATGACCGGAAGCCTTACGGTCCATGGACCTTCTTCGGTTACCGGCGGCCTGGTTGGCGAGAACCGGAGCGTTGTTGCCAAGAACAGCATCAGCAACCTCCTTCCTGTTGTATCTGACGGGGGCAACGGAGTGGTTGGTGGTCTAGTTGGCAGAAACACGGGTACGATCTATTTCATGTCCTCCAATGCAGTTCTGTCCGCAGGAGGTAAGTCTACTGTTATCGGGGGGCTGGCGGGAGTCAACACGGGCCGGGTCGGGTCGTCCTATAACGAGACGGATCTGAAGAGCAGCCTGTCCGGCACGGCAGACAACTACGCTCTACTGGGCGGTTTGATTGGCAGGAACAGCGGTAGTATTGATAAAAGCTTCACTATGTCCAAAGTGACGGCGAGCGGTGCCTATACGTATGTTGGCGGACTAATCGGTGATCATTCCGGTTCCGTGATCAATTCGTACACAGGCAAGGATGTCTCTGCCAGCGGCAAAGGCTCATACAGCGGCGGCCTGATCGGACGGATGACAGAGGGCACGGTAGCCAGCAGCTACTCCGCCGGGAGGATCACCGGAGACAAAGGTGCGTATGCCGGAGGCTTTGCGGGATATTACGCCAGTACTAACAAGAAGCTCATTGACGATACGTATTACGTTAAGGATGAGAGCCTATCCATCAACAGCGGAGTCCTGGACTTTGGCGGGGGAGCTTATAATGAATTGAACAATTATGCCCGTCTGAGTCCTGTTCTGTCCTCCACACTGGCCGATAGTAAAGTATTTGCGGCCTTATCCGGCTGGACCTTCGGCAGTTCACCCTGGCGGTATGGCTCAGCCGGTGCGAAGTATACATACCCGGAGCTGAACCTGAGCGCTGATGATAGTGATGCAGGCAGCAATCCGCCTAACCTGAATTTGGACTGGTATACACAAAATCCGCAAGCGCTGCGCTTTACCATCAAAACAGAGGATGAGCTGGCAGGACTGGCAGCAATTGTAAACGGTATAGCGGCAGAGGTCGAACCGTTCAATTTCATCGGAAGAACGGTCGATGTGGCGGGGCCGATCAGTATCAGAGCTTCGAGCTGGACTCCTATTGGGAAGGATAACAGCCATTCTTTTGAAGGCACGTTTAACGGCAATCATCACTTAATCGGAGATTTCAGAGTAATTGAAGGGGAATATGCAGGTTTATTCGGAGTGATCGGAAGCAGTGCGGTTGTCCGCCAAGTTTCTGTAGCACCTCTTTCCTTAACCGGCAGCAGCTACGCCGGAGCCCTGGCGGGATTGAACCTGGGTAAGGTTGAGCAGGTGGAGGGAAGCTTGTCAGGTGGAGCCAAAGTGGCCGGAGGGACAGCAGCCGGAGGTCTGATTGGCCAGAATAATGGCGAGGTCACCGCCTTGGCGATGACTCTCGGTGAAGGAAGCAAGGTGTCCAGTACGGACGACGGGGCTTCCGTGGGCGGCCTAATCGGCAACAGCCGCTCGGGCCTCAACCAAGGCAGCCTGAGCTCGAGAGCCGGAAGAATTGAAGCGACAGGCCGTAATGCCGCAGCAGGCGGTGCGGCTGGAAGAGTGGACGGCGAACTTACCTCCATCTCCGTTACCTTGCAGGATGGAGGGGCAATTGTCGCGGAAAGTCAGGATAGTGTAGCTGGTGGTGTGGCTGGTGTGGCAGAATCCGGAACATCCGACGGCCTGACTGTCAGTTTGACTGGCGGAGGCGTACAGGCCCTTGCCCCGGGTTCCATGGCCGGTGGGATATTTGGCCATTCGGCAGCAGGCCAGGTGATCCGCCATGCCAAGGTACAGGGAGATCACTCTCCCGGGGCTGCTGTCTCAGCCAGTGTGGCAGCCGGCGGCATTGCCGGCGATAAAGCAGGTGCTGGCAGCAATACGTTTGATATTGAGTCGGTTCAGGTTCGGGACATAACGGTTGTTTCTGCGGGAGAAGGCGGAATTGTGGGCGGGATCGCCGGCAAGCTTGCGGATGCCGCATTGAAGGATAATGTATTCAGCGGAGTCCTCCGGGCAACGGGCAACAGTGCTACAGCCGGCGGGATCGTCGGGCAGGCCAAGGACTCCATTCTGTACAAGCTGGAATCTTCACCGCAGATTACAGTGAACGCGTCCTCAGGTGTAGTTGCAGCCGGCGGCATTGCCGGAATTCTGGAATCCTCGAAGAGAGACACTCCGCTGGACTTTGGGCTGCTGGTCTCGTTATATCCGGGGGTATATGAAGCGGAGCTTCCTGCGGGTTTGATCTCTATTCACACGTCCGGTCAGGCAGCAGAGCTGTATGCCGGCGGTATTGCCGGGAAGCTGGACTCCGTCTCCCTGTACAATTCCTCCTCCTCGGTCTCCCTAGACCTGAGCGGAGGGAAGACAGCGACAGCCGGCGGCGCGGTCGGCTATGCCAAAGACACCCGGATGGCTGGAATTGATAGCACAAGTCCGCTTCAGGCTGGCAGCAGCACGAATTACAATGTGGGCGGTCTGGCGGGGAAGGTGTCCGGAGGCAGCATCGCCTACTCCAAGGCTCAAGCAGCCGATAACATGCCGATTGTTGTTGGAGATAGCATCGCGGCAGGCAGAACAGAAGCCTATGCACATATCGGCGGGTTCGTGGGCCAGGCGGACGGTGCAGATATCCTTTCCTCCTCGGCTACCCAAGGAATCTTGATGAAGAGCACCTATCCGTATTCCACCGTCTATGCGGGCGGATTCGCCGGTCTCTTGGGAGAAGACAAGAGCGGCGTCATTTCCGTAGCATCTGCTACGGGTGAGATTACGGTTCGCGGGGCGGCCGGGGTCTATGCAGGTGGCTTTGCCGGTACTGTCAATCAGTACCGTATTGAGCAGGCCTACGCCTCAGGGAATGTATCGAGCACAGCCTTTGATGCCAGAGGCGGCGGGTTCGCCGGAGTTATTAACCACGGAAGTACCATTGAAGATGCCTATGCGGCTCAGGTACAGGTCAGCGTTGCCGGAAGCAACGGGGCAACCCGTTCGTATGCAGGTGGCTTTGCCGGTTACAATGATGGCAGCCTTTCACGGGTTTATGAGGGCGTATCTGAGGTTTCAGCCGTGGCGGGCGGCTCTAATTCCTATATGGGTGCTTTTATCGGCTATAACTTCCGGAATGGTCTGATCGAGGACTCTTATTATGAGGGAAGTCTGGCTCCGATCAAACATGATACAAGCAGCGGTGTGCAGAGTGGGAATCTGCAGTTGTTGTCCTTGGACGGTTACAGCCAGCCGGAGGGCTGGAATTTCTCGGGAATTAACCCGGTATGGGGCTTTTCCGATGCTAAGCAGTCTTATGCGCCTATACTTGTAGGGCTATCCAGCTGGCGGTTCTCACCTGATCTGAATGTGATTACGGGTGCAAGCAAGAATCAGACTTCATATTCGGCAGGCACCGCCGAAGAACTGGCGGCACTTTCGCTTTTGTATGATGATGGCGCTTCTGTCTATGCTTTGTTTGATCCGGCAGCCGCTGCACCGCTCTCAATCAAGAGTATCACACTGACTGGAGATATTTCCCTGTCCGGCAAGCTGTGGCTCCCGGTGGCGGACTTTAGAGGTGTGCTGGACGGCAAACTTCATACCATTTCAGGCTTGAATAATCATTCAGGTGATTTTAACCACTATAGCTTGATTGCCGATAATTTCGGCGTCATTGCTAATGTGAAGCTGCAGGATGCGGTTGTAAGCGTAGGACCTTACACCGGTGTGGTTGCCGCAGTAAATCATCCGGACGGGATGATCAAGAATGTGACTGTAAGTGGCGGCAGGGTGTCGGGCACGTCAGCTGGAGGAGTTACCGGTGACAATCAGGGGATGCTAAGCGGCATTATTACTGAGAATCTCACGGTTGCGGGCGAAGAGTATGCTGGCGGGGCAGCAGGGCTTAATACTGGACAATTGGAAGGTATCTCTGTAAAAGGCCTGACCATCAGCTCTCCAGCCGTGGCGGGCGGCATCACCGGTCTCAATGAGGGAAGCATAGAGGCCTCGTATTCTAGAGCCACTATCAAGGCTTTCGGCCAAAACGGAAGCAGTACGGCCGGCGGGATTGCCGGACAGAACGGAGATGTCGGCCGGATTCATGGGAGCTTCTCGTTCTCTGACATCGTTGTGAGTGCCAAGGACTCAAGCGCAGGAGGCATCGCCGGAGCAAGCAGAGGGACGATTGCCGACAGCTACAATACTGGAACGGTGGAATCAAAAGGTCAGGCCACTGCCCGCGCGGGCGGCATCGCCGGGGAGGCAGCAGCGGGAATGATCTCCACCGCTGTGAATGGAGGGCAGATCGCTTCCAGCATCAACGGCAAACTGGTCAAGGGCGGAACGTTTGCCGGTGGCATTGCCGGACAGGCTGCAAAGACAGTAGTTCTCAGCCACAACTTCTATGATGCACAGATGCTCCAGTATCCGGTAGCTTATTACACCGCAGAGGGAAGTAAGACCAGCGGTGTTGTGGGGCAAGCGGAAGGAATAAGCACCGTACGGCTGACTGGCGGTATGCAGCCTGACGGATTGGAACCTTCCATCTGGAAGACGGTCCAGGGCTTCTATCCACAGTTGGCGTCGTTCTCGGGTGGAGTGGACAGCGATTTGTCCACTGTGGCGGTTGTATTAAAGGAAGGAGATACTGCATATAAGGTAAGGGGGAAATATACGACCACTCCTGACGCAACGATCCACTGGACGGCTCAGGATGAATCCGGCTCGGGTCCGATTTATCTGACCGCATCTAAGAGTGGGATCAGCAGGCTGATCGTTGTTAACAAAACGCCGCTGGCCTACGGCGAAACAGCTGTTGCACCAACAAGCTCCACGGCTCTTCAGTTCAAGGACAAGACCGAGGTGATCCTGACAACGGCTGAGGCGGAAGGCCGGGTTCATTATACAATGGATGGTTCAGCACCTTCCGAATTTTCACCGGTGTATGCGAAGCCCATCCCGTTAAGTGCTTCTGCCGTAGTCAAGGCAATAACGGTAGTAGAAGGCAAGAATGACAGTGCACTGCTCATTGCAGAATTCAAGAAGATTACGGACGTGGACAATGGCAGTGGCAACGGTGACGGCGGTGGGGGCAACTCCGGGAATGGCGGCGGCAGTTCCGGCGGTGGCACTGGTGGTGCAAGCTCCGGAAGCGGGAGCAGCAGCACGTTGCCGGTGGACAGCGGCAACGGGTTCGACATCCTGGTGAACGGCAAGGCCGCGTCAGTGGCTGAGGCCAAGAGCACAACCGCAAACGGTAGAACCACAACCACTATTACTGTCGATGAGGCGGCTCTGATCAAATTGCTGCAGGGTGCAGCCGGTCCGGCCGACGTATCCATTATCTTCAGCGGGAAGACCGATGTGAACCGGGCGGAGCTGAGCGTAAAGCTGGTCAAGCTGATGGCGGAGCACCAGGCGGTGATCCGGCTGGATACCGGGACGGTTGCCTTCCGTATTCCCACCGCGCTTCTAGCTGTTTCGGCAGCGGATCAGGAGGTAGTGAGTCTTGAGTTTTCAGCGCCCGATGAGCAGGTGACCAAGCGGTTGGAGCAAGCCGCAGCAGCCGGTTCATATACCTTCCTTGCAAAGCCGATTAATTTCCGGGCTATGTATGGAAGAGGAGATCAGATGAAGGAGATAGGAATGTTCGACGCTTTTGTGGAGCGGACGATGGCTTTGCCTAAGACAGCGGCTGCCTCGAACGCCATTGGAGTGAGCATCGCGTCAGACGGAAGCGTCAGTCCGCAGCCTATCCGGATTACAGAAGGTGACCAGAGTCTGACCGCTGTGATCAAAAGCTTATCTGCAAGTGGTCTGTATGCTGTGATTTCTGCTAAGGCCGAGACTTCTTTCCGTGATGTTCAGTCACATTGGGCACGGGAAGCTATTACTAACCTGACCCGCCGGTTGATTGTGGGAGGTACAGGGAGCGGAAGCTTTGAACCGGAGCGCAGTATAACCCGGGCAGAATTTTCGGCCATCCTCGTGAAAGCACTGGGTCTCGGCGGGTATGCGGCTGCAGACAGCAGTACATTCAGTGATGTGAACGCGGGAGCCTGGTATGCTTCTTATGTAAAGACTGCTGCTGAGTATGGTCTCGTATCCGGTTATCCGGACGGCAGCTTTGGGGCACAGGAACCCATCAGCCGCCAGCAGATGATGACGGTCCTCTCCAGAGCCATGAAGCTCACGGGCTTGCAGACAGAGGTCAGTCAGGCACGCAAGGAAGAGCTGCTGAAGCCCTTTGCCGATGCCGGCAGTGTTGCTGGTTATGCCAAGAGCGGTTTTGCCGCAGGTATCGTAGCAGGACTGGTATCTGGAAGAAGCAGCACAAAGCTGGCTCCCTCCGATCTGACTACCAGAGCTGAAGCAGTAACTGTTATAGAGAAGCTGCTTAAGTTGGCTGGACTCATCTAATGAACGGTAATACGCATGCGGCAGAGGTTTGCTCAGAATAAAAGCCTGGTTATACCAATGAAGACCAGTGAGTCTTACGTTAATGGAGGCTCACTGTCTTTTACAGCTTTGGATTACAGGAAATCTTTAGCAAAGGTTATTTCTTCTATTTACATATCGTTTATTTCGTACCTTGAGTGAATGAGACAAGGACAGAAATTGAGGGATTATGAGATGATGTTATACATTGCTCAGCGTTTTGAGAAGAAGCCAGAAGAGATCGACGCGATGAAAGACAAAAGGCAGCCCGTGGTATCAAGAATTTCAGCGAATACAGATCAGGTCCTCCGGCTGCACCTTGAGATGGATTTCAGAAGGCTGGAAAGAATGTATTTCAAACAAGAACAAATCCAGGAACTGAAGAGGCATGCCAACAGTTCCCAGAAGCTAATCTCACTGCAGCAATTGGAGCGGCTGGAGACTACTACAAACAGTTGTATATCATCCATGCTCAAGCGGTTGTTTGAAGCAGGGTACGGGCAGGAACTCAAACGGCGGGGACTTGTACAGGAATACCAGACCACCGTTCCGGTCATTTTACATTCTAGTGTGTGATTGAATCGACACCGATGAAGCTATATCTGAAGGGATACGTAGCTTGCAGCAGGGAAACCCATACAGTACACTTTCTTTATCCGGTACGATCTAGGATCACTTGAGATGAGTATTCTGTGAAAAAGGAAGTGTTAAGGAATGAATGCAGAGATGGTTATGAAGGAGCTTGAATTACTAGGTAAGGAACGGACCAAGAAAATATACAGCTCAAATGGAGCGCAGGAACCGCTTTTTGGCGTGGCTACCGGCGCGATGAAGCCTATTTTCAAGAAAACCAAAATCAATCAGCCTCTGGCTGAGCAGCTTTATGCCACAGGAAATTACGATGCGATGTATTTTGCGGGCATCATTGCCGACCCCAATGCCATGACGGAAGCCGACTATGAACGGTGGATGGATGCAGCTTATTTTTATATGTTGTCTGATTATGTAGTTGCAGTAACCTTGGCAGAAGCGGATATTGCTCAAGAAGTTGCCGATAAATGGATCGCGAGCGGGGAAGAGCTTAGAATGTCAGCGGGCTGGAGTTGTTATTGTTGGCTACTCGGCAACCGGCCGGACGAAGAATTTGCCGACAGCAAAATTGCCGGTATGCTTGAACGCGTGAAAAATACGATTCATGATTCTCCGGAACGCACCAAATACGCGATGAACAACTTTCTATACACAGTGGCGGTATCCTATTCCCCTCTCCATGATAAGGCATTCGAGACCGCAAAGACTGTAGGCCAGGTAGAAGTCAATAAGGATAAGGCAAACAGCAAGTTTCTTCACGCTTACGAAAATATTCAAAAGGCAGTCGAAAAAGGTAGGGTTGGTTTTAAACGCAAACATGTAAGATGTTGACGGTGATTAGAGTTAATAACTCCGTCAGGGTCTTTCGCCTATTTGGAATTCTTCGCCTATCGTAGCTTGACTGGTAACCTGCAGCAACGCTATGAATGATATCGCTAACTTAACGAAGCCTGACTCACTAACTGGTGAATGTCAGGCTTTTTAATAAGTAACAGCTTGCGAATTGCCTTCCAAAATAATCAGTAGAACCGAATCCGACGCCTAATGAAATCGTAATGGCTTTATGCATGTATGAGGAAGCCACTCGAATTAGGCTCATGCGCTCTGGGTTGGTTTCTTGCGTATGCTAGTAAGTTCAAAAGCCTCTTTAGGAATTCCCATTTCATGAGCCTTCTTCTTTTTAATTACCATGGCCTGTTGTAAGCTTGTGGCTTGAAATTCAATTGTGGTGCCAAGCGGCTCCTCAAATGCATAGTAACTTTTTTTATTGGACATTACTTGTGCCTCCTCATCGTATTCTCGAATAATTTTGCCAAAGGGCATAAGTATATTATCTTGGCTGTTTCCCAGATAGGGCATATCACTTGAATAGTGTGCGTCTCATCTCAAAGAACTATGCACGAAAGACATCCAGGCTTTGATTCAATTCAATTGAATTGTATTGATTCCATTAAGTCTACTATCACGATCGATATATGTAATAGCTGATGACGTACCATCTTTATTCAGAGCTGAGTTTTTCCGTAGTTCATGACTGATGTCTTGTTGGTATTACCAAGGCAATCAGCAGTACAAAACCTATAGTACCGCGATCCGGAAGTCGCCAAGATGATGGGCAATTGGAGAGTCGAGCTGTAAACCTTGACCGAGCCGCAAGGCCATTAGCGTTTATCCTCATCTATTAACAAAGGACAGGGCAAGTGCTCCCTGTCCTTTGTCAGTTCATAAGGGTGCTTGCGGAATCTGAGTTTCACCCTTTGAAGATGAGGGTATATAACCTATGTTTTTGAAATATAACACGAGAAGAGATTCCAGAAGTTGGAAGGTGAGGAGAGTCATGAATTTTCCAGTCAACATCCTGCTCGTAGACGGTCACCCGGAAAACCTGATTGCCATTGAGGCAATTCTCAGCGGAGAACCCTATCGTTTGGTTCGCGCATATTCCGGGATGGAAGCTTTGCGGTGTTTATTGGAAGAGGAATTTGCTGTTATTGTCATGGATGTGCACATGCCGGAAATGGACGGGTTTGAGACCGCCAGTATCATCCGTACCCGGGAGAAAAACAAATACGTGCCAATCATTTTTATGACGGTCACCAGTAATACAATGGAGCATATCGTCGCCAGCTATTCCGTCGGTGCAGTGGATTATATGACGAAACCCGTTATTCCGCAAATTTTCAAATCCAAAATTGAGGGTTACGTCAGCATGTATGAAGCTAACAAAGCCCTTCAGATACAAAGTGAAATGTTGCAGAAACAAACGAGGCAGATGGAAAAAACCAATCAGGCGCTCAGTAAGGCAAAGGAAGCTGCGGAAATCGCCTCCCGTGTGAAATCGGAATTTCTGGCCATGATGAGCCATGAAATCCGGACTCCACTGAATGGAATCATTGGCATGTCGGATCTGCTTCAGGCCTGCGATTTGCCGGAAGAATACGCTGAGATGGCAGGGATTATCCACAAAAGCGGCAATGCACTGCTCTCTGTCATTAACCATATCCTTGATTTTTCCAAAATCGAATCCGGAAAGATAGAGTTGGAGGAGGCACCCTTTTCCCTTCAGCACTGCCTGAATGAAACCATTGATTTGTTCACGGCTCAAACCAGAGAACGGAATCTGGAAATGATGTTAATGGTTGATCCATTAGTGCCATCTAGCATAAAAGGGGATATGAACCGCCTGCGTCAGGTGCTGAATAATCTTGTAGGCAATGCAGTAAAGTTTACACCTGAAGGCAGTGTATACATAATGGTTAACAAGCTGGCGGAGACGGAAAGTTCGCTTACGCTTGAATTTATGATTAAAGATACCGGGATCGGTATCCCTCCGGACAAAATAAACGAACTGTTTCAGCCATTCTCTCAGCTCGATGCCTCAACCACACGGAAGTTCGGAGGCACGGGGCTTGGATTATCGATCAGTAAATCGCTGGTCGAACTAATGGGCGGTACGATTTGGGTTGAACCGTCGAATGGACCTGGAGCAACGTTCATTTTTACGATTGAAGTCAAACCGCACTATTCAAAAATATATGATGCAAAAGGGGCAGGCTACCGTGAAGGATCAAAACCAAATGAACGAAAAAAACGATGATCAAATTGACGCCGGTGAACTGCTTAACGCCTTAATGGCAATGAAAAAAGGCAACTTCACCTATAGAATGCCCTATGACCGCACAGGTATAGCCGGCAAGGTAGCGGATACGTTTAATGAGATCATGGATATTCAAGAAGGACTAGTCTATGAAGTTCAGACCGTAGCCAAGGTTGTTGGTAAAGAAGGCAATCTGTCGAGAAGGTTTGTGCAGAAAAATCTGGGTGGTTCATGGGAAACGATCACCAATTCGCTCAATGGGCTAGTCATTGATTTGATTCAACCGACGAGCGAGATGGTTTGGGTGATTAACGCCGTAGCCAAAGGCGATCTGTCCCAGAAGGTGGAACTGGAAATCGAAGGAAGACCGCTCACCGGGGAATTCCAGAGAACGGCAAGCAACATTAATATGATGGTGAATCAGCTCAGCACCTTTGCCTCCGAGGTTACTCGTGTGGCGCGTGAGGTTGGTACGGAAGGGATTTTAGGCGGCCAGGCAGATGTTAAAGGTGTTTCGGGGACCTGGAAAGATCTTACGGATAGCGTGAATTACATGGCTACGAACCTCACCGATCAAGTGCGTAATATCGCGGCAGTAACAACGGCTGTAGCCAATGGGGATCTGTCGAAGCAAATCACAGTAAATGCACGGGGAGAAATCCTCGAACTGAAAAATACAATCAACACCATGGTGGACCAGCTCTCCATGTTCTCTTCAGAGGTTACCCGTGTGGCGCGTGAAGTCGGTACGGAGGGTAAGCTCGGCGGGCAGGCTGACGTTAAAGACGTATCCGGGACTTGGCGGGATTTGACCGAAAGCGTAAACTACATGGCGTCCAACCTGACCAACCAGGTGCGTAACATCGCGGTGGTTACAACAGCGGTTGCAAATGGCGACCTGTCGAAGAAGATAACTGCAGATGTGCAAGGCGAAATTCTGGAGCTTAAGAACACCATCAATACCATGGTGGATCAGTTGTCGACCTTCGCTTCCGAGGTAACCCGGATGGCGCGCGAGGTCGGTACGGAAGGGATACTCGGCGGGCAGGCGGATGTTAAAGGCGTATCCGGGACCTGGCGGGATTTGACCGAAAGCGTAAACTACATGGCGTCTAACCTGACCAACCAGGTGCGTAACATCGCTGAAGTGACAACCGCAGTTGCTAAGGGCGACTTATCGAAGACGATCACCGTGGATGCGAAGGGCGAGATCCTCCAATTGAAAAGCACCATTAACATCATGGTGGATCAGCTTAGCAACTTCGCCTCTGAGGTTACACGGGTGGCCCGCGAGGTTTCTACGGAAGGAATTCTGGGCGGTCAAGCAGATGTTAAAGGGGTATCCGGCACCTGGAAGGATTTAACGGATAGCGTTAACTTTATGGCCGGTACACTGACCGATCAGGTGCGTAATATCGCCGAAGTGACCACAGCGGTTGCGAAAGGTGACCTGTCCAAGCAGATCACGGTGAATGCGACGGGCGAAATTCTGGAGCTTAAAAACACCATTAACACCATGGTGGAGCAGCTCTCTACGTTTGCTTCCGAGGTTACGCGGGTGGCACGGGAGGTAGGTACAGAGGGGATGCTGGGCGGACAAGCCCAAGTGAAAGGCGTTGCCGGAACCTGGCGCGATTTGACCGAAAGCGTAAACTATATGGCTTCGAACTTGACCAACCAGGTGCGCAACATCGCCGTCGTGACGACGGCAGTAGCGAACGGCGATCTGTCCAAGAAAATCACAGCAGATGTGCAAGGAGAAATCCTGGAACTGAAGAATACGATTAATACGATGGTGGACCAGCTCTCGATGTTCTCCTCCGAAGTTACGCGGGTGGCGCGCGAGGTGGGTACGGATGGGAAACTGGGCGGACAAGCTCAGGTTAAGGGGGTCGGCGGGACCTGGAAAGACTTGACCGAAGGCGTTAATAACATGGCCCGGAATCTGACCGACCAGGTGCGGAATATCGCGGACGTCACGACGGCTGTCGCTAAGGGCGACCTGTCCAAAAAAATCACCGTAGACGTAAAAGGAGAAATCCTGGAACTGAAGAATACGATCAACACGATGGTGGACCAGCTCTCGACCTTCGCCTCCGAGGTTACACGTGTAGCCCGCGAGGTTGGCACGGATGGTAAACTTGGCGCGCAAGCAGAAGTAAAGGATGTCTCCGGTACGTGGAAAGATCTGACCGATACCGTTAACTACATGGCCAGCAACCTGACTATTCAGATGCGTAACATTGCTGGCGTTACAACGGCGGTTGCGAACGGGGACCTGTCCAAAAAAATCACTGTAGACGTAAAAGGCGAACTATTGGAACTAAAAAACACGATCAACACGATGGTGGATCAGCTGAATTCATTCGCCTCCGAGGTTACACGGGTGGCCCGTGAGGTTGGTACGGACGGAAAGCTGGGCGGACAGGCCCAGGTTCGCGGCGTCGGCGGGATCTGGAAAGACCTCACCGATAACGTTAACATTATGGCGACCAACCTGACGGATCAGGTACGAGGAATCGCCAAGGTCGTGACTGCGGTTGCGAACGGCAACCTGAAACAAAAACTGACCGTGGAAGCCAAAGGCGAAATCGCCGAACTGACGGATACAATCAACAATATGATCGATACACTGGCGACCTTCGCCGACCAGGTGACCACCGTGGCCAGGGAGGTGGGCGCCGAAGGGAAACTGGGCGGACAAGCAAGTGTGCCTGGAGCAGCCGGTACTTGGCGTGACCTGACCGACAACGTTAACTACATGGCGAGTACGCTTACCACTCAGGTGCGTGCCATCACTAACGTCGCAACAGCGGTAACGAATGGCGATCTGTCACGTGCTATTGACGTATCTGCATCCGGAGAAGTCGCAACGCTCAAAGACAATATAAACGAAATGATCCGGAACCTGAAGGAAACAACCCGAATCAACACAGAGCAGGACTGGCTCAAGACCAATCTCGCCAAATTTTCACGGCTGCTTCAAGGACAAAGAGATTTGTATGCGGTCAGCCGCATGATCCTGTCCGAGCTGGCTCCGCTTGTGTCCATGCAGCATGGTGTTTTCTATATCAATGAACCCGTCGATGGTGAACCGGTCCTGAAGCTGTTTGCCAGCTATGCTTACCAGAGCCGCAAACATCTAGCGAACGAATTCCGCGCCGGGCAAGGGTTGGTAGGCCAGTGCCTAATCGAGAAGCAACGGATCCTGCTTACCAATGTGCCAGGAGATTATGTCGTGATATCGTCCGCTTTGGGAGAAGCGACGCCACTCAACATCATTTTGCTCCCGATCATTTTTGAAGATCAGGTACTTGCGATTCTCGAACTCGCAACCTTTCGCCCCTACAGCGATATCGACATTGCATTCCTGGATCAGCTTACGGAATCCATCGGAATTGTGATTAACACCATGCAGGCGAACCAGCGTACGGAGGAGCTGCTGATCCAGTCGCAGTCCCTCACCGAAGAACTCCAAAAGCAGCAGATGGAGCTGCGGAATACCAATGACGAACTGGAGGATAAAGCAAAGCTGCTCGTGCTGCAGAAAGCAGAAGTGGAGAGCAAAAACCATGAGGTTGAAGTAGCCAAACGTTACCTGGAGGAGAAAGCGGAACAGCTTGCGCTCACGTCCAAGTACAAATCCGAATTTTTGGCTAACATGTCGCATGAACTTCGTACCCCTCTGAATTCCTTGCTGCTGCTCGCTGAACAGCTTGCCGAGAACCCGGATGACAATCTTCATGAGATTCAGGTGAAGTTCGCGAAGACCATCCAGGACTCCGGACTCGAATTGCTTAACCTTATTAATGATATTCTTGACCTGTCCAAAATCGAATCCGGTACCATAACGCCAGATTACAGTGAAGTATCTTTGGCGGAACTGACAGACGGGCTGGACCGAACCTTCCGTCATATGGTGGATGCCAAGAAGCTCGACTACCGGATCAAGGTTGATCCCGGGGTGCCGGCTAGTGTCATGACAGATTTTAAACGGCTTCAGCAAATTTTGAAAAACCTGCTCTCAAATGCCTTTAAGTTCACGGAACAAGGGCAGATCATGCTTCAGATCCGGAAAGCGGGCGAGGGCTGGCACCCGGATAATGAATCGTTGAACCGTGCCAAAACGGTCATTTGCTTTTCCGTAAGCGACACAGGGATCGGTATCCCCCATGAAAAACAGCAGATCATTTTCGAAGCTTTCCAGCAGGCCGACGGCAGTACGAATCGGGAATACGGTGGAACAGGCTTGGGCCTTGCGATATCACGTGAGATTTCCGAAATGCTAGGCGGTGAAATCACCCTGTACAGTGAAGTGGGCAAGGGGAGCGTATTTAATCTGTACCTTCCAACGGAAGCGGAATTCACAGAACTGGAGCCGAAAAAGGCACATGTTCCGGAGGTGATCGATATCACCCCGCCGAAACGCAGAAGCAGCCTGGTTAAAGCCGAGGAAGACGCTTTGATGGATGACCGGGATCATATTGAGCCGGGAGACCGTGTATTCCTGATTATCGAGGATGACCAGAAATTCAATGAAATCATTCTCGATCTTCTCCGTAAAAGAGGCATCAAAGCTGTCATTTCAGCCAGCGGCTATGATGCCCTCGAACTCGTTCATAAGTATCATCCGATTGCGATTACGCTGGACTTGCACCTTGGCGGGGATTCCAACGGTTGGCTCGTATTGGAGCAGTTGAAGAGCGATATCGATGTGCGGCATATTCCGATTTGCGTCATGACCGTCGATGAAGATGAGTTGCTCCTGCTGCAAAAGGGGGTTCACGATTACTTCCGGAAACCGGTGACGAACGAGGAACTCGAGAATGCCCTTGATCGTTTGAACCAATTTGCGGACCATAAGGGCCGCAACCTGCTGGTGGCCATCCATGATGAGCAAGAGCGTAAGCAAATTGTCGAACTGCTAAGCAGTCAGAATCTCAAGCTCACGGCAGTGGACACGGGGCGCAAAGCTTTGAACCAGATCAACACCAAAGATTACGACTGTGTAGTGCTGGACAATAACTTGCCGGATATGAATCTTATCCGCCTAGTCCGTGACATGTACAAGAACGCCAAAAACAAAAGGGTTCCCGTCGTAGCCCGCCTGAGCAAGAAGTTGACGTCAGAGGAGGAGAAGGAGTGGGATGAGCTCTTTAAAATGGCGGTTATCAAAGAGGTGAAGTCGAATATCCAGTTAATTGACGAAACGACGCTCTTTTTGCACCTCAAAGCGGAGGAGCTGCCGTCCGGTTTAAGGGACAAGCTGGTTAAACGATATAATTCCGATGAAATGATTGAGTATAAGAAAGTGCTTGTTGTGGATGATGACATCCGAAACATTTTTGCACTTACCTCCATCTTGGAACGCCATCATATGAAAGTCATTCCTGCAGAGAACGGCCAGGATGCTATCCATCTCCTGGAACAGACACCTGACATCGATATCGTGCTAATGGATATTATGATGCCGGGAATGGACGGTTACGAAACGACCCGCGCGATCCGGCAGAATGTGAAATTCAAGCGCCTTCCTATTCTTGCACTTACGGCGAAAGCCATGAAGGGAGACCGGGAGCTGTGCCTTGAAGCAGGCTGCTCGGATTATATCACCAAACCGGTCAACAGCGCGCAGTTGTTATCTATGATGCGTACATGGTTAGACAAGTGACCCCTTCTAAGTTCTAGATTCAAGTGGAAACAGCTTCGCAGGAGATATGTAAGCTGTTTGGGTGGAAGCTCCGCGAACGGACCGTGGTCCAATCTCTGATGTCCCCAGATTTTATTTATTCTCCTTAGCGTTGAAAATCCGGGGACAAAGGCGACCGCTGCCGCTTTTACGCAGGTCGTTCCGTCCTCTCGCTGGAGGAGGATATTCAGAACATCACCTCGTTCGTATCGTCAATGCCTACAATCTATTGAAGCGAGCAGCCATGAACCAAAGACATAGAGCAGCGTCCTCCGATGACGAGGAGCGCTGCTCTATTGAATTTTATGCTTATAAAATTGAAGGTGACTTGTCTCTGCTCGCAGAAAATCCACTTTTGAGCCCCCCCATTTTCCATCTTCTTTGCTCAGCAATAGATTTCGTTGCTCGCAGGGATGCACGTAAATCCAGCCTGAAGGTAAGCTTAAGTAGGAGGCAAGGAAGAATGGAGGTAAGGGATGTGGAAGGGAATTCATTCAAACCGGAGCAAACCTGGTCACCGGCTGTACTGGGCGGGGGTGGCTATATTACAGGGCTGATTCAGCATCCCGCAAAAAGCGGTGTGTTGTACGCCCGCTGCGATGTGGCGGGAGTCTTCGCCAGCATTGACGGCGGCTTCCGCTGGGAAGCACGTAATGCCGGACTCACTAAGGCGTATCACCACCAGGTGCAGAGCTTTGCCATTAGTCCGCATCACCCGGAGGTGCTGTTCCGCTGCTCGGGGGAAGTGCGAAGCCGCAAATTTCACGGCTCGGTTCACAAATCAGACGATGACGGACACACCTGGAGAGAGGTTTGTACAGGCATGGGTTTTTACGGCAATGGGCCGACCCGGATGTACGGTGAAATTATCGCGGTAGATCCTCATCACCCGGGAATTGTAGCTGCCGGGGGCTACACGGGCGGTTTATGGATCAGCAGGGATGAAGGGGAGTCCTGGAAGCAGTCTTCGCTGCCGGAGGAGCGGTTTGGCTGCGTCGCCTTCCATCCCGGTATACCGGGATTACTGTATGCTGGAACCATAAGCGATGAAGATCTCAATATGGATTATGTCGAGACAGACGGCGGCGGGGTGTTGGGACTGCTTCAGGACCCGCCCCGTGGCAAGGCTGGCAGGCTGTATGCCAGCACCGACCTCGGTGAATCCTGGGTGCTGCTGCATGAAGGCCCAAGCTTTGCCGAGCTTGCCTGCGATATCCGGGATCCGCAGCACCTGCGTGCTGCCTGCATCTGGAATGGCATCCTCCACAGTCAGAATGGCGGGCAGACCTGGCAGCCGGACATGACAGGGCTGCTCCAGGATGGGCATAGATACGGTACAGTTGTACAGGATATCCATCACCCGCAGCTGTGGTATACAGCCCCGGATGCCCGGCCTCACATGCAGACCGTTCCGCCGATTCCACTGTATGTATCCGGTCTAGACAGCGGCGTCACTGAACCATGGAAGCTCCTCCGGCAGCATAAGGATGAGAATTTGAGCGGATTTCCAGCCTATATGGATCACTTCGGCAGTGGTTCACGTGCGGAGGCCACGGGATGGGCAATATCCAAAATTCTAGTTGACCGCTTTATTGAAGAACGCCTCTATCTGACGAATTGGTACGGAGTTGCAGTTAGTACAGATAGAGGAAGGACATGGCGGGCTGCACAGTTTCAGGGGCTGGAAACGACCTGCATGGAAGCCGTCACCTCCGCTTGGGAGCAGCCGGGCAAGTTCTGTGTTACGATGGCTGACCACCCTCCGAAGGTTACTGAGGATGGCGGAAAAAGCTTTTGGAATCTCCCGGGTCTACCCGGTTATTCAGGAAGTACTGCAGCTGTAATACCGCGAACATCCCGTCAGAGTTATCTCTACGGACTAGTTGGTCAGGGGCGGACCGCATGTATTGCGCTCAGCCGTGACAACGGAGAGACTGCTTCAGCTGTACTTACATTGAGTCCCGGTCTGTTTGTGCAGGCTTTGCAGGAGGACGGAGTGAATGCAGACACCTTTTATGCCTATATGGATGGAGCAATTGCATCGGGGGCTGGAATCTACCGCTCTACGGATAGTGGAATGACCTGGGAGCAAACTGCTTTTCGCCCTCCTGCCTACATGACGGAAATACCGCATATGAAGAACTGGATTGAAGCCGATTTGCTGTCTGTAGTTGTCTATCAGGTCAAGAATGCCTGCGGGGCCAATCAGCTGCTGGCGGCAAACCCCTTACAAGAAGGCCGGGTACTGGTGGGTGAATGGACCGAAGGGATCTGGGAATCATCCGATAGCGGAGACAACTGGGTATCCATTGGAGCAGGTCTGCCTTTTAAGCGAAGAGGTCTGGGCTCTGTATTGAACGCTGTAGCTTATTCTCCAAGTTACCCGGATACGATATATGCTGGCTTCATTACAGAAGGACTATGGCGCAGCACCAATGGAGGCCAGTCCTGGAGCAAGCTGTATCCTGCTGAAGTGGATGGGGTCTTGAATGTATCCGCTCTGACTCTAGGAATTGGTGACCATGGAGAGGATCTGATAATCGTTGCCTGTGAACCGATGGTTATGAATGGTACAGACTCTCAAGTGTTGTGCAGCAGGGATGGCGGTGAGAGCTGGGAGGCTTGGAATCAGACAGAGCTGGGGGCGGTTCGCTGGAAAGGAATTGCCCTTGATCGTGTAGGAAAACAGGTGCTCGGCGTCTCCTGCGGTAATGGTGCCTACCGTGTACTCCTGAAGGACAAAATATAATTCGGCACAAAAACCGGACATCGTTGCTGCAGCATAGTTTTCGTTGCTGTAGTACCTTGTTGAGCTTTGCGGAAAACGCTTACATTGAAGATGCCGGACGACATTATAGTCGTAATTTCACCGGCTAATGTGAGTGGAGGCCTGATTAAAGTGGTACCACGTATGAGGGGGAAATGGTTCCATGGTTGGCTGGCCGTAGTTCTGATCTTTGCTTCATTACTCGTCCCAAGTGTCCCGGTGCTGGGAGCTGGCGAGAATTTGCTGGGTAATCCCGGGTTTGAGTCGGGAGATACGCTGTGGGAGAAGTGGGGGAGTCCGGTGGTGACAACCGCCGAGAAGCACGGTGGCGCAAAAAGTCTTCTGGTTAAGCGCAGTACAGGTGGGGCATCAGCGTCAGTCGCAGTTCAACAGGGGAAAACCTACCGGGTTGGATTATGGGTTAAGTTTGCTGCTGCCGGGGTCACGAATGCAACGATGGATATGGACATTTTCGGCACGCAGCAATCGAAGGAACAGCTGCATTTCTCGGGTTCTACGGAATGGGAATACCGGCAGCTCCTGTATACACCCGGGCCAGGTGTGCAATATATCCGCTTGTCGTTCTGGAACGGTACGAGTAAGGATTATTATATCGACGACGCTGTCATTCGGGAGAATGTGGATATTGAACGCCCAACGACTCCGGGTGTATGGCAGGCCCAGCATGACTCCAAAGCGCTGAAGCTAACCTGGACGGGGTCCACGGATGATATGGGAGTTGATTCCTACCAGATTTTTTACAAAAAAACAGATGCTGCTGACTGGAATACCGCGGCTGTCCCTCAACAGGAATCTGTTAACCAGTACACGTATACCCTCAATAATTTGGATCCTTTTTCAGTGTATGCAATTATGCTGCGGGCCAAGGATGTCGCGGGCAATACCTCCGATGCCGTGATGGGACTAGAGGCTACGCCGGGATTTAATCAGGTACCCAATGGAGGTCTGGAGTCTGGACACATCTTTCCATGGTATAGAACAGGGACTGTACAAACGACAACTTATGATCCCTATTC
Source organism: Paenibacillus sp. P32E (assembly GCF_001909085.1). Taxonomy (NCBI): domain Bacteria; kingdom Bacillati; phylum Bacillota; class Bacilli; order Caryophanales; family Paenibacillaceae; genus Paenibacillus; species Paenibacillus sp. P32E. The sequence continues at coordinate 174,382 of NZ_LVYY01000002.1, read as the reverse complement.
CGGAATGTATGCGCTGAAGCTGAAGAATCTATCCACAGTCAAAACGCCATTACTCCCCGCTAATAGCAACGCTTCTTATCTGGTTTCGTTTTGGAGCAAATTCAATGCGGTACTGCCGGGGCCATTCACGGTAACACTGGATGTATATCAAGGTTTCTCTGTAAAATCCTATCCGTTCTATACTAACGCCACAGCAGCATGGTCCCGTTCGGAGCAGCAGATTCAGACCGGCAACGGATTGGCTGGCCTGCAGCTGCGGGGCGCGAATTGGAGCGGCGGAGATATGTACCTGGATCAAGTTTTTATCGGCAAGATGCCTGTAATTCCGACTAACCTTAGTCCAACTGCACCTGCGGGTTTCAAGGCTGGAACCATAGACGGGGTATCTGCAGAGCTGGAATGGGCAGCCTCCACAGGACCCTTTGGAGTGAGAGAATATAAGCTGCTATACAAAAAAGCGGCCGACACCGAGTGGAGCAGCCTGACGGTTCCTTATGTTTCCGGGCAATCACTGTATGCTTACAAGCTGGAAGGACTGTCGCCTGAGAGTCTGTATGACATTGAGGTTAAAGCGGTTAGTGAAGGGACCGCAATCTCTGCCCCGAGTACGCTTCAGGTGACCACCGGCAGGATGGTCCCGGTCAACCCGAACGCTAGCGTTGAAGCGACAGCATTGCTCGACCGGCTCTATGCAACGGTGGGGAAAGCCGTCTACACGGGCCAACATAATTATTACGAAGAGCCCGCGAAATGGTACGACACGGCAGCAGAGCTGACCGGTTATTATCCGGCATTATGGGGTTCGGATTTCGCCTATTATATCGGGGGAGACATAGGCGAGCTGCGCCAATCCATGATTGACGAGGCCGTTCTTCAGGGTAAGGCAGGAACCATGGTGACTCTAACCTATCACCAGACCCGGCCTATGGACCCGGCTACCTCCGGCTGGGAGAGTGTCACGGGTGACGTGACAGAAGCCCAAATGACAGAGATTGTCACTCCCGGCACCGCACTGTACAACCAGTGGGCTGCCCAGGTGGATGAGATCGCGGGATATTTGGAGCAGCTGCAGGATGAAGGTATTCCTGTATTATGGCGTCCATATCACGAGATGAATGCTGAATTTTTCTGGTGGGGTGCAAGACCGGAGCTGTTCAGGCAGCTATGGCACAACATGTACGACCGCTTAACTAATCTTCATGGTCTGAATAATCTGATCTGGGTGTGGAGTCCGAATGCGGAGAGCTCCTGGGCATACGATTCAACCCCCTATTATCCCGGCCACGATGTGGTAGATGTGTTGGCCATGGACATCTACAACAACGATTACCGTGACACTTATTACAACAAGCTTCTGAAGCTCAGCGGCGGCCGGCCTATTGCTATCGGGGAAAATGGTGAGCTGCCGGATATGCAGATGCTTCGGGAAAAGCAGTCAAGATATGTGTATTTCATGACTTGGTCCCAGTATTTAACCGACAAAAATTCGATTAGCGGTATTCAAGCACTCTATAGTGATCCGCGGGCGCTCAACAACGGAGAGACCGGAAATGGCCCGTTTATTCCACCTCCGGTGGACTCCTATCTGATCGATGATTTCGAATCCTATGGTGGCTCGAATGGAAGCCTGCGCTCCAAATGGCAGCGCAATGTCTCGGGCAATGCTGCAACTGTAACACTGGATACGTATCAGCTGAACAGCGGAAGCTATGGGCTTAAACTGGACTATACGGTTGGCAATCCTGGCTATGCAGGTGTCTACCGCAGCATGGGCAAGGAATGGCCGGGCATGGGAGCGATCTCCTTCTGGCTCCAGCCGGATGGCTCGAACCGCCAGCTGGCAGTTCAGTTTCATGAGACGAACGGAGAAGTCTGGGAAGCCGGAATCAAGATTGAAGGCACCGAGCCAAGGCTTGTAACCATTCCGTTTACGGACTTCGCAAGGCCCGGCTGGTCAACCGGCGGTAACGGGGTCATTGATTTGGGCTCCATTAAAGAGTTCGCCTTCTATGTAGCCCAGGGCAGTGGGACCCAGGGCAGCGGGACGATCTACTTTGACGATGTGAAGGCCATTAAGCTCTAATCTGCTCATCATTGCTGAACCACACATTTCGTTGACCACGGTACTGGTTCCTCCTTTCCGAACTGCATAAGATTAAGGTGTAGAGCAAAGAAACAGGAAGGATGACAAACGTGGAAATCGAACGAAAGGTCATTACCAGGGCGAAAGGTAAGCCGGTATCATGGTGGACCAGGTGGTTCAGGCAATGGGATATTCAGCTGATGGTTATACCCGCTATGATGTTTATCTTCGTATTCAGCTATTTGCCCATGTACGGGGTACTGATGGCGTTCCAGGATTATCAGCTGTTCGGCGGTTTTTTTCACAGTCCCTGGGTCGGGCTGAAGCATTTTGAAGCATTCTTCAATTCGCCCGACTTCTGGACGGTCATGCGCAACACCATTGTAATCAGCCTGCTGAAGCTGTGTATCGGGTTCCCGGCTCCGATCCTGCTCGCGCTGATGCTCAATGAGATTCGGCTTATGTTATTCAAGCGGATCATCCAGACTGTCAGCTATCTGCCGCATTTTCTGTCCTGGGTGATCGTCGGAGGGTTCGTAGGATCGATGCTGTCGACTGATAATGGAAGCGTTAACATGCTGCTTATGAGTCTGCATCTTACCTCAGAGCCTATCAGCTTTCTGTCCGTGCCGGAGTATTTCTGGGGGATTCTGGTGGGAACAGGCATCTGGAAGGAGATGGGGTTCGCAGCCATCGTCTATCTGGCGGCAATTGCCGGAATCGACCCGCATCTCTATGAAGCCGCTTCCATTGACGGTGCTGGGCGGTTCAAGCAGATCCAGCTGATCACATTGCCCTGCATCCGGCCGGTCATCATCATCTTTCTCATTCTGGCTGTGGGTAATATTCTGAATGCCGGGTTCGAGGATATCCTGATCTTGGCCACCAATCCGATCCTGCGTGATGTTTCAGACGTAATCGATACGTATGTCTACCGGATGGGGATTTTGAACAACCGCTTCTCTTATGCGGCGGCGGCGGGACTGTTCAAAGCGGTAGTGAGTATTGGACTGCTGGCCCTGGCGAATAAGGCAGCCAGAAAAATGGGTTCAAGTCTATGGTAAGCAACAGTGAAGCAGAACAAATGTGGAGAAGGAAGGCGGGGGTCAGGTTATGATGAAGCTGTCGGCGGGAGACAAATTCCTGCAAGTTATTATATATGCAACGCTGCTGCTGCTGGGCTTCATCACCCTGTACCCCTTCTGGAATTCACTCGTGATTTCCTTCAATAGGGGCTCGGACACGGCGCTTGGCGGGATTACGTTCTGGCCGCGCAGCCCAACGCTTGATAATTACGAGGTCGTGTTCCGGGACAGCCGCATCGGCCATGCATTTCTAATCTCCATCATGCGCACCATCGTAGGAACCACTCTATCGGTCATGTTTACCGCCATATTGGCCTACGGACTCTCCCGGCATGAACTGATGGGACGCAAAATATATATGGTATTCTGCATCATAACTATGTATTTCAGCGGAGGACTGATTCCCACCTTTCTACTGCTGCGCGAGTTTGGCATGATGGATACCTTCTGGGTGCTGGTCATTCCCGGGATGATCAGTGTCTACAACATGATTATTTTCAGGACTTTCTTTTTGGGACTGCCGGCGGGACTGGTTGAATCGGCGCGGATTGACGGCTGTAACCATATCGGAGTGCTGACCCGTATCATTTTACCCATCTCTGGTCCTGTAGTGGCTACACTGTCCTTGTTTACGGCCGTATATCACTGGAATGACTGGTTCTCGGCCAGCATTTATATCAATAATCCCGATCTGATCCCGATTCAGACCCTGCTGAAGCAGATCCTGAATTCCAATATTGTGACAGATCAGCTCCAGAAAGCTATCGGGAGTAGTGCAGCTGCTCAAGACCGGCTCGCCCTCGTGCAGTCGGTAACCAGCAAATCGCTGATCATGGCAACCACCATGGTCGCTACGCTGCCGATTATTATGGTCTACCCGTTTTTGCAAAAGTATTTTGTGAAAGGTGTGTTAATCGGGTCGCTTAAGGAGTAGAAAGTGAACATTAGAGAGGGGTTACTCATTTGAAATCTACGAAACGGTACCATCCCTTCAAAGGACGGCAAAGCCATTTCTGCTTGCTGCTGAGTGTTGTGTTGTGTTCGGCGCTTTTGATTGCCGGTTGTGGAGGGGGGAACAATACTGCAGCGCCATCCGCTGATCCTACCAAAGAACCAGCGGCAACGGAGGCAGCAACGGCAAGTGCAAGTCCTGAAGCTACATCATCCGCTATAGGAAGCACGGTCAAACCGGTCTCCTTCACGTATTACAGTAATTACGATTGGGATACCACGGAAGAATGGGGAAGGGATTCGACCACCAAGTGGATTGCCGACACCCTCAAGGTCAAGATGACCCCGGTTCAGTCCAGCGGCGCTGCCGAAACTAAGTTCAGCACCATGATCGCCTCGGGAAGTCTGCCGGATGTCATTATGATGGACCGAGGTGCGAATGTCGAGCGGCTTCGTCAGCCCGGGCTGCTGGTACCCTTCGATGATTATCTGGACCGTTATCCTAATCTGAAAAAGAACGCCGGTGAAGCCACACTGAACATGCTGCGCTCTGAAGACGGCAAGCTCTACCAATTCCCCAACTGGTATACGTCAAGCCCGAATGGCAACGGCGGCTGGATCATTAACCGGAAAATATACAAGGAACTGGGTTCACCGAAGCTGGAAACCTACGATGAACTGTATGCCTACCTGAAGCAGGTGAAGGTGAAGTATCCCGATGTAGTGCCGCTTGAAGTGGGAGCCAAAGGCCGGGGACTCGAGACGATGTACGGCGGATTTGCTGAAAATAAACCATATCTGCCCAAAGCCAATCCGGTGGGTACCACGCTGCAATCGATTTTTGAGGATCAGGTGTTCATCGAGAACATGCAGTACGCCAGCAAGCTCTTCCGTGAAAAGCTGATCACGCAGGATCTGTTCACCCAGACCGGTGACCAGATTTCCGAGAAACTCAAGACTGGCCGCGTAGCAGTATATGTAGACGGTGATGTGGTGAACCCTGGACGGGGAGCGGATACCGCGCTGCGTACAACAGACCCTGATGCCGGCTACGATATCATCTGGCCGATTCACAAGGCGGGTCTGGATGCAACCCAAATTACACCCAACAATTACAACTCACTGGGTTGGAACGTGCTGGTCATCACGAAGAACGCCAAGGACCCGGAAGCGATCTTCTCCTACCTCGACTGGGTGACCAGCGAAGAAGGCCAGCGGATTTTGAACTTCGGACGTCAAGGCCTGTATTGGGATGAGTACGATGCAGACGGCGTGCCTATTCTGAACGAGGCCGGCCTGAATACACCACAGGGAGACAAGGATAAGGAAAGAATCGGCCGTTTCAACTGGGTCGGCAACACCACCTTTATTGACCAGACCAAAGCCAAGATGGATGCGCAGCTTCCGGCCGACAAGCAGAACTGGACTACGCTTGCCCAGCAGAAGGTGACCTGGAAGACATCGAAGAACTTCACGGAGTTCGTCAATCTGGACCCGCTGCCGGACTCGGAGGAAGGAACGATTGCTACGGCGGTTAACGATATTTATCAGGAGGTTTTTGCGAAAACCCTGTACGCCAAAAGTGATGATGAAGTTCTCAGCCTCTTAAACAAAGCGAATGAAGACGCCAAAAAAGCAGGCTATGAGAAGCTGCTGAAATTCCAAACCGCGAAATGGCAGGACAATTTGAGCAAGATGAAATAAAGCTAGAGCCAGCCTAAACCGTGGGGTATACTGAATCCAAGTGTACCCCTTTTACTATTATATGGTATTCACCACAAGCACAAGTTGCCGGGGGCGGATTGAATTCTGAGTGCGAGGGTGGGATGGGATGTACAAGGTACTGCTGGTCGACGATGAGCTGCTGGATCTGGAGGGTCTGCAGCGCTTCATGAACTGGGAAGGTCTTGGCATGGAGGTGTGTGCAGCCGCGAGCAGCGGCTTTGAAGCTCTGGAGGTGCTGGATTCGCAGGCTGTGGATATTATGGTCACCGATATCAGAATGCCGATCATGTCAGGGATGGAGCTTGCCCGCAGAGCCCTTGAACTGAACCCGAAGCTGAGGATTATTTTTGTCAGCGGCTATGAAGATTTTCAATATGCCAAGCAGGCCATATCCATGAGCGCATCCGGTTACGTGCTGAAGCCTGTGGACGACGACGATATGCGCAGATCACTGGAAGAGGTTCGGGAGACTCTGGACCGTGAGCGTGAGCATTCCCATTTAGAGCGTTATTTCTCCGAGTCCGAACCGCTTCTGCGCAGAGAGCTGTTCATGCAGCTTCTTGATGGTACACCTGATGAAGAAAAAGTGGTGTCCCTGCTTCAACGTATCGGCATTAACTGGAATGGGGCGAGGCTGTACACTGCGCTGCTGGAGCCCGATGATATGTCCTGGAAGCTGAATGGCTTCAGCGACGGGGCTAAGGCAGAGATGGAGAACAGCCTGGAGACGTCGATTGAGCGGTACTGTGCTGAGGAACAGATACAGGCCTGCCGGACGGAGCGGTTCCATTACGCACTGATTCTGGAAGAAAGTGTGGGACGTGAAAGACTCCGCAGGCTGATCCATCAGGCAGCGGATGGTATACCGCTGACAGTAACCATTGGTGTAGGTCCCACCGTTAGCCATTTGCGTGGGCTGCGGGATTCCTTCCGGCAGGCGAGGAATGCGCTGGGACTGAAGCTGTTCCTGGGCAAAGGCAAGCTCATCCTCCATTCCGATGCCAGAGGGCCGATCTCGGCCTCCGCCAAAGATTTGGACAGTATTCTGCAGGCCTTGTTCGCGGCGGTGACCTCTTACCGTCTGGTCGATGTGGACGACTGCAATGAGGAGCTCTTTGTTTGGGTGGGCAATATGGAGACCAAGCTTGAGATTTACCAGCTCTTCCTGCACCTCGTCTCCAAGCTCGATGCGTATTTGCATACAATCAATGAGGATTTTTATGAGCTGCTGGGGCTGGAACGAAAACATCTGAATATTTTATATGATCTGGAAACCATTGAGGATATGAAATCCTGGCTCCGCCGCCGGATGTTCGAGCTGTCTGAGCGGCTGCAGCGCAAACGCCAGGGGAAGAAACGTAAGCTTGTGGAGGAGATCCAGGCGTACATTGAAGAACATTTGGAGCATAATGTCATGCTGCGGGATGCCGCCAACCACTTTTCCTTCTCACCTAATCACTTGGGCCAGATCTTCTACGAAGAGACCGGAGTGTATTTCTCCGATTATGTGGGGCTGAGGCGGCTGGAGCGGGTCAAGGTATTGCTTAGTGATCCGAAGCTGAAGGTATATGAAGCCGCGAACCGGGTGGGCTATAAGAATCTTTCCCATTTCAGCAAGCAGTTTAAGGAATTTTATGGTGTGAGCCCAGGTGATTACAGGAGACATTTGTGACATGCGGCGCATGGGGAGCATTCCTTTTGGATACAAGCTCATTCTGCCTTACGTGCTGTGCCTGCTGATTGCCGTGCTGACGGTTGGCCTGTTCGCCTATGCGCATTCTGTGAATTCCCTGCGGGAAAAGACGCGGGAGAATCTTCAAGGAACGCTAAGGCAAATGCGCGACAATATCCGTTACCGTACAGATGATATCGAACGCATCTCGAACAGCCTTTACTATAATTACAGTCTGCAAAATGCGCTTCGCCGTTATGATCAAGGCTGGTACAGCTATGAGACCATGACCAGGACACTCATGCCGGCGCTTGAAAATCTGCTGAATTACACAGCCAGCAATATCGGCCTGTCTCTGTATCTTCAGAACGAAACGCTGCCTGAAGTGTTCTATAAGGACGGGGGGCAGAATCCACTGCTATCCACGAAACGTTACGAGATCTATCATGTGCAGCGGATTCAAGACGCAGATTGGTACCGTATGCTGGAATTCTCGGGTAACCTGCCGGGTCTCAGCCGCTGGCAGCAGATTCTGCGCGATCAAGAGGATGGCAATATTTCGCTGCTGCAGCGTCTGGATGATGTACAGCGCGGGAAGGCGATTGGTCTTGTCCGGGTGGCGGTACAGATCAAGGATCTGCTGGATTCTGTGGATTACCGCAAAATTGGCGAATACAGTACGCTAGTCGTGCTTGATGACAACGGCAGGATTGTGATGCAATCTTCACCGGAAGGCACGATAGCGGCGAGCAGCCGGACAGAGCCCGGAGAGCTTGTCCTTAGTGAATCACTGCACGGTCTGGGCTGGCAGCTTCAAGCCTACATTCCTTACAGCCTGTTCGATCAGAGCGCGAACGAGGTCCGCCGGATGACACTGCTGGTATGTCTGGTCAGTGCCGTTGTCCTGGCAGCCTTGGGGATCTGGGTATCCGGTTATTTCTCACGGCGGATTCAGAAGATCGTGGGGTCCCTTAATGCTTTTCATGACGGGGATTTCCACAAAAGAATCCGCTTCAAAGGCAATGATGAGCTGGCGCAAATTGCTATCGCCTTCAACCGGATGGGAAGCAATATGGAAGAGTTGATTCATAAAAATTATGTTGCCGATCTTCAGAAAAAAGAAGCGGAGCTGGAGTCGCTGCAGGCACAGATCAATCCCCATTTTCTATACAATACCCTCTCCTCTATTAACCGTCTGGCCCAATTCGGCGATATCGATAAACTGCATATTATGGTAAAGGAACTGGCGAAATTCTACAGGCTTAGTCTGAACCGCGGAGAAATCCTGACTACTGTGGGTAAGGAAATCGAACATGCCAAAGCCTATGTGGCGATCCAGTGCATTAAATACGGTGAACGGCTTAGTGTATATTATGATATTGATCCGGAAGTTCTGGAGTACGCAACGGTCAAGCTGATTCTGCAGCCGCTGATTGAAAATGCACTTGAACATGCCTGGTTCGGAGCCACCTTGGGCATCCGGCTTGTCGTAGCAAAGCGGGATTCGGAGATTGTGTTCAAAGTGATTGATAATGGGGTGGGTATGAATGCAGATATCATCCGGCAGATTATGGCCCCTCAGGGTCCCCGTATCGGTTATGGCATCCGTAATGTGGATTCCCGGATCAAGCTGCATCATGGCAACAGCTACGGGGTAATCATTGCCAGCCGTTCAGGGATCGGGGCTTGCATACAGATTTCGATTCCCTGCCGGATGTAACATTGACCATTCAATCAGACATATCCGGTTATAAAGGAGCTAAGAAGCAATTGAAAATCATACTTAGCAATGGCTGTGAAATGAGGCTGGAGGGACAGACCGGAACTTTTGCCCTAGCTCTCTCTTCCTTTATGGATGTCGCTGAGGCCGATGTAGAATATGTTCGTCTTATTATGGATGCCTCTAGTCCGGCTGTTCTACCGGAATTATCCCTGAAGTGGAGCTGTGCAGCAGTGGATGTACAAGGCTTGTGGCATCCAACAGTGGAGCGGAGCCGGGGGCTGATCCCCGATTGGCGGCAAGGCTTCCCTTCAAGATCCACTTCGTCCGCACCGGTTATCTGTCTCTACGGAAACCGGGGCAACAATGTGCTGACCTTTGCCTGCTCGGATGTACTAAGCCCCGTGGAGCTTCATGCAGGCCTGAATGAGGAAACATCCAGCTTCCATTGTTCCGTGACGCTCTTTGCAGACCCTGGCGCGCCCGAAGACCATGTTGAGGTCATGTTGCGATTGGATACGCGAAGTCATCCCTATTATGATGCGCTGAAAAGGGTGGGCGAATGGTGGGCCGGACTTCCCGGCTGTAACCCTTCACCCGTTCCGGACGCGGCCAGGGAACCGGTGTATTCTACATGGTACAGCTTTCATCAGCAGCTTTCGCCTGATGCAGTGGAAGCCGAGTGCAGAGCAGCTGCAGCCATGGGCTGCAAGACGGTTATCATGGATGACGGCTGGCAGACCTCAGATGAGACCCGGGGTTATGCATATTGCGGGGACTGGAGGGTGAGTGCGGATAAAATTCCTGATCTGAAGGCACATGTAACCCGGATTCATGAGCTTGGAATGAAATTCATGCTGTGGTATGCGGTTCCGTTCATCGGGAAACACAGTCAGGCCTGGGCGAGATTCAAGGATAAATTGCTGTACGTAAGTGATGAGCTTGGAGCGGGGGTCGCTGATCCCCGTTATCCGGAAATCCGGGAGTATTTGACCGGCATCTATGAGCAGTCGCTACTGGAATGGGATATGGACGGGTTTAAGCTGGATTTCGTTGACAGCTTTTATGCCAAAGGGGATCAATATCTTCCCGCAGATGGGCAAGACACGGGGTCGGTACCGGAAGCAGTGGATAAGCTTCTAAGTGGAATCATCTCCCGTCTAAGGCAGTTGAAGCCGGATATTCTGATCGAATTCCGCCAGAATTACATTGGACCGCTTATGCGCAAATACGGGAATATGTTCCGGGCCGGCGATTGTCCTAATGATGCGCTCGAGAACCGGATCAGGACGATCGATATAAGGCTGATATGCGGCAGCACTGCGGCACATTCCGACATGCTGATGTGGAACCCCCGGGAGTCTTCGGCGGCAGCAGCCCTTCAGTTCATAAATGTGCTGTTTTCCGTTCCCCAGATTTCAGTCCGGCTCGACCGGCTGCCGGAGGAACATACTGCGATGCTGGCGTTTTGGCTATCCTTCTGGCGTGAGCACCGGGAGGTATTGCTGGATGGCCGCCTGGAGCCGCAGCATCCCGAGCTGCTGTATCCGCTGGTCACAGCCCGCACTACCCGGAAATGGGTGATTGCGGCTTACCATGATACGGTTATCCCTGTAACCGGGGATTTGCCAGAGCTGGTGGTTGTCGTCAACGGTACGTTGCTCTCACGACTGGTACTTGAGCTGGACCGTGACACGGGTCCTCTGGAAATTTGTGTTCGAGATTGTCAGGGAATAGTGACGGCAGAGTATCCATTGAACTGGAACAGCGGGGTGCACACGCTTGAGGTGCCTGCAGCTGGTGTGATTACGGTGCAGTCTGTCAGCGGGAAAGAATGAATACCCGAGAGGTCATCCATACCGCTGTTCCCGCATTGCTGTAGCTGCTGGCCTGAGCTTCTATCAGCCATACAGTACGTCAATAGCCGCTGTTCCCAATTAAATTCGGGTCAGCGGCTTTTCTCCGTCAAGGCCAGAAATGCCGCTAGTGGAGCCCCACAGGCGGGTCTGCCCAGGAACAACGGCAGAAATGCCGCTGTTGAAGCGCCGCATATCGGTTTTTCTAGCGTTACGTTCGGGGTACAGCGAGCAGCTTCTCAATAAACATCTGTACCGCCATACTCTCCGGGTTGCCTTTGTGCCGGATGATCAGAAATTCACGTTCCAGCAGTCTTTGTCTGAGCCGTAGCTCGCAGATTTCGCCGCCCGCCAGCTCTTTACGCACGATCCATCTGGACAGGATCGCCAGCCCCAGTCCGGCAGAGACGGCCTCCTTGACACCCTGACTGCTGTTGAATACATACGATCTTTTCATAGTTACCCCCGATTCCTGCAGAAAATGATCGCTAAAAGCACGGGTGCCGGAGCCATGCTCGCGCAGGACCCAGGTCTCCTCCTGTAGCATATCCTTTTCCACCGCAAGACTCTCTGCGAGCGGATGTCCTGGAGGGGCGACAATGATCATCTCATCCTTCATGTAAGGAATGATCACAAGCTCGGGGTCAGTGGTTTCACCTTCGATAAAAGCCACATCCAGCTGGTTCATTCTTACTGCCGCGATAATCTCCTCCGTATTGCCAATGGTCAACTGAAGGCTGACCAGCGGATACTGTTTGGCGAATGCAGCAAGCTTGGCCGGTAAAATATACTCCCCGATCGTAAAGCTTGCCCCGATATGAAGATTTCCTGTTACTTCATCCCGCAGCAGACGAATTTCCCGCCCAGCCTCCTCATAATGGGATAGAATCTGCTTGGCATGCTTATAGAGTATCGCTCCAGCTTCCGTCATGCGGACCTGCTTCGGCGACCGATGGAGCAGCTTGGTTCCCATTTCATTCTCCAGATTGCGGATATGAAGACTTACACCAGGTTGTGACAAGCCCAGCAGCTCGCCCGCCTTAGAGAAATGACTCTGTTCCACAACGGTAACAAATACATTCAGTGCATCAACAATCATATGAATCCCTCATTTTAAATCGGCAAAAATGCCGGAATAGCCTTTATATCATGCATTTTATCATATCGTTCGCGTTCGATCATAACAAAAACTGATGCTAAGAATAGCAAAGCTGTATTTCACTTTCACGTGAGAGGCACTTATAGTGAAGCTATCAAGACTTAGCCGCCGTGAGCGGTGGACGGAGAGTGAAGCAGATGAACCCTACACATAAGCTGAATCCATATACAGTGAAGCTCCCGGGGGTGACCTGGGGGATTGGAATCACATTCCTGCTCGCCGTAGCAGCCAAATATCTCGCTCTGCTGCCGCTAATGAATATTCTGGGGCAACTGGTCCTGGCCATTCTGCTGGGTATAACATTCCGTGCAGCGGCTGGCGTTCCGCATAGTGCGATGGCAGGGATTCAATTTTCCAGCAAAAGACTGCTTCGGGCGGGAATCATTCTGCTGGGGATGAGACTCAACCTTGCAGATATCCTGGCTGCCGGCCCGAAGGTATTTGCCATTGCAGTAATCAATATCTTGTTCACTTTATTCACCGTGTACGGCTTGGCCAAATGTTTCAGAATCGACAGAAGATTAAGTCTGCTGACAGCCTGCGGTACAGCCATTTGCGGAGCGGCAGCAGTCGCGGCAATTGCCCCGCAAATCAAGGCTTCTGAACATGAAACGGCTGTCGGTGCAGCCACTGTAGCAATACTGGGTACGATTTTTACACTGGTATATTCGTTGCTGTATCCGTTCATGGGATTGAGTCAGGCAGGCTACGGGATCTTTGCAGGAGCTACACTTCATGAGGTGGCTCATGTGATTGCTGCTGCCGCTCCGGCGGGCAGGGACGCTGCGGATCTGGCGGTCATTGTGAAGCTGACCCGTGTGGCGATGCTGATCCCTGTCGCTATCCTCATCGGAAGCTGGGAAGCCTACAGAACACGTAAGAAGGAGAGAGTGGAGAATCCTGCTGAGGAAGCGGAGGCGCGGGAGATTAAGAAAGCCATAGAGTGGAAGAAGCTGCCGGTCCCTTGGTTTATCCTCGGCTTTCTGGTAATGAGCGGAATCAATACATTAGGTATTATCCCGGCAAGAATCACAAGTGAGCTTGTTGTTCTGGCTTACCTTTTGCTGGCAATGGCAATGGCGGGGATGGGGCTGGGGATTGATCTGAGAACCTTTGGCCGGATGGGGAAAAAGCCATTTCTGGCCGGACTGATCGGATCTGTTCTGCTATCCGTGCTGGGGTATATACTGGTGATTGCTTTTGGATTTGCTTAGATGAAGAGGGCTGGCCGTACAGGTAATAGACGCCTCTCGATAAGATCAAGAAGCGTCTATACCCGAAGCATATTTGCATCAGCTTACTGCTGGTCCTGCTTAGGCACTGTAGTGATCATCCAGAGGATGCCGAATTTATCCTGAACATGTCCGAAGAGCGCTCCCCAGAATGCAGGGTTCAGTGCTTCCTTGACCACACCACCCTCTGCCAGATTGTCAAAAGCTGCATGCGCTTCAGCTTCTTCCGCGAATTCCAGGTTTAAGTTGACTGTATTCCCATAACTAACCGGTTCGAGGACGGAATCAGACATCATAAAATGGACTCCGGCAGCTATAAAGCTGAGATTGATCACCTTGTCCTTCAATTCCTCATTCGCATTAGGCAAGTCTCCGTGTTTGGTAATGGAATTCATTTTGCCGCCAAGCGCCTCAATGTAGAACTCCGCTTGAGCTTTGGCATCCTCCGACATCAGGTAAGCCGTAAAATTAGCCATGTGAACAACATCCTTTCCAGGGTTGATGTTTGGTTCTGACCTGCCCATTGTACCAAACTTCTTCAGCTGTATTTCTTATGGATTGCTATATTATGGGGCTGGGTTGATGGAATCTATACCCCCGAATATGCCATAAATCCGCCGTCGACCGGAACCGTAATCCCCGTAACAAAACCCGACATCTCTTCGTCCGCCAGCCAGAGCAGGGTACCCAGCAGATCCTCCGGTTTCCCGAAGCGGCGCATCGGAGTCTGGGAGATGATTTTGTGTGATCGTTCGGTCAGTTCCCCGTCTTCCCGCAGCAGGAGCTTCTCATTTTGATTCGTCAGAAAAAAGCCCGGTGCGATAGCATTGACCCGAATTCCGGACTCAGCCAGGTGGACGGCCAACCATTGGGTGAAGTTATTGATCCCTGCCTTCGCCGCACTGTACGCAGGGACTTTGGTCATTGGCGATGCAGCGCTCATGGATGAGATGTTAATTACGGATGTGCCCGGACGCCCAAGCATTTGCCTGGCGAAAATTTGCGTGGGCAGGAGTGTGCCAACCAGGTTGAGATCCAAGACCTGACGGAAGCCGGATGCTGAAAGATCGAAGAAAGAGGTAATTTCCGGGTTCTCCAAATCTCCTTCAGATAATGTTTCCTTCGTTGTAACCGCTGACGGCTGATTTCCCCCGGCCCCATTGATTAACAGATCGCAAGGCCCCCAATGCTTCAGAACTACAGCTGCGGCACTCCGCACGCTGCTGTCTTCTGTAACATCACAAGCCACAGCAAGGGCCTGTCCACCAGCTGCGCTAATCCTGGCAGCAAGAGAGTCACCTTTTGCAGCGGTGCGGTTAAGAATAGCAACTTTGGCTCCCTGGCGTCCTAATTCCTGTGCCATGACAGCGCATAAGACACCCGCTCCTCCGGTAATGACAGCAACTTTGCCTGCAAGTGCAGGCTGTAAGGCTAACTCAGCCATATATAGCACTTCCTCTCTGAAGGGTGCTGCGCGGAGGCGCAACCCAGGATGAGTAAACAAACAGTTAACAGGGATTTATCGTGTACTGCTCCGGTAGGCCGAAGGGGAGACCCCGGTTGTTTTTTTGAAATATTTAGAGAAGTGGGCGAGCTCCATGCCTACCTGTTCGGCGATATCGGAGATGCTGAAGCCGGTATAAGAAAGCTGTTTTTTGGCTAGCTCCATCCGCTTGAGCTGTACATAATGCATGGGGGTGACCCCCATGAATTTTTTGAAGTAAGGGATGAAGTAATTCGGATGCAAATGCACCTGCTCCGCCAGCTCCTCGACCTCAAGGGGGCGCTTCAGCCGCTGGTCAATGTATTCCAGCACATGCGCGAGTTTGCCCTGATCACTGGTATGCAGCAGCTCATCCATGAAGTCAGAGTAGCCGCCAGCCTCCAGGCACAACGCCATCAGATTGAGCAACGCGGCCTGCACACGAATCGAGGAGAGAAAGCCCTCAGCCTGAAACAGTGAGATCATCTCAGTAAATACCGCCCGGACCGCATCCGGATCGGCAGCATCGCTGATATACAGCTTGTTCGCGGAATAAAACAGCGGCCACTCCCCGATGCGGGCATCGAAATGGCAATAGTAGCGGGTATATGGATGGTCTGGCGATGTTTCGGTCGTCTGTATGGAACCGGCAGGCATGATCATTAATTGTCCCGGTCTGGGATAATAAGCAACTCCGTTAATGATCACTTTTCCTTCTCCGCGGTCAATAAAATAAAGCCGGTTAAAGGAAGGTGTCTCGTTCGTGCGGTTCCAGCCGGGGTACCCGGTGGTGAGCTGGGCATGGGTTACGGTGACATTCAGATTTTGCAGCAGGCGTCCTGTCATATTTCCCAATCGATCCATAGAGCACCTCCTTTCAGGTTATTGTTCTATTATACCGCTTTCATTTATCTAATACATCTTAATTATATACAAATACTCCTTAATTCCAGTCATGTTCACACTCTAAGATTAAGGTTATTCTCATAACATAAACTGAAATCAGGAAGTGATTATAGAGATGACAAAGGTACGATATGGAATTATCGGCATCGGAAATATGGGCCGGGCTCATGCCCTGAGTCTGCTTGAAGATGTGAAGGGGGCGGAACTGGCTGCCGTATGCGATATCAGTCCTGAACGCCTGGAATGGGCGGTGGATCAATTACCGGAGAAAGTGAAGCATTTCAGCACCGCGACAGCGATGTTTCAGTCAGGCGCTATTGATGCCGTATTAATTTCCACGCCGCATTATGATCACCCTCCGCTCGCGATAGAAGCGCTGGACTACGGACTTCATGTTCTGATTGAAAAGCCTGCTGGTGTATACACCAAAGCGGTTCAGGAAATGAACGACGCCGCTGCTAAATCGGACCGCAAATTCGGTATTATGTATAATCAGCGGACCAACCCGCTGTACCAGAAACTACGGGAGCTGATTCAGGCCGGTGAGCTTGGTGAGATCCGCCGTACGAACTGGATTATTACCAATTGGTACAGATCCCAGAACTATTACGATTCTGGCGGCTGGCGTGCGACCTGGGCCGGAGAAGGCGGTGGGGTGCTGCTGAATCAGGACCCGCATCAACTGGATCTCTGGCAGTGGACCACTGGAATGATGCCGGTGCGCATCCGGGCATTTTGCCACTTTGGCAAATACCGCAAGATCGAGGTCGAGGATGATGTAACCGCTTATGCCGAGTATGCAAATGGTGCTACCGGGCTGTTTATCACCACAACCGGAGAAGCTCCGGGGACGAACCGTTTTGAAATTACAGGGGACAATGGAAAAATCGTTATTGAAGACGGTACACTGACCTTCTGGCGGCTGCGTACACCGGAGCCTGTGTTCAATGCTGAATTTAAGGGCGGATTCGGAGCACCGGAATGCTGGAAATGCGAGATCCCGGTGGAAAAAGGGGATGGAGAGCAGCACAAAGGTATTTTGCGCAACTTCACAAATGCCATCCTGTTCGATGAACCTTTGCTTGCACCAGGAGAAGAAGGCATCCATGGCCTGACACTCTCAAACGCCATGTATTTGTCCGCATGGACAGACAACTGGGTGGAACTGCCGCTCGATAGCGATCTGTTTCATGAGAAGCTGATGGAAAAAGTGCAGAATTCCACCTTCCAGAAGGATATAACTGCACAAACGACACTGAATGTATCTGGAACACACTAAGACTCAAGGAGTGAAGCGACCTATGAAGACTTCAACGATTGCCGCGCAAATGTATACCCTAAGGGAATTCACCCAGACTGCTGAAGGACTGCGTGACAGTTTGCTGAAGGTACAGGACATTGGCTATCAGGCAGTGCAGGTATCGGGTATTGGCCCGATTGATCCGCAGCTGGTGAAGCAATACGCGGATGAAGCCGGGCTTGCGATCTGCGCGACACATGTTCCCTGGGACAGGCTGGTGAACGATCTGGATGCACTGGCCGCCGAGCACAAGCTCTGGAACTGTACATACATCGGGCTTGGAGCACTTCCGGGTGAGTACCAGACAAGTCAGGAAGGCTATCGCACATTCGCGAGGAAAGCCTCCGAAATTGCACAAGTCTTGAAGCATAAGCACGGACTGCAGTTTGTGTATCATAATCATGATTTTGAGTTCGAGCGTCTGGACGGCCTCACCGGTCTTGAAGTACTGCTGCAGGAGTCAGACCCGGGGGCGTTCGATTTTGAACTGGATCTCTACTGGGTTCAGGCCGGAGGAGGAAGTCCGGTGGATTGGATCAACAAGGTGAAAGACAGAATGCGGGTAGTGCATCTGAAGGATATGGCGGTGGTCGCGAGAAAAGCGGAGTTTGCGGAAATCGGCCAAGGCAATATGGATTACAGAGCGATCATTGAAGCCTGCCGCGAGACAGGAGTAGAGTGGTATGTGGTAGAACAGGATGTCTGCCGCCGCAATCCGTTCGAGAGTCTCGAGATCAGTTTGAAGTATCTGCATACCTTGCTGTAATCAGATCTGGAGGGAAGAAGAATGAGCCGTAATGACGGAATGAATTATGCTCCCAAGCATGAAGCAAAACCGGTTGTGGGACCGGGTGAATTCATAATCGCTGCAATTGCGCTGGACCATGGGCATATTTATGGAATGTGCAACGGCCTGGTGGAGGCCGGAGCGCAATTGAAATGGGTATATGATCCGGATCAGGAAAAAGTCAAAGCCTTCACCGCCGCATATCCGGGAGTCCGGGTGGCCAGATCTGCAGAAGAAATACTGGAAGACCCTGAGGTACGCCTGGTGGCGGCAGCCGCCGTTCCTTCCGAGAGGGGACCACTGGGCCTGCGTGTAATGGCACATGGGAAAGATTATTTTACAGACAAGGCGCCTTTTACAGCTATAGTGCAGCTGGAGGCAGCGCGGGTACAGGCAGAGAAGACAAAACGTAAATATATGTGCTATTTTAGTGAACGGCTGCATGTGGAAAGTGCAGTATATGCAGGTCATTTGATCAGACAGGGCGCGATTGGCCGCGTGCTTCAGGTCATCGGAATGGGGCCGCACCGTCTGAATGCGCCTAGTCGTCCAGGGTGGTTCTTTCAGCGTGAGAAATACGGAGGTATTCTCTGTGATATCGGCAGTCACCAGATCGAACAATTTCTATATTATGCCGGCTGCCGTGACGCCAAGGTGCTGCACAGTAAGGTTGCCAATTACAACCACACAGCCTACCCGGAGCTGGAGGATTTCGGAGATGCCACATTGGTGGGTGACAACGGAGCAACCCAGTATTTTCGCGTGGACTGGTTCACTCCGGAGGGACTCGGCACATGGGGAGACGGGCGCATGATTATCATGGGAACCGAGGGATACCTGGAGCTGCGTAAATACACCGATCTAGCCCGCTCGAATACACCGGATCATGTCTTCTGGGTAGACAGTCAAGGCGAGCATTATGAGCAGGTGGCCGGTAAGATTGGCTTTCCTTTCTTCGGAGAGCTTATTCTGGATTGTCTGCAGCGCTCGGAACTGGCGATGACACAAGCCCATGTTTTTAAAGCGGCAGAGCTGTGTCTCATCGCACAATCGCAGGCTCTGAACCTTACACCGGATAGTCTCAGATAGCAGAATCTAACACAGAGCAGAGCGGAAGGTGAACTGGATGAGTACAATAGGCGCAGCTATCATCGGCTGCGGGGCCATTGCTCCCCTGCATGCCAGGGCTATTCTATCTATGGAAGGGGCTAGGCTGGTAGCCGTTGCCGATTCAGATCCTGAACGGGCAGCACAAGCTGCACAGGACTACGGCTGTGAGTCGGTAACAGACTACAAGCAGCTTCTCGGGAGAACAGATATCGGCATAATCCATTTATGCACACCGCATCATCTCCACGCGGCGATGGCAGTAGAATTTCTTCAGGCAGGACATCATGTTCTGACAGAGAAACCAATGGCCATAGATGTGTCTTCTGCCCAGCGGATGCAGGAGGCTGCTGCGGTCAGCAAGGGGCAACTGGGTGTTGTTTTTCAGAACCGCTATAATGAACCATCCATACGGATCAAAGAAACTATCGATTCCGGCATTCTGGGCCAACTGATCTGCATGAAGGGGATTGTGACCTGGAACCGGAACGAAGCCTATTACACAGAGAGCAGTTGGCGCGGAAAATGGGCTACCGAAGGTGGCGGAGTCCTGATCAACCAGACGATCCACACCCTGGATCTGCTGCAATGGTTCGGCGGCGAAATTGCCTCCATTAAGGGAAGTGTGACCACTGACGTGCTGAATGAAGTGATTGAAGTGGAGGATACTGCTCATGCCTGCATTCTTTTCAAGAATAAAGTACGCGGGCTTTTTTATGGTACAAATGCGTATTCAGTGAATTCTCCGGTTGAATTAGAGCTTATCTTTGAACTGGGCACACTGCTTCTGCGCAGAGACTGCCTGTACCTCTGGAAGGATGGCCATGAAACGCTGCTCTGTGAACCCCTGTCCACGGCAGTCGAAGGGAAGTCTTACTGGGGAACCAGTCACAACCTGTTAATCCGTGATTTCTACAAGCATATCATCGATGGCCGGGAATTCTGGATTGACGGGAACGAGGGGATCAAGGCCCTTGAGGTTATTGCCGGTATTTATACATCCTCAGAAGTATCTGGAAAAAAATGGGCCATGGACTCCCTCAAATTGACTTGAAACGGATTTAGCCTTATCTTCATAACATACGTTTCTAGTATGGCAGATGATAGACAGGGAGAGGGATACAGATTATGGAACAGGCAATGTTTGCCGGAGGCTGCTTTTGGTGCATGGTAACACCCTTTGAGGAGCTCCCCGGAATTCATGGGATTATCTCCGGTTACACCGGGGGATCCGTAGAGAATCCGACCTATGAGCAGGTCAAAACTGGAACGACAGGCCATTATGAGGTAGTCCAGATCACTTATGATCCGGCGTTGTTCCCATACGAGAAGCTGCTGGAGCTGTTCTGGCCGCAAATCGATCCGACCGATGACGGCGGACAGTTTCAGGATAGAGGGCCCCAATACCGGACAGCGGTATTCTACTATAATGAAGAGCAGCGTCAGGCTGCGCTGTCTTCCCGGGAACAGGTAGCGGCCAGCGGCAGGTTCGAAGGTCCGGTAGTAACGGAAATTCTGCCGGCGCCGGTCTTTTACCGGGCGGAAGAATACCATCAGGACTATCATAAAAAGAATCCGAAGCACTATAAAGAGGACCGCGAGCAATCCGGACGCGACACCTTCATCGCGAAGCATTGGTAAAGCTAGAATCGAATTTGAAAAGCCTTATGCCTCCTGTATTATGGAGAATTAAGGCTTTTTTCTTTTTTTGCAGTATCCGATGCCGAAAATACCCTTATTATAACGTTTAACCCGAAATATGGTGCCGAAAACCGAAATTCCGCTCCTACTAAATGTTCTGTAAGGATACTATAATCAACACTGTAAACGCATACATTTATGGTGCGTGATTGAACCTATACCAATTAATGGAGGAAGATTGCGATGAGAAAAAAATGGCTAATGTCCGTACTCGCGCTTCTGCTACTGGTTTCCTGTTTCCCTTTGTTCGCCTCCAAGGCGGAGGCAGCCGATTACTCGCAAGGTGTTGATTTGTCAGGATCTACGGCAACTATCTGGTTCAAATCAACTGTCAGCACGAGTTGGACTGATGTGCATTACAAGGTTAATAACGGTGCTCAGATGAATCTCCGCATGACTTACAGCAGCAGCAACGCCCGCTATGAACAAGCCGTAACGGGTGTTTCCAGCGGAACCGCAATCAACTATTTCTTCACGTACAACAATGGAACGCCTGCTTTTGACACTGGCTGGTTCTCTTACACTGCCGGAACCACACCTACACCAACACCTACACCAACACCACCGAATCCTTCCGGGTCGATCTATTCGATTCCTGCTTCTTCCATTCCTACAGCGCCAAGCGGTTCATTGTCGCTTAAGGTAATGAACGGAACCGGCGGCGCATATCCGGACAGCCAGATCTACTGGGGCGTTCTCGGCATCAATCCGGCCAACGGACAATGGAGTTATTTGGACCTCAATGGTAACCTGGTGCCGATCTCACCAGCTCTGAATGACGCTTCAGGCCACTTAACCAAGAATGGCGTGAATTATGCGAATATTTATCATACGGTCAGCCAGGCCTCTTGGGTGAACTTGCCTAAAATCACTTCCGGGCGGATGTTCCTCAGTGTAGGTTCACCATTGTACATCAAAACCTATACTGAAGGCTTCGCCGGACCGGATATCAACAATCTAACCGATCCGAACCGCAATATTTATTTTGATTTCGTAGAATTTACTGTCGATGGATCCGGATATCATGGCAATACTACCCGGGTTGATGCTTTCGGTTTCCCGATCCAGCACCGTCTGGTGAACTTGTCCGGCTCCTACGACCGAACCGTAGGTGAATTGGAATCTGAAACCCGTGCCGGAATATTCACCAAATATCAGAACGAAGTGCCGGCCGCTTTCAAATCGCTGGCTACCGATCAAGCGCCATACCGGATCATAGCGCCGATTTATGGATCCTTTGCTCCAGGCGGAGCAAATGCCAACTATTTCGCTGGCTATTCCGGCTATAGCACGAAGGATATTCTCCGCTGCGACGGAGCACTAACCGATGCCGCTACTGCGGCTGCGATCAACCGCCATGTCTATACAACCAGCAACTGGAACAATGTAGCTAATTATTACAATGCTGCTCCAGCCAATTATTATGCGAAGTTCTGGCATGACCACAGCATCAGCGGCCTGGCCTACGGCTTCCCGTATGATGATGTCAACGGTCAAGCGGCTTATCTGGAGGTTGGCGATCCCAAAGGTCTGATTATCCGTGTAGCCTGGTAAAAAGAACTGCAAATTGATTCATAGGAAGCAGGAAAACGGCTGTAACGCTCAGAGAAGGGCGGTGCAGCCGTTTTTGTACGAAAAGAAAGATTCAAAGAAATATCACCTCTCAGATAATAGTCATTCTTTATTTGTTGCAATTCTACATTCTTTCTACATAATTATCCGGTACACTTCTATTTACATTCGCGAGTGCAATGAAATGGAGGGATACACCGGTGAAGAAAACCATATGTAAAGCTGCTTTGACTATATTGCTGGGTGCGGCGCTGGCAGGCTGTTCTACGGCGAATAACTCACGTTCCGCGTCAACGGACACTCCATCACAATCAGCTGTTTCTATACCCTGGATCGCTACCAAGAATACAACCAGAATCAATACCTCAGATCCGATCCAAGCGGCAGTGCTCGTATCTCAATCCCTCTGGACGGCGGAAACGAAGAACAATCGGCCTTCCAGTGTAGTCCTTACCGATGTCAGCAGCTGGCAGATTGCCGCGGTAAGCACGGACTTGATCCATCATCCAAGCAATGGTCCGGTGCTATTCATCACCAAAGAGGGTATTCCGGAAGCGACGCTGACGGAACTCAAAAGACTTAAGCCTATGGGAGCGGAGAGTAACGATGGTGTTCAAGTGGTTCTTGTCGGAACAGTAGCAGACGGTGTAGAAGATCAACTAAAGGTCCTGGATTTGAAGGTGGATAAAATAGAGGGGGAAGAACCGGATGAAGTTGCTAAATCGATCGATGCCTATTATGAAAAAGTGTCCGGAGCGCTGCCGCAAAGCGTCATAGTCGGCTCCGTGGACAGTCCTGAATATACACTGCCCGCAGTCAACTGGATCGCTCATATGCCCGAGCCCTTACTCTATGTGAGTAAACGAAAAATTCCGGAAGCTACTGCAGAAGCCCTCAAAGCCCGCGGAGGTAAAGCGGCTATCTACATTCTTGGCCCAACGTCCGCAATTTCGGCAGATGTTGAGGCACAACTTCAGGAATACGGAACGGTAAAGCGGATTTCCGGCGATAATCCTTACACGAACGCTATTGCTTTTGCGAAGTTCAAGGATGAGGCTAACGGCTTCGGCTGGGGCATCACAACGCCCGGACATAACTTATCTTTGCTGACGGCGGATTCGACCATGCTGGCGATTGCAGCCGCGCCGTTGTCACACTTAGGCAAACATGCACCGTTAGTTTTCACAAAAAAAGATGGTATGCCGGATTCGTTAATGAATTATACAATGGAGCTTCAACCGAAATTCAAGGATTCTCCTGCGGAAGGTCCGTATAATCATGCCTGGCTGACCGGTGATACCGACACCCTTTCCAGCGGTACGCAAAGTGAAATCGACGATATGCTGGAGATCTCTTCTGCCTCCGGGGGAGACCCTCACTCCGGGCATTAACTTAGGTTAGAACAATAAACCCGTAATATGATAAGCTCATAGAGTGAAATACAGCCCTAAATAGAGGAGGACAATCTATGAGCAGCTTGAAAACAGGCAATGTCTACTCCGGATTTAAAGTCATACTTGAGGAATATATCCGGGAAATCGAATCCTCCGTATTTACAATGGAGCATCAGCAAAGCGGCGCAAGGCTGCTTTTCGTGCAGAATCAGGATGATAATAAGGTGTTCAGCGTCAGCTTTCGGACTCCGCCCGTGGACAGCACGGGAGTCTTTCATATTTTAGAGCATTCCGTATTATGCGGTTCGGCTAAATATCCGGTCAAGGAACCGTTTGTTGAGCTGTTAAAGGGCTCGATGAAGTCATTTCTGAATGCATTTACATTTGCCGATAAGACCATGTATCCGGTGGCAAGCCGGAATGACAAGGATTTCTCCAACTTGATGGAGGTCTATCTGGACAGCGTGTTTAAGCCGAATATTTATAAGCAGCAGGAGATTTTTGAGCAAGAGGGCTGGCATTACGAGCTACAGCGTACGGAGGATGAGCTGATCTATAAGGGCGTTGTATACAACGAAATGAAAGGCTCTTATTCCTCACCGGTTACGGTACTGCTGGACCGGATCAAAAAGTCGCTGTATCCGGACACCCTATACCGTCATTCCTCCGGCGGAGATCCTCAGGATATCCCTGCATTGACCTACGAGCAGTTCCTTGCGGCGCACAGCAACTATTACCATCCGTCCAACAGCTATTTTTATCTCTATGGGGATGTGAACATCGAAGAGAGGCTGGAGTTCATCCATCAGGAATACCTCAGCCAGTACACCCGGAATGACTTCGATACCGCCATACCTATGCAGCAGCCGATGGGAATGACGGAATTTAGGGCGGATTATTCCATTCTGGAATCAGAAACAGCTGAGGATAAGACCTATCTGAGCATGAACTATGTGATTGGAACCTCTTTGGACCGGGAGCTGAATCTGGCCTTTGCTATTCTGAAAAACATATTGATGGACAGCAACGCTGCTCCGCTGAAACAAGCACTGCTGGAAAGCGGTCTGGGCAAAGACGCGTTTGCCTTCTATTCCGACAGTATGGTCCAGCCGCTGCTGGGTATTACATTGACTCACTCCAATCCCTCATCCAAGGCTGCTTTTCTGGACCTGATCAGAACGACATTAAGCCGCCTTGCAGCGGATGGACTGGATGAGAAGCTGGTTCTCGCCGCAGTCAACAGCAAGGAATTTGAACTGCGTGAAGCGGACTTTGACCGCTATCCGAAAGGGCTGACCTATAATATTGAGGTTATGAAGTCCTGGCTGTACGAAGGTTCACCGTCTGCCCATCTGGAATATGAAACAGTGTTTGCTGCCATCCGGGAAAAATGTGCGGACCGTTATTTTGAACAGCTGATCGAAACGTATCTGCTGAACAGTCAACATTGCAGTGTAGTCATACTTCAACCGTCGAATACCATCGCAACCGAAAAAGAAGCATGTAACCGTAAGCAGCTTGCTGAATATAAATCGTCTTTGACCCCTGAACAGCTCGGTCAGCTTGTTGAGAACACACAGAACCTGTTGGCCCGGCAGAGCCGTCCGGACGCACCAGAGGATCTGCAAAAACTTCCGAGGCTGTCCCTTCAGGACATTACCCGCTGCGCACCACCTCAAGTACCTACTCATGAATACACGCTTAAAGGCATAAAACTGATTCATCATGAGATACCTACGAACAGAATCGCCTATATCAAGTTGTATTGGGATACCAGAGTTGTTACCGTGGAGCAGATTTCTTATCTGACACTGTTGTCTAAGGTATTTGGCCAATTGGAGACTGACGCTTACAGTATTGAAGAGCTCACCAGTGAAATTGGGATCAAAACCGGAGGTATTCATTTTCAAAATGAGGTTTTTGGTGCTGCTCAAGATTCTGATGTCAAATATCAGCCTAAATTCAGTGCACGCATAAAAGTGATGAAGGGCAACATTGGCGATTCTCTGCAGCTGCTCCATGAGCTGCTCTATGCCAGCAATCTGGATAACTTGACCAAGCTGCAGGAAATCGTCCGCCGGGAAGCCTCAAAGATGGAATCCATTCTGAACCAGAAAGGCAATGAAATCGCAGCCAGCCGTTTGCTTTCCTACTTCTCAGATAGAGGTGCTTATCAGGAACAGCTCGGAGGGGTAGCTTATCACCAGTTTATCCGGGATCTTGCCCATACGATTGACCAGCAGAGTGAACGGCTCTCTGACACGCTCAAAGAGATCTGCGCAGTCTTGTTCAACAAGCAGAATCTGATCTTGTCTGTGACAGGGGCTTCGGATATCTATGAGGAGTTCGCTGCGAATTTGGAACAGCTGGATCTACAGGACCGGCAGGTGGAGCTGCAACCTGTGCTGAAGGCACAAGACCAGGCCAGTAACGAAGGCTTCATGTCTTCAAGCCAGGTGCAGTATGTAGTTAAGGGATATGATTTCAACAAGCTCGGATTTACGTATTCCGGCAAGATGCAGGTTCTCAAAAAAATCCTCAGTCTGACCTACCTGTGGAATGCCGTCCGGGTAAAAGGCGGAGCTTATGGTGGGAGTCTGATTCTACAAAAAGAGGGTATTCTCTTGTTCACTTCCTATCGCGATCCGAATTTGCAGGGGACACTGGAGATCTACGATCAGGCGTACCGGTTTGCCGAAAGCTTTGTAGCAGATGAGGATGAAATGACCAAATCGATTATCGGCACCCTGGCTATGTTTGACCAGCCGCTCAGTCTAAGTGCTCAGAGACGGCAGGCGGACCGGCATTATTTTGAACACATTACTGGAGAAGAGCTGCAGCAGGAGCGGGATGAAATCTTGTCTACTACACCCGGAGATATCAGAGAATATGCCGGGCTGCTAAAAGCTGTGGCGGAGAAGAACTACCTCAGTGTGGTTGGTAATGAAACCAGAATGAAAGCGGCACAAGCCTTATTTGGAAGCCTGGAGGAATTAGTGAGGTAACGTATGAAAACACAAATTCTGATTATAGACGACGAATGGAATATGCGGAATTTGCTGCGTATCTATTTACAAAAAGAAGGCTTTGCTACTCAGGAAGCGGCGACAGGGCACGAAGCGCTCCGTATGGTCGAACAGCACACCTTTGATCTGCTGCTCCTGGATGTTATGATGCCTGACATGGATGGCTGGCAGGTCTGCCGTGCTGTGCGAGAGCATACGCAGCTTCCCATTCTGATGCTTACCGCACGCTCTGAAACTAAGGACAAAGTGCATGGACTGGGAATTGGTGCGGATGACTATCTGACCAAACCTTTTGAGCCGGAAGAATTATTGGCACGAATCCATTCCTTGCTGCGGCGTTCATCGCTGACCCGGGCGGTCGAACCTCAGGAAGAGCAGTTGAATTATCCGGGCCTGCGAATCTCTCCAGAAGCACGAGAGGTCTGGATTGAAGGCCAGAGTGTTGATTTTACCTTGAAGGAGTTCGATCTTCTGACAATGCTTGCACGAAGCGGCCAGCGGGTATTTACCAGGGATGAACTGGTGGAACGTCTCTGGGGCAATGATTTTGGCGGAGAGATACGCGTGATCGACACACATATCAAGAATATCCGCGAGAAGCTGCAAAAGGCAGGACTGCCCTACAACCCGGTTCAAACGGTATGGGGACTGGGGTATAAATTCCAAATTCCCGGCACTGTCGAATGAAAAACAACATCATCGGTTTTAAACTGGGAGTTGTGATCATGTCAGTGTTTGTGATTGTTTTGCTGTTTCTGGGGATAGTCATCGACCGGATGTTCAGCAGCTTTTATTATAAAGAAATGCAGACTGAAACGAATGAACTGGCTTCGCATTTCACTGTGATGGCTGAATCCAAGGATACGACAAGCGAACAAATGATGCGTACCTTTGCTGAATTTTCCAATGTGAGTATTTTTAACATTTCACGGGACCGGAGCGTCAGTTTTCACTCAGGCTTGCATAATTCGGCTGACCGGTCATTTATTCATGCTGCAGATTTGGAACAGATTTTTTCCGGCAACGGTGTGAGCTTTCTCTATAAAGATCCCGGTGGAAACCGCTATTTCGTGACAGGACAACCCATTAAGGCAGGCCAGACCATCAGTTCAGCGCTTTATGTCATGTCCTCTACAGCAAGTATGGAGCAATCCATAGATTCGGTGCGGGTTATCCTGCTGCTCTCGGGAATGGGGGCTTTGGTGCTGGCGCTGGGAATCACCTGGATTATTGCCCGGGTGCTGTCGCGTCCGTTGGTGCAGATGCAAAAAGCTACCCGCAAAATTGCGGCAGGAGAGCTTGAGACCCGGCTGACGATCAGCAGCAATGATGAGATCGGGTTTCTAGCGGCTGCAATCAACGATCTGGCCATCGACTTGCAGCGCTATCGAGACACCCGGCAGGAGTTTCTGGCAAATATCTCGCATGAGCTGCGGACACCGATCACCTATTTACAGGGCTATGCCAAGGTAGTGAAGGGTGAATTATACGAGACGGATGAAGAAAAAAATCTGTATCTTGATATCATTGACCAAGAGGCCCACCGTATCCAGCACCTGGTGGATGATTTATTTGAGCTCGCCAAGATGGAGGAAGGCAAAATTCCGCTACACCTGGAAGATGTGGACTTGAAGCCGATTGTGGAGCATGCGGCCCGCAAGCTGGAATTAACGGCCAAAGAAAAAGGCCTCAGTATTACAGTTTCTTATAGCGGTCAAGCTGTTGAAGTTCGCGGGGACCGCAAACGGATGGAGCAGATTGTCATGAATCTGCTGGAAAATGCCGTGCGCTACACCGACGAGGGCGAGATTAACGTCCAGCTGAATTCTACACCCGACGCCATACTTTTCATCGTAGAAGATACCGGGATTGGGATTCCTGAAGACGAGCTTCCGTATATCTTTGACCGCTTTTACCGGGTAGAGAAATCCCGCTCACGACAGTATGGAGGTACGGGCCTTGGCCTTTCTATCGTGAAGAAGCTGATCCAGCTCTTGGGCGGTTCGATCCGCATCACCAGTACATATGGTGTGGGCACCCGCTGCGAGGTCAGGTTTCCAAAACGTAGTTGAGAACAGTATCAATCTTGACTGTGAACTAAAACTAAATAAACTCAATTGGATCTAATTGAATTCGACCGAATCGAACTTGATTGAATGGAGTCGAACTTGATTGAATGGAGTCGAACTTGATTGAATGGAGTCGAATCTATTCTGAATGTTATAAGTTTCGCATAAACTTTTGGTTTTCAGCATAATAAAGCCTGCACTTGGTTCGGATTTTCCTCTGTATATTCACGAGTGTTGCGGACCGCATCTTTTATCCTTTATTGGTCGGATCAGGCGATTCTTTAGATCATACGGACACAGATGACGTTACGTAGCCTGTTCCTCTTCAATTCAGGAGGGAATGCACGAAATAACGCCTCCTGAGTCCGTATATGCTAAAGAAACAAGTGTATTCGCAAAATAACGCCTTCTCTGTCCGTAAAACTCTGCATTCTTAGACGATAACGAGTTACCAGATCACATTATGTTCAGCCTAAATGCTTTTAAGGTCCCCATACATTCTATGTATTTTATAATTTCATAAGCAATAAAAAAAGAACGCGCAACCACACGCGTTCTTTTCCATTTTCCTATCCCTATGGATGGAAAATAAATAAAAACTTTGAGAAAGGTGGAGAGTAACGGAGGGGATTTTGGAACTGTAGGAGCGGCAGCGTCCGCCTGAAAGCTTTCCGAAGGAAAGCTCGCATCGGAAGCATATACTGTCTGCGGATTTCAACCGCTTATTGCGGTTCAATCATAGAAATCTGCAGACAACAGCGGCCGAAAGTCCAAACATTCCCGCAGTTACGGCTATATACCTTTTCGCTCGTTCTATTTAATTTTCACATCCAACCCAATCTCAATGACTCATCCCAGCCATCCCGCTCATTATCTCAGGATTCACCATCCCGAAGATCATCGCGATATGCGCTACCACAAGAAAGCCGCTGATCAAGATGAAATGTAGTCTCAGCTTATTTTCCTCACTTTGCTTACGGGCAATAAGTCCAAGGTCCAGCAGGGCAAGGGGCAACAGGAAGATGACCCCGCTTAAGTAAAAGCTTACCGCCACTACGTCAACCCAGGTATGCCATTCCCCGTTTGCGGTAATCGGAACAAAAGCGGTAGGGAATAAATACAGAAACACTCCTGTAAAATACAGCCCGGCAAGTATGCTGCATGCCCGGTTAAACGCCCTAAGCGGCCCGTTGAGATTTTTGGTGAACAGAATAATAAATTCGGTCACTGTGATTGTCTCAGCAAAGATGACCGGAATCGCCATAAAAAGAATCAAATTCCATGGCTGATTGTCCGTTAGCAGGGACATGTAATGCGTCATGTTCATGTTAGTTCCTCCATTAGATTAAATAACTGCCATGATCATGTTAGTAAATAAGTGTGTGGAAAGTATGGAGAATCGAAGGTATGATAGTTAAAGCTGTAGAATCACGCAAGTAGCAATTGATCGTGAAGGGAGCACTGCGTAAGTAATGGAGAGACTGCAGAGTATTTTATTTGATCTGGACGGCACCTTAACCGACCCCAAAGAAGGGATCACCAAAAGCGTAGAATACGCGCTGGGCAAATTCGGAATTACCGTGGAGCATCCGGACCTGCTATTGCCCTACATCGGACCGCCCTTATACGATTCTTTCATAGAAATCCAGGGCTTCAGCGCTGAGAAAGCGGCCCAAGCCGTTGAATACTACCGCGAACGGTACCGCACACTGGGAATGTTCGAGAACGCGGTAATACCCGGTATCCCGGAATTGCTTGAGGAGCTGCAGAGTAAAGGCTTCAATCTATACGTAGCTACTTCAAAACCAACGGTATTTGCGGAAGAGATTATCCGTCATTATGGCCTGGACTCCTATTTCAGACATGTAGCTGGAAGCAATCTGGACGGTACCCGCTCCAAGAAGAAAGAAGTTATTCAGTATGTGCTGGACGAGAATCACATTCCTCCGGAAACAGCGCTGATGATTGGAGACCGCGAGCATGATATTATCGGTGCCAAAGCCTGCGGGGTAGCCTCTATCGGAGTCATGATCGGCTATGGCTCGGAAGCGGAGCTTCAAAGTGCCGGTGCGGATCATATTGCATACAATGTGAAAGATATTGGTAATATTATCTCACGTATTCACGATAATTTAATTGACGTGAAATAATGCTGTGATCATACTTTTTCATCCGCAGGTTCAATGACTGGTGAAAAGTCTTTTTATTTGAGTGGTTGACATTTCATAAATGACATGAGTATTATGTAACCAGCAACACCATATCCAAGGCAATGACCAAAGACATGATATCCTTCGCGGACTGGCCAGAGAAAGAAGTGAACGGTGAGAGCTTCTTACAGAGACCGGCAGGATGTTACCCCTTTGCAGCCGTGGCACTGAACCTTCCCTGCTGTTAGGGACGCTGTAAATGCCACCGTTTTATCCCCGATAACGGATACCAATGAGGATCTAGTATATTATTCTTCCGCCGAACAGCCGGGGGTCGAACGTTGCAGATCAAATTAGGGTGGAACCACGAGCCAGAACGCACTCGTCCCTTTCCGGGAGAGATGCGTTTTTTTGCGTTCTATAACACCAATAAAATCGAAGAAATGGAGGCCACAATCATGGAGATCAATGTAACGCTGCCGGATGGAACAATTAGGAGGTACGCACGCAGCACCACGATTGCGCAAATAGCGGAATCGATCAGCCCTAGCCTGAAGAAGCAAGCAGTAGCAGGCAAAATCGACGGTAGACCCGTTGACTTACATCAACCGGTTGAATACGACTGTCTCGTTGAAATCGTGATGCCGGAAAGCTCAGATGGACTGTCTATCCTGCGGCATAGCACAGCACATCTCATGGCTCAGGCCATCCAACGAATATATGGCCCATCGAAGATTAAGCTGGGCATTGGTCCGGTTATCGAGGACGGCTTCTACTACGACATCGACATAGCTCAACCGATATCCATAGATGAATTCGCTGCAATTGAGCAGGAGATGCAGAAGATCATCCGGGATAATCTGCCGATTGTCCGGCGGGTCGTCAGCCGCAGTGAAGCAATCGAGTTCTTTGAAGCAAAGGGTGAACCGTTCAAGGTAGAACTGATTCACGATTTGCCGGAGGACGCAGAGATCAGCCTGTATGAGCAAGGGGAGTTCACAGATTTATGCCGGGGACCTCATCTGGTTTCTACAGGCCAGATCAAAGCCTTTAAGCTGCTGAGTGTAGCCGGAGCCTATTGGCGCAGTAATTCCGATAATCCAATGCTGCAACGGATCTATGGAACGGCTTTTTACAAGAAAGCGCAGCTGGAAGAGCATCTGCACATGCTGGAGGAAGCGAAGAAACGTGATCACCGCAAGCTGGGTAAGGAGCTGGGACTCTTCATGTTCTCCGAAGAAGCGCCTGGTATGCCTTTCTATTTGCCCAAAGGAATGATTCTCCGCACTGAGCTGGAGAACTTCTCTCGGGCATTGCAGCGTGAACGGGGATATGACGAGGTCCGCACACCCTTGATGATGAACAACCGGATGTGGGAGCAGTCAGGCCACTGGGACCACTACAAGGATAACATGTACTTTACTCAGGTGGATGAAACGAAATATGCGCTGAAGCCTATGAACTGTCCAGGGCATATGCTGATGTTCAAAAACAGTTTGCATTCCTACCGGGAACTACCGATGCGTATCGCGGAGTTTGGCCAGGTGCACCGTCATGAATTTTCAGGAGCGCTGAACGGGATGATGCGGGTCCGGACCTTTTGCCAGGATGACGCCCATTTGTTCGTGCTTCCTAAGCAGATCGAAGAAGAAATCGGTGGTGTACTGGAGCTGATCGACTACATCTACAAGGTATTTGGCTTCGAATACAAGGTAGAGCTGTCTACACGGCCGGAAGACTATATGGGTTCGGAAGCGTTATGGGATCAGGCGGAAGCGTCGCTCCAAAGGGTACTGGATGCGCGTGGAATAGACTATCGGATAAATGCGGGGGACGGTGCGTTTTACGGACCAAAGATTGACTTTCATATTCAGGATGCACTGAAGAGAAGCTGGCAATGCGGGACCATTCAACTGGATTTCCAGATGCCGGAGAAGTTCGATCTGACTTATGTCGGTGAAGACGGCGAGAAACACCGCCCGGTCGTCATCCACCGAGCCATCTATGGCTCCATTGACCGGTTCATGGGGATTCTTACGGAGCATTTCAGCGGTGCTTTTCCACTGTGGCTGTCTCCGGTGCAAGTGAAGCTGCTGCCAGTATCCGAACACTATGCCGATTATGCCTTTCAGGTAAAAAAAGAACTGCTGGCTGCCGGAATCCGCGTCGAACTGGATCTGCGGAATGAGAAGTTGGGTTACAAAATCCGTGAAGCCCAGCTGGAGAAAGTACCGTACATGCTTGTGCTTGGTGAGCAAGAGCAGAGCTCCGCTATGGTAGCTGTAAGAAAACGTGAGGGCGGCGATGCCGGAGTCATGACCCTATCTGAGCTTGTCCGGCGAATTGCAAGTGAGATTGAGGGTAGAGGATAGGTTTTCTTCATTAATATGCCTGCAAAAATAACGGCCTTATGCAGCTCCGTTTTACACAAACGGGGCTGTTTTTTTATATGAATGAGGCAGACAGAGATAATATATGTAATATATAATCATATGAGGGTTCCCTTCTGCGGGGATTGGCTGGCATAATATGTCTATAGGAGGCATCTTCGTGATTTCCAACAATATCAAAGAACTTATCGGCACTAGTATTAGAATGGTTCCTATGGAAGCCGAGCATAAGGCCGAACTGGTTGCTATTCTGATCAATCCGCAAATTTGGGAGTATACCTGGCGCAAAATTACCTCTGCCGCACAAGCGGAAGGATTAATAGATACGGCTCTTGCCAATCAGGCGAAGGGGACGGAGCTCCCTTTTGTCATGATCGAACAATCCACAGGCAGGATCGCCGGTACATCGCGAATTATGCACATCGATCACAATCACCGCAACGCGGAAATTGGCTGTACCTGGATTTCACCGGAGTTCTGGCGGACAGCTGTTAATACGGAAGCCAAGTCACTGCTGCTACAGTATTGTTTTGAATCCTTGGGTTTCATCCGGGTCAATTTTACTATCGTAGGGGATAACCTTAGATCTCAACAGGCGATCGAACGTATTGGTGCGGTGAGGGAGGGCGTTTTGCGCAAACACCGGATCACTGCGGAAGGCTCTATTTTGGATACCGTACTGTACAGTATCATTGACGACGAGTGGCCTGCGGTGCAAGCAAATCTGCATTACTTGCTTCATGTGAAGTATGCAGAACATTAATTATGGTAAATAATAAGATGAACAAGTTTGAGAATATAGCAATCAAAAAGAAATGTAGTACATACCTTTTTGCTATAATAAAGGTTGTAAGTAATGTATATATCTCAGCCATCAAGGAGGTTATGTGTTGGAAACAGGTAAGCCGGTAACAATAACAGTGGAAACAATCGTTCATTCTCCCGTTGAAAGTGTGTGGACCTATTGGACAGAGCCGAAGCATATCACGCAGTGGAATACCGCTTCCGAAGACTGGCATACGCCACATGCCGAGAATGATCTGAAGGTCGGGGGTAAATTCCTCTCCAGAATGGAAGCCAAGGACGGAAGTTTTGGGTTTGATTTTACCGGAGTATACGACAATGTGAGCATTAACGAGGTCATCTCCTATACGATTGCTGACGGCAGAAAAGTGGAAGTCAAATTTTCCCGCCAAGATAACGACACGAAAATCATCACCGTGTTCGATGCGGAAACGATCAATGCCGTCGAGATGCAGCAAGCCGGGTGGCAGGCAATTCTCGATAATTTCAAAAAATATGTGGAAACATCTCCAGAAGAATAGAATATTCCATTCTTAGAAGCGCATGCCGGTGTTGGCATGCGCTTTGCTGTGTCTATATTAGTAATAACCTGATACTTATCAGGTTTATTTATAATGCATTTATATTTTTGCAAATAGCCAGAATTCTATATCATTGGTATAATAGAAACATATATTCCCTAGTAGCATATAGCCCATATTCCACCCTTCTTGGGGCAGATATGGGTTTATGTTATTTTATGAGGTTTCCTAGAAAGTCTTAAATTACGAAGTGATGGCGAGGTTAGAGTGAAGCATGAACTGGAGTGATTTTGGAGAACGGAACAAACGTCTCAATCCCTTATGGACCTTGGGGGCGGGTATGAATCTCGGCGAGCTGCAGCCTTATAAGGAAATGGTTGCATTGAGCGTATTGCTGCAGGTCTATTATCTGGAACTGGAATCCAGTGAGCTTAGAGCCAGGGAGGATATCGTGGAGCTGGCCTGGAGTTCACTCGAGCGGTTCAATATAACCAAACTCGGTACTGCCGAATCTGTGGAACGGCTGGTGGATGGTCTGCTATGGAGCGGGAGCGGCGGAGATTTCGAAGCCTTTTATTATGATGATCTGTCCCGGCAGATGGCGGTGCAGAAATACAAGTACTTTACTGTCGATGAAGACGCTACCCGCACCAGCTGGGAAGAGAGCGGCAAAACCGTATACCGGCTGTCCGAATATGCCATGGAGCTGATCTTCATGAGCCATGAGATTATAGAAGAATTTCAGATCAGCATCAAGCTGCTGGAAATTCAGATGCACATCAAGCATGGACGGGTGACGCGCGCGATGCAGGATGTGGGTGAACTGATCTCGCGGGTACGGAAGATGACTCAGCAGCAGCAGGAATACCGCAATGCGCTGCGCCGCAATCCGAAGCACATATTCAGTGAATACGGGGTGATGCGGCATCAGCGGCTGGAGGAGATCCACCTGCAGTTTGATGAAGAGCGCAAGCATTTTGATAATATCCACCGCTCACTGGCACGTCTGGCCAATGATGAGAAGGATGTTATCGACTTCAATGAGCTCCGTCAGCTTTCGGAAAGAGTGGAGCTGTCGAGACGGGTGCATGATGAACTAGCCGAGGTGGTCCTGAGCATCTTTGAGGCTGAGACGAATCTCCGGCTGAATTTCCCAGAGCTCTTCTGGGGAGCGGGCGGCTTTAATTTCCGTACGAATGTCTGGGAGGAATGGGTCAAAGCCGATGGCTTGCCGGATGCGGACAGCCTGGAGCTGCTGGTTAGCGGACTGTTTGCCCCTAATCAGGATTTTATCTATCCGCTGGCCTGGGCATGGGAAGAACAGGAGGTCGGGTTCCTGCCTGAAGACGCATTGGACGAGCCGGATGAAGCTGGTGAAGAAGAGAGCATCTCCTATACGCCTAGATCTATACCATGGCCGGAGGTTGCTGAGCTGTGGCGTCCTGTTTTTATAGGACTGGCAGATCACGGCAGCTTTACTTT
Source organism: Paenibacillus sp. P32E (assembly GCF_001909085.1). Lineage (NCBI taxonomy): Bacteria > Bacillati > Bacillota > Bacilli > Caryophanales > Paenibacillaceae > Paenibacillus > Paenibacillus sp. P32E. The sequence goes on along the minus strand of NZ_LVYY01000002.1, from coordinate 138,207 downwards.
CTCAGCAGAAGCTTTCACAGAGGAGCAACAGCACAAATGGTCGCTTACACCGGATGCAATCGATCTGTGGGTGCAGTTCTTCCATACTGAAATTACAGTCCAGGAGCAGGACCCGGATAATAAGCAGGGCGGAGCAGCAGATGAATGCCAGACCTTAATCCAGCGGCTGCTGGGGGCAAACCCTGATTTGGAGGTGCTGCGCGGTAAGGTGCTGCGTACAACGATTCAGGGCAATAATAGCGCAAGTATCTCCTGGCCGGGCCTGGAAATGAGTCCGTATACCATTACTATAATCGAGAGGTGAGATGATACAACATGAGCTATTCACTCGAACAATTGCAGCAGGCCTCACGGCTGTTTTTTGACCTGCTTCGCCGCAAGGTGATCTCGCTGGATGATCCCGCAGCCGCCGAGTGCCTTCAGGATACTGGAGCCTATGATGCGCTGCAGTACATGGCCAAAGAAGGAGGCTGCCGGATTATGAATTCCGGACACCGCCTGCATCTGCTGGTCAATCCGCTCGGCTCGGGTTTTGCCAGCAACTTCACCCAACTCCGGAACAAATATTCACGGATTGAGCGTAAAACCCATTTACATATCATCAACATCATCATTCTGGTGTTCCTGGCCGAGATGGATCAGGATGAGCACCACTTCAAGCCGGGGCAGGACAGTATGTCCTATATTCAAATCTCCGACCAGGTATCCTCGCTGTTTCAGGCGTGGGTGGAAATGGATGCTGACGGGGGCTTCAGCAAGCAATGGCGCCTGGACATTCAGGCGATGCATAAGGTTTGGACAAGCCTATACATGCAGACCAAAAGCCAGGAGGAAGGCGATTCCCTGACCCGGGGGGCAGGTTCCCGGATCGGCCTGATTCATGAGGGGATGAAGCTGCTGGAGGAAGAGCATCTGGTATTCATATCGGAGAATGAGAAGCGGATCTTCCCGCGGGAAGAATTATATGAAAGAATGCGTTACCTGTACCATGATGTTGACCGTTATAAGGAACTGAAGGCACTTACCCTACGCACCTTGACGGAGAAGGAGGGGGAGGCCCATGCCGCGTATTGAACGGATCCGGATTGCCGGACTCAAATATGAGAAGATGCTCAAAAAGTATGACGATATGGTTCTGGACCTAAGTAATGATGAGGGTCCGGCGAACACGCTGATTACCCTGATGAATGGCGGCGGCAAAGGAGTGCTGCTGCAGTCGATTTTTCAGTTGCTAATTCCGAAAGCGGCCTGGGGTAAGGACAACGAGAACCAGGTAGAAGCATTTTTCCATAATCACAAAAAACAGCTCAAGCCCTACACCTTCCACGTGGCTATTGAGTGGCGGCTGGACAACAGTGATCGTAACGAATATATGACTACAGGCATTGCGATGACGGCCCACAGCTCTGCGGATCAATTGGAGATCAAGGTCGACTATCTGCTCTATGCGTTGCTGGATTATGAAGAGCATGCAGAACTTACGTTATCTACCTTGCCTCTATATGATGCCAATGCCGGAGGCCCTGTTAGCTTCGATAGTATACAGCAGTTCGTGCGCGACCGGCGGGGCGAAATTGCCTCCTTTGGAAGTCACAGCTCAGATCTGAAAAGGTACTATCATTTCCTGGCGGAACGGGATATCCATATCGGTGAATGGCGCAATATGCGGCGGATCAATGGTGAAGAGGGTGGTATTAAAGGGTATTTTCAGAAAAATGATGCCTTTACGAACCAGAACTTATTCGAAAAGCTCATCATTCCCGAAATCGGCACCAGCCTGAACGAAGGTCTGTCTGAACAGGAGGGCTCCCTTCAGAAGATGTTCATGGACGCGGCGATTATTGCGCAGAGACTGCCGATGCTGGAGCAGCGGGAGAAGGCGTTTGCCGAATTTACTACGTTAGCAGCACCGCTATATGAACTGGTGAAACAGGGGATGGAAGCGGACCGGAGCTACCGTGAAACGGAGCTGCTGGGACGGCAAATGTACACGGTCATACATGATGAATTGAAAGCAGCCGAGGAAGAGCGCCGCAAAAAAGCAGACGAGCTGGTGCTGCTGCACCAAGAGGCCCGTCAGCTGCGTTTTGAGGGAGATAACCTGAACTACCTGCGCAGCAGAGAGGAAGTTATCCGGAAACAGGAGGATTTCAAACAGGTTAGTGACAATCTGAACAGGGCCCGTCAACGGCTGGAAGATTCGAAGACCAAGGAAAAGGAGCTTGAAACCGCCCTTTATCTGGCCCGCCGGAAGCTTCAGCTTCGTCAAATGGAACAGTGGCAGAAGGAAATTGAAGCCATCGAAGGCTCCTTAGAAATGAAGGAGCGCCAAGAAGTGGTGCAGGCTTCGAAGGAGAGCCTACGCAAGCAGTGGGCGGATGTATTCAAGTTGTGGCAAGAGCAGATTTCCATGTTCAGCCGCCGCCAGCATTCATTGACTGCTGAAGAGGCGGGGGTTCGCAAAGAACGGGAAAGCTTTTTACTGGAGCTTGGAGGGTTGGACAGCCGGATTAATGAGCTGACCGCTTCTATCCGCCAATACACGGAAGCGCTGGGAGTGTTCGCTTCCCGCCATGGGCAGGAAGCCGCCCATTCACCGGCAGCGTCGCTTCAGCGGGCCATCGCTTACGCCAGAAGTTATGCTGACAATATCAGCGCGCTGAACGAACGGCACAAGGCTGCGGATGAAGACCGCTTCAATTTGCATAAAAAGCAGACTCAGCTTAGCGAGAAGCTTCTCAGTCATGAACAGCAGGAGAGCGAGCTTCAGTCGCAGCTGGATGTACAGCTGAACAAAGAGTCTCAGCTTTGGTCTCAGCTCGTGGTGCTGCTGGAGTTGTATGAGGAGCATAATGTGCTGGGCGCTACAGGCTTGTTCGAAGCGAAGGCCGCCGTACAGGAACGTTTCATCCGCAGACTGGATGAAGCTGAGGTGCAGACCAAAAGGCTCAGAAGAGAGTATTATCATCAGCTGCTGGATGTTGAGCTTCAGCATGAAGCGTACTGGCTGCCGAATAGTGATCTGCTGACGGTCAAGGACAGGCTAGATTCGCTGAAAATCAGCTCGATGCTGGGCAGTGCCTTCCTGAACGATCAGCCTTACCTGATCCGGGAGGAAGAGCTGGAGCGTCATCCTTTACTGGCTTACGGCCTCATCATTAGTGAACGCGAGGCTGCCAAGCTGCAGCCGGACATACTGAAGGATCTGCTGCTAAAATCAGCGGTGCCAATCTTCATCCGCGAACAGATGGCGCAGCCTGCGGCGCAGCCCTTCCTCGTGCTGGACGGGCAAGGTCCGCAAATGGTGCTGCAGCCGGACCGTTTTCTGGAATGGAAGCAGGGGATTTCTGCCAGACTGAAAGAACAGGAAGCTGAGCTGCAGGATGCTGAAGGTTATCTGTCCAAGCTGAAATCCGCAAGGCAGGAATATGAACGGTTATTCCAAGGTGAACATTCGGTTAGTCTGAAGGGCAAGCTGAATGCACTTGAGGGTTTGCAAAACGAGGTGCGCACAGCTATAAGCGCACTGAATACAGAAATCAGTGGAAACGAAGAAACAATAGCGATGATCGTGAGAGAAGCCGCCGAATGCGAAGCTGGCAAGGCCGAGCAGGAGGACAGAGCGGCAGCACTGCGCGAATGGAACGAACGGACCAAGAAGCAGGAACAGGATTATAAGGACAAGCAGAAGGCGCTCGAGCGCAAAGTGGATCTGAATAAAGAGATCACAGGCAAGGAACACCAGCTCGCACAGCTTAAGGCAGAATTGGACAGCATCGCCCTTGAGCGGGAAAAATGGCTTGGAGATACCCGATATTCATTATTCCCGAGACTTCAAACCTGGTTCCCTGAGCTGGCCTTCCCGGACGGGCTTGAGGTTTCAGTTCGTGGGATTCAAGAAGAACTTTCGGAATTCCTGCCTGATGCTACCGTTCAGAACAAGCTGCTGGAGACACTCAGCACTCTAGAGAGTCTCCAGCAATCCCTAAGCCGCAATGAGCTGGAGATCCGTACGAGATCGGCACAGATTAAATCAGCCGCCGGGCAGCTGGCTGAGCTTGAGACGGCGGTCCAGCAAATAGACCCTGACTGGCGCAAGGTACCGGAGCCCGTTGACACTCCAGACTCGATTATGTCGGCCAAAGCGCGTCAGAAGAGCGACACCGAGATTCTGGACGAAGACTATCAGCATCTCCGTGATTCCTTCGTCCGCTGTCAGACCGAGCTGGATAACCTTCAGAAGCAGCTGGCCAAATTGGAGAGGTCGATTAAGGAGAAGCATGAAAGGTCGGCTGAGCAGTGGCATGATCCGCTGGACCTCAAGGAAGAAGAGATTAGAGAACGGTCCCGGGAGAATGAATATACGCTGAATAGCTGTAAGCTAAAGCTGACTTCCCTGGATCAGTGGCTTCAGACGCTTGGAAGCCAGAGTAAAATCATGGAAACTCATGTGGAAGGGCGGCTGCAAATGCGGGACATTCCTGAGGAGGTCCAGCATCTGGTAAAAGAGGAATGCGAACATACGGTGAGTGAATGGCTTCTGCGCAGCAGGGAGAGCCGCAGTGAACGGAGCGAAATTTCGCGGAGAGTTAAGGAAGAGAAGAACGCACTCAGCGGCAAGCTTGCCAAGAGCGGCTGGAATGCGGAGCTAGAGGTTAAGATCCAGGAACGCCTGAACACTGTTCACTGGGAGGATTTCTCCATTGCGCTTCAGGTGCTGGACTCCATGCTCCAGAGCTCCCAGGACCAGATTGAGAGCATCCGCAGTGATAAGGAAGGCATGGAGCTCTCCCGCAAGATGTGGGTCGGACGAGCTGCCAAGCGGGTTGTGCAGATCGTCGACATTCTGAAGCGGATGGAACGCCGGATGATTATCCACAATGAGAATGGTCATGCCTTCCCGTTGGTGCGTTTGAACTATAAGAACATTAATGTTCCAAAAACCACAGAAGATATCGAACCGCTGGTCAGCGACTACTTCAACAACTGCATCAGCAGCCTGCTGGAGAAATTCCCGAAGATGGAGCAGGTTCCGGCAGCAGCGCTCAAGGATCTGATCAGTGACGGTAAGATTGTCTATGCCTCAATGCAGAACCGCTTCCCGGTCTTGCAGGTTTACAAGCCGGTAACAGAGAACTATTTCTTATATGCAGCTCCTGAGGAGTACCACTACTCCGATTGGGAAGTCATCAACCGTGGTGCGCTGGATGAAGCGGTCGGCAGCGGCGGACAACGCCAGTCGGTCCAGCTGCTGGTGGCGATGATGATCATGACCCATAAACGGGTCAACCGCGAGAACAAAGGCTGGACGGTTTTTTTATATGACAATCCCTTTGGTGAAATGGTCTCCAACAACGTACTCGATCCGGTATTTGAAATCTCCAAGGCACTTAGGTTCCAGTGGCTGATCGTTACGCCGCCGGAGCTGGTGAAGAATGATGTCAGTATCCGGTTCGGTGTGTACTGGCAGCTGTATTTTGGCGGTGAAAAGGGAGAAATGCTGGAATCCACGCTTATAAAAGGCGGACGCAAGCTGATTCCGGCAACATTGTTCTAATTAACGGGGCATTCAAGGGGGCGGTGTTGGACGGAATCGCCAAATCTGAAAAAAGACGACATTTCATTCCGAAACAAATGAATGAATGTCGTCTTTTTTGGCATTTTTATCTAGACATTAGTTAGATATGCTTTGCCCTCTTTACGGTTTTTTGAATATTCAGCGGTTGCTGTGAAAAGTACGTCAGAGGATGAATTAAGTGCTGTTTCAAATGAATCCTGTAATACGCCGATGATGAATCCTACACCAACGACTTGAATCGCAATATCATTAGGAATTCCGAATATGCTGCACGCTAGAGGGATGAGCAAGAGCGACCCGCCAGCAACACCTGAAGCACCTGCAGCAGATACAGCAGATAGAACACTTAGAACAAGTGCCGTACCAAAATCTACTTCAATGCCAAGGGTATGAACCGTTGCGAGAGTTAAGACAGAAATCGTAACCGCTGCACCCGCCATATTAATCGTAGCCCCTAGTGGAATGGATACCGAATACGTATCTTTGTCCAAATCGAGTTTTTCACATAATCTCATATTGATTGGAATGTTAGCAGCAGAACTTCGGGTGAAGAATGCGGTAATTCCACTTTCCTTCAGGCAACTAATGACAAGCGGATACGGATTTCTGCGAATATTCAGGTATACGATCAAGGGGTTCACAACAAGCGCCATAAATAACATACATCCCACCAGAACGAGAAGTAATTTCCCGTAATCAAGCATGGAAGAAAGCCCGTTTGATGTGATGGAATCAAAAACAAGTCCCATAATTCCCAATGGTGCCAGATTGATTACCCATTTGACGATTTGTGATACGGCATCTGAAAAATTGGTTAGCATATTTTTTGTAGTTTCATGGGCATTCTTCAAAGCAAATCCAAGCAGGATAGCCCAAGCCAGGATACCGATGTAATTAGCATTCAGCAGCGCGTGAACCGGGTTGTCGACCACCTGGAACAACAAAGACTTTAGGACTTCTACAATCCCATCAGGTGGAGTCAGATCAGTAGCTCCCTTTACAAGTGACAAAGTTACCGGAAATATAAAACTAGCAATGACTGCAATCAGACCTGCCAGAAAAGTACTTAAACCATAGAGGACAAGGATGGATTTCATATTCGTTTGATGGCCTTTTTTATGCTGCGAGATGGCAGATATCACCAGGAGTAAGACCAATACAGGCGCAACCGCTTTTAGTGATAATACAAATAATGAACCGAAAATGTTGATCCCTGTTGCATTTGGAACGGACAACGCCAAGATTACCCCCACTATAATCCCCACAAGGATCCGATTTACAAGGCTTAGTTGATTCCACTTGAGTAGTAATGTTTTCATGTATTCCCTCCGGGTTTATTATGGAAAATATTACTAAGCCCAGCCAAAAGACTGTTGTGCGGCAAGTAAACATTTTCGTTAGTTTATCACGGAAGTTGCCGGTTGTGTGCGATTGGAAGGATTTGTGCGTGAAAACATACTTTATCGTGGTAATACATTAAAAGAATATCTTTTTAGCGTGGAATAAAGCGGGTACCAGCATCCATTAGGCGGATGGAATCAGCTAACAATATAGATAAGCTAAATCGATCCGCTCTCATTGGGATCGCTAATCATTTTAACCCCAATTAACGAGCCCACCTCATTGTAAACTTCGATTTCATAAGGTAGTGAAACCAAAGCAGGCAGATGCGCATACCAGATCCGGTGTCCCTGTTCATCGCTGGAAATTACGGAAGGATATTCTACTGCGTTTCACCTGTAGTTTTGACTATGACACGCTTCACCGACGGATTTAGAACATCCCCGAATACGAGGGGGAAGGGGGATTCAATATGTTTTACTTCAGGTATATTCAAATAATTTAGTACGGCCTTATCCTGCAGAGTGCCCCCAGTTCCGTATCCACCGCCCCACACCCATTTCCAGCCGAGCCATGTTTTACGCACATATTCAACCTCAAGATCGCTACCATCCTTCTGATAGGACCGTTTCAAAAAGAGGAGCATGCCGCCTTTGACGGGCTCACGATAAATCAATTGGGCTGCTGAAGTATGCCGAAACTGTTGAACCGCTGCTTCCGGTGACTTTTCAAGTGGAATACGCAGAGTCTCTTGCAAGCCTAGGGCTTGAGACATCCGCCAATCGGAGTAGCTTCCGGGAATATCTTTTATAACTAAAAATGCGATATATAAAATGGCAAACACTTCAATAATTCTTGAACCAATCCATAGAATTCGCTTATCTTCTTTTAGCTTTGTCATTACTCTCACCAGCTTCATAGGGGATAGTTGAACAAACTGAAACCTTTAATCTATCATTATCGTCTATGATGGGGTATATGAGCTAATGCCCATTTACATTATCAGACAGTACCAGGGAGGAAATCAAGAAGTGAATTCTTCATCATTACCACAGCGCAACACCGTCCGCAAGAAGAAGCCCGTTCGTAAACCCAAGAAAAAAAGCTTTTTTCGCACACTCTCCAAAGTTTTTCTGTTTTTCGTATTTCTGCTGTTAGCCGCTGGCGGATGGCTCTATTTTGCACCCTCTGCACAGAACACCCGCTACTTAATAGCAGATACGCTAATAACCACACAGCACCGCTATCTGGCGAAATATATTATTGGCGAGGATGAGCTGAAGGAACGTGTCACTGAATACAATCTGCGGTTTCAGCATATGGGGGATGAGAAGGATACCCACGTGATCAAGAAACCCACCGCAGAAGAACAAGACAAGCCCCTGGTCGAAATCGAGAAGGTTTCCGGCAGCGGTTATACCGGTTTTGTTATGACGGTTAATGATCCAACCAAGGTTCGCTTGGGCGTACCGGACAAGACTGGTTCGGGCGAAAAAGTGACCAGCATGGTGGCACGTACAGGAGCCATTGCCGGTGTGAACGGCGGGGGATTCGCAGACCCCAACTGGAAGGGAAATGGCTTCAAACCGATTGGACTGGTTATTTCACAAGGCAAGCTTTTCTATAATGGACTCGGGGGTAAGAATTCCACACAGATCGTTGGCCTTGATAAGCAGGGTAAAATGATTGCCGGAAATTACACTCTCAATGAGCTTAGCAAGATGGGCGTGCAGGAGGCCGTGTCTTTTCAACCGCGGATCATAGTCAATGGCAAAGGCCTGATCAAGAATGCTGCCGAGGGCTGGGGAATCGCTCCCAGAACCGCGATGGGTCAGCGTGCCGACGGTGCGCTGCTGTTCGTAGTCATAGACGGCAGACAACCCGGGTACAGCATTGGTGCGAACCTGTATGATGTGCAGCAGATTATGCTGAAGCATGGAGCGGTTATCGCTGCCAACCTTGACGGTGGATCATCCACTGTTCTGGTGAAGGACAATGAGATTGTCAACAAGCCTTCCTCCCAGTATGGCGAGCGTTATCTGCCTACTGCATTCCTGGTGTTTGAGCATCCTGAGCAGGCGGATATCAAGAACATCTGGGAAGGCCTGGACCCGTCCAAGATTGATGCAGGTAAAAAGCGCAGCCAATAAGAAACCGCAAACCCTTCTTGTATCCGGCATGGATGGAACCGTAAATCTATGCTACTATAAGCAGAAACCCAGGTGCCGTTCCTTCCGAGGGACGGCATCTGTTGTAGCCGGGTAATGAAGTATTAGCAATATAGTCCTTGTAAAAGGAGGAACAGGTTTGACTTTGCAGCAGCTCCGCTATGCTATTGAGATTGCGAACAGCGGCTCAATGAATGAAGCGGCCAAAAGGCTTTTTGTCTCCCAGCCAAGCCTCTCCAACGCCATCAAGGAGCTGGAGAACGAGCTGGGAATTACGATCTTCGAACGGAACAACCGGGGCATCAGCATTTCAGCCGAGGGTGTAGAGTTTCTCGGTTATGCCCGGCAGATTATTGAACAGACTGAATTCATGGAGAACCGTTATACCGGCAAGAAACGCAGCCCGATCTATTTTTCCTTGTCCACTCAGCATTATCCTTTTGTTGTGGATGCTTTTGTAAAGCTGATGAAAGAGAGTAAAGTGCCGGAATATAACTTCAGTCTGAGAGAGACGCAGACCTATGAGATTATTGAGGATGTGCGGACCCTCCGCAGTGATCTGGGTATTCTCTATATCAATGAGAGTAACTATAAGGTGATGAATAAGCTGTTCAGTGACGGGAATCTGAAGTTTACCCCGCTGTTCAACACGAATCCGCATGTGTATGTGAGGGCAGGGCATATTCTCGCCGGCAAGGAAATGATCAAGCTGGCTGATATTCTTCCCTATCCGTACATTACCTTTGAGCAGGGGGAGAACAACTCGCTGCATTTTTCGGAGGAGATGCTCAGCTTCACGCAGATTGAGAAGAATATCCAAGTAACGGACCGGGCGACGCTGACCCATCTTTTGCTGGGTAGTGATTCCTACACGGTAGGAACGGGAATTATGGATACTGAACGGTATGGCGATGGGCTGGTAACGATTCCTTTTGACAGTCCTGAGGTATTCACCGTCGGCTGGATCGCCCATAAGGACCGCAAGCCAGGTGAGATGATGTCCGCCTATATCGATATTCTGAATGACCAGGTATCCAGGAATGTTTTCGACCTTAAATCTTTCTTACTCTAACCGCAGGAGGGACGTATGATCAGTCCAGTTATCGGCTCCAAACGAAATACTCCGCCCTTTCGCTACGACATCGTCGGCAGCTTCCTCCGCACAGAGGAACTGAAATCCGCGCGCAATCTGCGTTTGCAAGGAGAAATTACAGACGGGCAGCTTCATGAAATCGAGAATACGGAAATATTCAAGCTGCTGGAACAGCAAAAAGCTCTGGGACTTAAAGCTGTTACAGACGGAGAATTCCGCCGGTCCTGGTGGCATCTGGATTTCTTTCTTGGGATCACAGGCACGCAGAAGATCAGTCTGGATCAAGGCAGAGGTGCTAAAGAGACGGTTCAGCGTGCAGAAAGCTTCCGGATCGTTGACAAAATCTCCTTTGGTGATCATCCCATGGTGGGAGAGTTCATTGAGCTGCAACAGATGGCTGGAGATACACTGGCCAAAATGACTATTCCTTCTCCGGCTTTGTTCCACTTCGTGCAGGACTACAACGGCAATGAGATCTATCCTGACCGCGAGACGCTGTATCATGATATTATCCAAGTCTATCAGCAGGCCATCCGTGACTTCTATGAGGCAGGATGCCGTTATCTGCAGTTGGACGATACGACCTGGGGGACTCTCTGCAGCGGCAGACACCGGGCGCATCTGCGCAGCCGCGGCATTGATCCCGATCAGCTCGCCAAGGATTATGTGAGGCTGATTAATGAAAGTATCAACGAGCGGCCGGAGGATATGACGATTGCACTGCATGTCTGCCGGGGAAATTTCCGTTCTACCTGGTTTGCCGCCGGCGGGTATGAGCCAATAGCTGAAACTCTATTCGGAGAGGCTAAGGTAGATGCCTTTTTCCTCGAATATGATAATGAACGTTCCGGCGACTTCACTCCGTTGCGCTTCATCCGAGGTCAGCAAGTTGTACTAGGTCTCGTGACAACGAAGCATGGCGGTCTGGAGAGCAGCGAGCAGATCATCGCGCGTATTGAAGAAGCTGCACAGATGGTTCCGATCGACCAGTTGTGCCTCAGCGCCCAATGCGGCTTTGCCTCTACCGAAGAAGGTAACATGCTGACGGAGGAAGAACAGTGGGATAAGCTTCGTCTAATCATTGAAACGGCAAATAAAGTTTGGCTTTGATTTTGTGCGGATATTGTCCAGCCAGTAATCGCAGCTAGAGGTCAAGCTCTTTCGGAAATGGGCGCAAATACTGCAACAGTGGCTCATAACGCGCTTACCGTACAATTGGCAAAGAAGCAGCTGTTGAACTCTACAGTGATGTTTTAAATACAATTAAGGAATCCAATGTACAATTGTATATAGAAGTACATAAAGCCATCTGGTATTGGATGGCTTTTATATTTGAAACGATTTACCTGTTCTAAAGTGGATATCTAAGTGTTTTTGGCTATGCGAGGTGCAAAAAAACTGACCGGAGTTGTTAACCGGCCAGTTTTTATTCTCAGTTCTATAAAAGCGCCATGAGAATTGCAACAATTTGTTTTGCCTTAATACATTGTTTTCCAGCAGGAGTATCAACGCATATCTCTGATTCTCCAACAATTGTGGGGTTAATCAAATCGTAGGTACCATTAATTTCATATGTTACTGAATATAATGTGACACCAGCAAAAACTTTATGCTTTGATCGAATCCATACTTTTAAATTAACTACAGTTCCATTAAGTGAAAGTTCTTCAACCCGAGCATCTCTTTCATTTCCAACCGCTAAGTTTTCCTTACAATAATCAGCAATTCTTGCTTTCACTTCATCAATTGTTGATGTAGATTCTAAACGAAAAGCATTTTCATTTAACGCAGTTTCAACCTGAATATTCGTAATTTCAAATGAATTAAGCGCAGTAGCCAAATTAATCTCCACCTTTTATTTTTTTAACTTCGTTCTTTAGAATGGAGTGGAAAAGGATGAATTATCCTGTTAAAAATTGGTATGTAAACCTTTTTAATAAAATTGTATATTCCTTACTTTCATTTGATATAAACGATTAAAACATAAATGTTAATATATAACATTAATATTCGTTTTTTAGAAGGAGATGATAAGACCGAAAATTTATTTAGGAGGGTAAGACATGACAAAAGAAAACGATAAAACAATTATCCTAATATCGTTAAAGGAGAATGTGAATCCAGAAAGTGTACTTCCTGTGAATATAAGATCAAGCGGTAATTCTACACTTAGCCATTCTGAAATACCTGAGGGGATTGAAATCCAGAGAGTACACAGTATTGAACCTCTTCTGAAGAACGGCATAATAGAAGGAGCATCTGTTGATAATAATTCACTCAATCAGAAAACATTTGAAAATGAATACAAAAAAATGAGCGAAACTGAGAAAAAGTTATACAGAACATTTGAAATTAAGCTAAATAAAAATATTGATGTTGAAGAATTTTTGGAGAAATTAAGGAAAAATAATGGCGTTGAAAGAGCAGAACTAGATACAGTTAATGTACTACATGACGTACCCAATGATACGCGATATGAAGAACTATACGGCCTGAAAAATATTCAATGCGAAAAGGCTTGGGAGATTAGTCAAGGTGAAGATGTTGTGGTTGCGGTTGTGGATTCAGGAGTCGATTATAATCATCCTGATATTAAAGAGAATATGTGGAAGGATGTAAATGGGAACTTTGGCTATGATTTCTCAGATGAAGAAAGTGACCCGCAAGACCAAAATTTACACGGTACGCATGTTGCAGGAACCATAGCAGCTATTGGCAATAATGATATGGGAATTATCGGTGTAGCCCCTAAAGTTAAAATAATGGCTTTAAGAGTTTTCCCGAAGGGTGGAAGTAACAGTAAAATCATTGCAAGAGCTTTAAAATATGCAGTCGATAATGGTGCCAAGGTCATTAATAATAGTTGGGGACCGATAGAAAGAACTAAGGAAAACTTTGTAATCGAAGATGCATTAGATTATGTTTTTGAAAAAGGGGCCATTGCTGTTGTCTCTGCAGGTAATGCAAATGATGAAGCGAAGTATTATTCACCCGCTAACTATAGCAAAACAATATCTGTTGGAGCAGTAAATATTGCTGATCAGCGGGCTGATTTTTCAAATTATGATGATACCGTTGATGTTGCAGCACCGGGAGTGCAAATTCTATCCCTTAAAGCCCGTAGTAATGACTACTTAAAAATGGATGGTACTTCAATGGCGGCACCACATGTCAGTGGTTTGGTGGCTTTACTGTTATCGAAAAAGCCGGATCTTACATTTGGGCAAATTAAAGAGATACTGCAAGATAGTGGTGATACTATACAAACAGATAAATTTGTTGGTAAGAGAATAAATGCATTTAATGCTCTAAACCACAGTTTAATGAACGGCAATGTAATTGAAAGAGAATTAGCGGGTGTAGGAAATATGTCATTCCAAAGTTAGCTGCATAAGGGTAATGACATTCTGAACTAGTTTTGCTATAGTGGAATATATTGAAAACAGCATATCACTTCAGCGATGACGAGAAGAGTACTTAGGCGGCACAGTTCACAGAGAGCTTCGGAATGGTGAAACGGAGCAGCAGTGTGCCTAACGAAAAAAGTCTCCGAGCCTCATACGGAATTGGGCAGCACGCCTAAGGATGCTATGACGGGTTCTCCCGTTACAGAGATAGGGTATAAGCGTAATGGCCGTACCCGAAGAGGCGTTCATGGTGACATGTCCGCGAACAGAGGTGGTACCACGGCGCTGATTACAGCTCTCGTCCTCAAGATGACAATCTTGAGGATGAGGGCTTTTTTTGTTGTTTTTTTACAATAATTGTAGAGGTGATTATTCATGCATTGGTCAGAGAAAATTGCAAAACGGTTAATCGAAAGCCACCCGGAGCAGCAGACATTCGTATGCGCATCAGGGATCAGTCCGTCAGGCCACATCCATATCGGGAACTTCCGGGAGATTGTGACGACTTATTTTGTAAGTAAGGCGCTTGAAAAAGCGGGTAAAAAGGTCCGGTTTATTTTTTCATGGGATGACTTTGACCGTTTCCGTAAGGTTCCGGTTCATGTGGACCCAAGTTTCGGTCAGTATATCGGCAGGCCCTATACGCAGGTTCCTTGTCCATACGGGTGTCACACTTCCTATGCGGAGCATTTTGAGCAGGAATTTGAACAAGCGCTCAGCGCTTTTGGGATCAGGCCTGAATTTATCTATCAGAGCAAAGAATATCAATCCCGCCGTTATGCACCGGGAATCCTTCAGGCGCTGCGCAGCAGAGGAGAAATCTATGACATTCTGATGGCCTTCAAAACAGGAGAAGCCAGCGAAGCAGAGAGAGCCACATTTTATCCTGTAAGTGTGTATTGCGGGGATTGTGGCAAGGACTCGACTACAGTGCATTATTTTGATGAAGAGCAAGGACTCTTGACCTACAGCTGTAAATGCGGCCATCACTGTACGATGTCTGTTGCGGAAGCGGAGAATATCAAGCTGCAATGGAAAATCGACTGGCCGATGCGCTGGAATCTGGAGCAGGTGCTGTTCGAGCCTGGAGGCCGCGACCATTCGTCGGAAACGGGCAGCTACAATGTAGCGTCCGTGATCTCGGAGAAAATTTTTGAGAATGAACCGCCTATGTATGAGCCTTACGAATTTATTAGAATCAAAGGCAGCTTTGCCAAAATGTCCAGCTCGTCCGGGAATAACTACACGCCTGATGATCTGCTGAAGGTCTATGCCCCGGAGAATATTCTGTTTCTGTTTGCCAAATACCAGCCGGACGCTGAGTTTCATATCGGGATGGACGAAGATGTGCTGCGCAATTATACGGAATTCGAACGTTACCGGAAGGCTCACGATTCCCGTACACTCACGGATGATATGGATTCGGCGGTAGAGCTTTCGCTGATTCATCCGTTGAACGACAGAATACCTAGCTTCGGTCCCATTGCAGGCTTGCTGCCTCTGATTCATTTCGATCTACATCTGCTACAGGAGATTATGACCCGGAACGGAGAGGTAGTGGATGCGGATGGGCTGAAGCAAACAGCGGAGCGGGCGGAATATTGGATCAAGCACTGGATGCCGCAAAAGCTGGTTACCGTAAATTCCAGCCGTGATACTGCCTTGTATGATACCTTGGAGACACATGAGCAAGCATGGCTGGAAGCCTTTTGCGGACTGCTGAGGACCGGGGGGTTGGAGGATGAGCAGATGATGACAGAAATTTACGCTATTTGTTATAACGAGGATAAAAAAACGATGAAAAACAATCAAAAACGTTTGTTCACCCTAATCTATCAGCTGGTGCTGGGCCAGGAGACAGGTCCGCGAATCCCTGTGCTGATCCAGGCAGTCGGGCTGGATAGGTTGCTGGCTTTGCTGGATTTTTAGCCGTCACCGGGACTGCCCTTTACGGGATACACAGAGCGGAGGTATAATATATTGGACTGTTTATAATTAATGTTGGAAAGTGAGCGGGAAGAATATGGGTCGTAAATGGAATAATATTAAAGAAAAGAAGGCATCCAAGGATGCCAATACAAGTAAGGTATACGCCAAGTTTGGTGTGGAAATTTATGTAGCGGCGAAGAAGGGTGAACCGGACCCGGAATCGAACCGTGCATTGAAAGTCGTGCTTGAGCGCGCCAAAACGTACAACGTGCCTAAGGCCATTATCGACCGGGCGCTGGACAAGGCCAAAGGCAGCGGTGACGAAAATTACGTAGAGCTACGTTATGAAGGATTTGGACCCAGCGGTTCGATGATCATTATCGACGCGCTGACTAACAACGTTAACCGTACTGCCCCGCTGGTGCGTTCCGCATTCAGTAAAAACGGAGGCAACATGGGTGTCAGCGGTTCGGTAACCTATATGTTCGAGCCTACAGCTGTAATTGGCCTGGAAGGCAAAACAGCTGACGAAGTGATGGAGCTGCTGATTGAAGCGGATCTGGATGTGCGCGATGTGCTGGAAGAGGACGAGGCTGTAATCGTCTATGCCGAGCCTGACCAGTTCCATGCCGTTCAAGAGGTTTTCCGCGGTGCCGGAATTACCGATTTCACTGTCGCTGAGCTGACCATGCTCCCGCAGAACTATGTTGCTCTTCCGGAGGATGCCGAAGCACAGTTCGAGAAACTGATCGACGCTTTGGAGGAACTGGATGATGTACAGCAGGTCTACCACAATGTAGATTCGGAAGAATAGAAGGATTGTAGATGAGAAAGCCGGACAGGCAGATCGTGAATCTGCTTATCCGGTTTTTTTTGCGGACATTCTCTGGTTCCAGCCACAATGCATAATCTGCTCCATATCTTGCCACAATAAGCTGATGCGACCCATCAACCCAACAACTTAAAGGAGGCAATACAATGGATAGTCACACCAAACCGGATAAGAATCTGATCAATACGGTAGACGAATTGAACAATGCTCCGGTGACCAGTCAGGAAGCTCAGCAGATGGATCAGAAGAAAAGTGATATCCGCAAGGAAGCGCTGCGGGATGACAAAACTACCTATAAGAAAAATGAACAAAATACGTACAAATGAGCTAGTACAGTCTGAAGGTGACAAGAGTGGCAGGGAGGGTTCCTGTCACTTTTTTTGTATTCATAAATGAAAAATTTCAAAAGTTCATCAAAGAATACTATGGTACACACCCGCGAAATTGTGTATGCTGGAGTTTGTTTGTATGACACTTACCCCCTGGCAGGAGGCATTTTTTGCATTATGGAGCATGGCAGTATAGCAATGATTTCGATTTTGGTGATTTGCGGTTTTTTGGCGGGAGTGATTGATTCTGTGGTAGGCGGCGGAGGCCTGATCTCCATTCCAGCGCTGCTCGCAGCCGGGATCCCGCTCCCAATGCTGCTGGGCAGCAATAAATTAGCCGGGACCTTATGCTCGTTCACGAGCACGGCGTCTTTTGTCCGTTCCGGGAAGATTAATTTTGGAATGGTCAAATTCCTGATTCCGTTCTCTATCGCGGGTGCAGTGGCTGGCTCGCTTACGGTCCGGCAGGTACCTTCAGCATTTCTGAAACCGCTTGTGATTGTGATGCTGGTCGTCATTACGGTCTATACTTTGTTCAAAAAATCCTGGGGGGACGTCTCAACGTACTCCCAAGACAGCAAAAAACCGCTGATTATCGGCATGGGTTTTGCCTTGGTTATTGGATTTTATGACGGATTCTTTGGTCCGGGCGCCGGTTCGTTTCTGATCTTCGCCTTCCTCATGCTGGGCTTTGAATTTGTGACTGCCGCCGGCAATGCCAAAGTGCTTAATTTCTCGAGTAATATCGCAAGTCTGCTGACGTTTGCCGCATTTGGCTCAGTCAGCCTGTATTATGGCCTGCTTCTGGGCATTCCGATTGTCATCGGAGCTGTAGTCGGTTCAAGGCTGGCTATCCGCAAGGGGGCCAGTTATATCCGCCCGCTGTTTATTACGGTTACGGTAATCTTGATCGGGAAGCAAATATGGGATACGATGCACTGATACCTAAAGACGATTCGGAAAGGAACTTTGACTATGACTAAGAAGCTGTATTACGAGTCGGCCTATTTGAAGGAATGGCAGACCTCGATAAGTAAAGTGGTAGAACGCGAGGACGGGCAATATCTGATTCTGGAGGAGACAGCTTTCTATCCTCATGGAGGCGGGCAGCCTTGTGATACCGGAACTATTGGCGGAATTCCCGTGCTGGATGTCATTCTTGAAGAGGACGAGGTCTTGCACAAGGTTGATCGTGTTCCAGAAGGAAGCCAAGTGAGCTGTCAGATAGACTGGAACCGCAGATTTGACCATATGCAGCAGCACAGCGGCCAGCATCTGCTATCAGCGGTATTCCTTGAGCTGTTCGAAGCGAATACGTTAAGTTTTCACCTGGGCAATGATTACGCAACTATCGACATTGAGCTTCAGGAGCTAACCGCGGATCTGCTGGCTACGGCAGAGCAGGAGGTTAACCGCCAGGTAGTGCTTGACCACCGTATCGTAAGCTATTTTGTCACCGCCGAGGAAATGGCTAACCTGACGCTGGTGAAGCTGCCCAAGGTTACGGAGAATATCCGCATTGTTGAGATTGAGGGAGTGGAGCATAATGCCTGCGGCGGGACTCACGTATCTGCTACCGGAGCGATTGGGATGATCAAGCTGTTGAGAGCGGAGAAGCAGAAGGGCAATATCCGGGTCACGTTCAAATGCGGAGGGCGTGCGCTGGACGAAGCTAACGAGAATCAGCGTATCCTTGGCGCGCTTTCTGCGAAATTCAATACAGGCAAAGATGAAATCCTGGACCGGATCGGGAAGTGGGAAGCCGAGCAGAAGCAACTGCAGGCCGAACTGGGTGCACTCAAAGAACAGAATGATCATTATTTGGCCCAAGAGCTCCTATCCGGACTTGAGTCTGAGGCAAGGGTAGCCGCACACATCTTCGAGGATAAAACCCTCAAGGATTTACAGAGTCTGGCCATGAAGCTGACTGCAAATACCGGACTTCCCGTGCTGCTGCTGACGGCGGCGGAGAATAAAGTCGTGCTCGCTTGCAGCGGAAGTACAGAATGGTCCTGTGGTACCTTTTTTAAAGCCAATCTGGGCGAATTCCAGGGAAAAGGCGGCGGCAGCGATAAAATGGCCCAAGCCGGGTTCCCGGACTGGGCACATGCACTCGGATTTTATGAGTTCACAAAAGGCTCTATTCGATAGACTTATCCAGAATATGTTGCGATTTCACAAGAACAAAACCAAGCCGGTTATAGAATTGAACCGCATCTGACCTTTTTTGATTCGTACGCACTCTGAGTTTGGTGAACCCGGATTGTGCTGCCCAAACTTCAGTCTGTGCGATTAACTGCCTGCCAATGCCCTCTCCCCGGTGAGCACTGTCTACAACCAGTCCGGTTATTTCCACAAATCGCGGGGCCTCGACCAGAACACGGACCTGGGCATGAATCCAACCCAGCAGTTGATTCCCTGAATCTGCTACATATACGATATTGTCTCTCTGTTCAGTGAGATCACGAAGCCTCTCAGCCATTTGGGAGGCTTCTGCTGCATATCCCAGCTCGCCCGAAAGTCTGGAAATTTCATGTGAATCGCTTATTAACGCTGTCCTGATTAGCATGTGAAGTACCTCCAGTGTTCAAATGTCAATTCATCTCAGATTAGCCGCTTGCCCGATATACAGGCGGATTCATTAATTTCAAGAAATACCTCCGCATATGGATGGTAGAAGTAGGGACATAATGTCTTGTCGGTGAACTCCATTTCACCCGAATCAGGATTTAGAACGGACAAACCCTTTTCCGGTCCCCACATTACAATCTTCCCGTATACTGCAGCGATTTGACCATGTGGAAAATAATGCTCCCCATCGCTCAAGGGTTGGGTCCGGTATTCAGGTACTGGATTGAACAGATTTTTCCGTTCTCCAGTTTGCACATCATATATAGCCAGAAAATGAGAGTAACCGTTATCGCCGTAATCCTTCGTGTCTTCTTCATCATACATATCACTTGCCAGTTGTCCCCAGACTGCGATAGTAGACGAATTAAGCCAGACTACAGGCTGATCCCAATCTTCCATGTAGTCCCCGAGCACCCGTAAGGTAACTCCATCCTCTGACTCCCAGCAGTTCGTCAGCCATGATTGAAGATTCCATGAGCGTATGGATGCGACAGGCTGCCAGTGCCAGCCAGTATCGACGATCCACTCCCCTTGAGGGGAGACATGGATTTTACCGTGAAAATAATCGAGATCGTGTTTCGTGAGCTGTTCTCCATTTTCTGCTACGGAAACCGTTGACTGACGTGTAGACAGATTCTCACCTGAGAGGACATCGAGCAAATCCATCTGGTTCCATTTCGTGCCGTGAATCAACAGTGTCCTGCCCTCATGTTCAGCAAAAGCAAGCGGGAAGGTACAAACATCATAATGATAATGATCACGGGACAATGCCATGATCTGCTTGGAATCTTGGAGATCGTACAACGCTGCGTGCTGGCTGAATCTACCCGAAACTGCTGCGAAGCATTCATTTGCCGATACTACAATCTGTACAGGTTCCTCTAATTTCAAATCAGGTATATCGACATGCAGCAGCATTCTTGCGTATCCTGTGTGCAAGTCAAATCGCCAGAGATCACTATTCCGATCCAGCGCAAGCAATGAGACTGCTCCTTCCCCGGTACCTTTTAAGGCCTGGACAGCGACAAGCTGGCCCGCACTCGGCACGACTTCAGGAAATGGGATAAGTTCAAACGGCATACTTCAACCTCCTCATGGATTTTGACATCTATGTACCGGATCTAAGCCTTGCACTTAGTCATTCTACCAGATGACGAATTCAATCTTCCAGCGCGGTTCGAATGCAGAAGGAAAGAAAGGGAACGGTCTGGGACTGTATATCTGTAAACAGCTGCTGCAGAAGATGGACGGTGATATTTATGCTGAAGCCACAAGTCGTGGCATGCGCTTTGTGCTGGTGCTCCGTTACTAAGTTCTTGCTATTCTAGTCCCCGCTTTTACGGAAGGATTTCATATGGAAATTGGTAATATGTCGGAATAGGGCTTGTCCATCACCGGTAATGACAAAATCCTGGCTCAGCGGCAGCACCATGGCCCGGTAAGGCTCGGGAATCCAGATATATTGGTGCACATAAGATGTTGCAATGAAGCCGCAATGCTCCCAGAAATGGACCCGCGCCGTATCGTCTTCCGTATTCCCAGCTTCCACCTCAATTAGAACCGCGTGAACGTGATGCTCCTGCACCGCCCAGTCGCGGATCATCTCCAGAAATTGTCTTCCCAGACCTTGGCTGCGAAGCTGGGTATCCACGGCCATATAGTCGATGATTAGTATCCGTTCAGCGGATGAACCGCTAAGACCTGTAACCGCCATCGCAGCGATTTTCCCGTTCTGGTATCCGGCATGCAGCCAGGCGATTTTTTTGTCCAGCATGGCATGCAGAATGTTAACCGGTTTGGCTCCATGCGGAAAAGCTTCGCGGTAGAGCGGCTCGATTGCTGCCCACAGCGCGTCATCCCACTCCCTGTAAGTCATGAATTCAAGTGTCATTTCAGTCACCTCCAGGATGATCATAGCAGAGCGGATCACATGTAGTAAAATCAGAGCCCCTACGTAAGGTTTTGCAACTTTTTCCAGTCATTCGCGTCCAATTTGTAGGATTATTATAAGGAGACTATGCGAATGCAAAAATGGAAGCAGTCATTGGGCTGTATTGGTGCAGTCTTGGTGTTTGCCTTAAGCACCGGGACCGTGCATGCAGCCAAGGAAAGCGGGATTCTATTAAATGACAAAAGTACCACAATGGGCAGCAGTCAGATCATTGTGAAGGGGGCAACATGGGTCCCATTAAAGGAACTGGCCGGTTCTATGGGCTATGCGCTGTCCTGGAATCAGAAGACTAGGGCTGCTGTATTGATACGTCCAGGGCGTGAAGTGATCCTTAAGGCAGATTCAAAAATAGTGTCTACGAACAGCATACCTTTAATGCTTGCGGAGGCACCGAATATTCTTGGTGGCAAGTTATACGTTCACTTGGTATCAGCGGTAAGCGCCATGGGCGGCAAAACCTGGACCGATAAGAGCACGGGCAACATCATGCTCGTAGATGAACCGAGATTTACTTCTGCTTCCATTCAAGGCAGGACTTATTGGGTATCCCAGAAGAGCGGAGAAATCTTCCTTAGATCATCATCTGACGGCAAGCCGGAGTCCATCGGTACCTTTCAACTGGGTGAATCGCCATATTCCCACTGGCTTCAGATCAAGAGTGCGGGGAAGGGCAGTGATCTGCTGCTGCTGACCGACAAGCACTACGCGATGTTCGGTGATTTCAGCAATGGCTATCAGGCTCTTATCCAGAACGGAAAAATTGTGAAGCAAATGGATTATCACTACAGAATACCCGCTTATCCGCATCCCGCTGAGCTCCAGTCGCAACAGTTATATATGACAGACGGAAAGAACGTTCAGTATATGAATACCGATGGCAGTCTCGGCAAGCTGTTTGAGCTGGAGAAGGGCAGCGGAAGAACAGGAGATTTCACAGTGGAATATGCGGCAAAAGATGTGCTGCTCGTTCGTGAATTGAAGCATGCCGGGCTGTTTGCCATCCATACATTTTCTGGTGAATTCACGAATCTCAGTGAGGAATTGATCAGCTCAGAGGACCGCAAGGATTGGGATACGGCAGACGGCTCTGACCCGTATGTGGTGACCAAAATGCTGGCTCTAAAAAAGCGCGAAGGGAATGTAATGACCTTCACATACGCAGCCCTTCCGAACGGTAAGGTGAAGACGGTGGTATATACCCTAAACAAAGAGTAATTTTTTGATAAAACGGCTCGCCATAAAAAGGACCCCAATCCAGACTGAGCCTGGATTGGAGTCCTTTTCGCTGGTTATAGAAATTCTCTGCTGGTTAAGCCATCAGCATTACGGAGGAAGCTTTGATGACAGCAGTCACACTGGAGCCTTCCTTAAGGTCCAAATCCCGCAGCGCTTCTACGGAGATAATGGAAGTAATCTTCTGACCACCTGTGTCGACCACGATTTTGGCATTGACTTGGCCCTCTTCGATGGAGAGTACTTTGCCTTCGAACTGGTTTCTGGCGCTGATTTTCATAGTCCTTACCTTCCTTTCAGTTGGAATAATTGCGAAATGAAGATTTATAGTGTGCTTCGTGGATGCTTTTCAACTAATTATATTTAAATTCACCTAGATAATACTAGATATATATTCGGTAGACAATGATTTCTACAGAATGTAACAAATATCTCGAAGGAGAGTTAGTCAATGATTGAGCTGGGCTATGCTGGGTTTTGAACCCGTGGCGAATTATCCGGTATAATAGAACAAGAATCTATTAGAACGGGAGGCTAATCATATGAACTACCGCAAACTGGGCAAAACAGGTCTATCTATAAGTGAAGTCAGCTTCGGCACATGGGCCATTGGCGGGGATTGGGGTGTGAGCCGGGATGAGGATGGTCTGAAGGGGCTGGAGCAGGCGATAGAACAGGGTGTCAATTTCTTTGATACTGCCGATGTGTATGGCTCCGGCCATGCCGAGGAGCTTCTCGCAAAGGCAACCAAAGGTAAAGAGGATGAGATCCATATCGCCACTAAATTTTGCCGGGCGGGTGACATCCATGACCCGGAAACCTATTCGGAGCGGAAGGTAAGCGATTACTGTGAGCAGAGTCTGCGCCGTCTGAATAGGGAGACTATTGATCTGTACCAGATCCATTGTCCGCCCATTGAGATCCTGCGGGACGGAAGCGTGTTCAGGGTGCTGGACAAGCTGAAGGCAGACGGTAAAATCCGCCATTACGGAGTCAGTGTAGAGACCATCGAAGAAGGACTGCTTAGTCTGGAGTATCCTGGTGTAGAAGCGTTGCAGATCATCTTCAATTTGTTCCGCCAGCAGCCGGCACTTACGCTTCTGCCCCGCGCAGAAGCTGCAGGGGCCGGAATCCTGGTGCGGCTGCCGCTGGCCAGCGGACTGTTGACCGGTAAGTTTAAGGAGAACAGCACCTTTGCCGCGAATGACCACCGGAATTTCAATGCCAACGGCGAGCAGTTCAATGTGGGGGAAACCTTCGCCGGACTGCCTTTCGCAAAAGGTGTCGAGCTGGCGCGGGAACTTGAATGGATTGTGGAAGGACGCGGCAGCATGGCCAGAGCGGCTATGCGCTGGATTCTGGATCATCCAGCGGTCAGCTGCGTAATTCCAGGCTTCAAGAATGAGGCCCAAATCACGGACAATCTGGCTGCTTCTGGGGTTCCAGCCTTCAGCAACGTTGAAATGGAGCGGCTAAGCGCTTTTTACAAGACTGAAGTTGCACCGCATATCCGTGGAGGTGTATAGCCCTACTCTATGAAGAATGTAACCATTGGACTGCTGGCGCATGTCGACGCCGGTAAAACGACGTTTGCCGAGCAGCTGCTCTATCATACTCAGGCCATCCGCAGCCGTGGCAGAGTAGATCATAAGGATACTTTTTTGGATACCCATGAGATTGAAAAGACTCGTGGGATTACGGTGTTTGCCGACCAGGCAGAGTTTGTGCGCGGGGACACGCGGTACTTTCTGCTGGATACGCCGGGTCATGTCGATTTCTCGCCGGAAATGGAACGTGCGCTGCAGGTGCTGGACTATGCTGTAGTAATTGTCAGTGCTGTTGAAGGTGTGGAAGGCCACACCGAAACGGTATGGCAGCTGCTGCGCAGGCATGGGATTCCAACCTTCTTTTTTATCAATAAAACCGACCGCACCGGTGCTGATCCGCAGCGTGTGTATGAAGAAATATACGCTCAGCTTAGCGATGGGGCGCTGCTTCTCCCGGAATGGGAAGATACTGCATTACCAGAGGAGCTGAAGGTCTCCCTGGCTGAACGCGATGAACGTATACTGGATGCTTATTTCGAAGGGTCCATGAGTGAATCAGATTGGCAGGAAGCAATGAGGTCCATGGTCCGGGAAGGCAAGCTATTCCCTTGTATGCAGGGCTCTGCTTTGCTGGATCTCGGAATCGATTCTTTTCTGGATAAGCTGGAATACCTGACTGCAACCGATTATGATGCCATCGGGCCTTTTGCCGGAAGAGTATATAAGATCCGCCACGATGATAAAGGAACCCGCATTACCTATATCAAAGCGCTGCAAGGCGTGCTCAAGGTCAGGGATGAGCTGGCCAGCGGGCCTGCTGAAGATGACGAACCCAAGCGGATTACCGGAATCCGCAGAGTAAATGGCCTGAAATATACTACTGTGGATTGGGCAGCAGCAGGAGAGCTGTTTGCTGTCATTGGACTGTCGAAGGTGAAGCCGGGCGATGGTGTTGGTTCTTTGCAGGACAGAAGGGACAGTGAGCTGGTTCCCACGCTGAAGTCTAAGGTCCTGTTCGAGCCTCCGGTTCATTTGAAGGAAGTTCTAAATGCCTTTCAGCTGCTGGGCGCAGAGGACCCGTCACTGAATGTGAGCTGGGATGTGACGCTTCAAGAGCTGCATATCCAGGTGATGGGTCAGATTCAGCTGGAGATTCTAGAACAGATTATGAGCGAACGGTTCATGATCCCGGTAGCTTTTGGACCGCCGGAAATTCTCTACAAGGAGACGATTGCTTCAGCAGTTTATGGCTGCGGACATTTTGAACCGCTGAAGCACTATGCGGAGGTTCTGCTAAAGCTCGAGCCTGGCGAACGGGGCAGCGGACTGAACTTCATGAACGAATGTCATCCTGATGATCTGGCAGTGGGATATCAGCACCAAATCGGGCAGGTTCTGCTGGAGTGTGGACACCACGGTCTGCTTACGGGTTCTCCACTCACTGATCTGCGAATGACTCTTCTTAGCGGTAGAGCGCATAACAAGCATACCCATGGCGGAGATTTCAGGGAAGCGGCGTTAAGGGCGTTGCGTCAGGGGCTGGAGCAGGCAGAGAATATCCTGCTGGAGCCGGTCTATGACTTCAAAATCAGCATAGACCCCGGGCATCTGGGTAAAGTAATGACGGATATACAACAGGCCAGCGGCAGTTTTGCCCCACCGGAGATGACCGAAAGCAAAGCAGTGATTACAGGCAAGGTTCCGGTAGGCACTTTCATGAATTACGCAGTACGGCTGGCTTCCATGACGCAAGGGAAAGGTGCATTATCGCTAAAAGTCACCGAGTACCAGCCTTGCCACCAGACAATAACTGTGGTTGCCCTCAAAAATTACAATAAGGATGCCGATCCGGCGTATCCTTCCTCCTCTATATTTTGTTCTAAAGGGCAGGCCTACCCGGTCCCTTGGGATGAAGCACAAGAGCATATGCACATCCATAATGATTATCCGCCCGTCAGCTGAACTGCGGGGACAAACAGAGGAGGAATACTTTGGTTATGAGTGAAATTATTGATAAGGTTGCCTGGATTCTGATCCGTGAAGGGCGAGTGCTGGGGGCGCGCTCCCAGGGTAAAGATACTTATTATTTTCCCGGAGGAAAAAGAGAATCCGGTGAAACCGATGCAGAAACGCTGATCCGGGAAGTGAAGGAAGAGCTGTCTGTCGATATCCTTCCGGACACAGCGATAGAGTTTGGAATTTATGAAGCTCCGGCTCATGGCAAAGCGGAGGGAATACAGGTGAAGATGACCTGTTTTACCGCTGGTTATACCGGGGAATTGACTCCGGCTTCGGAAATTGCCGAGCTTGCCTGGCTTACCTATGAAGACCGGGAGCGGGTCTCAGCCGTCAGCAGGATCATTTTTGACCAGCTCCATGAGATGAAGTTGCTGGACTAATAATTTTACAGCTACCAACTGTTTGTTCCAGCCCGTTTTGAGCCATTTTCGGCTTGAGGCGGGCTTTGTATTGTTTTGGAGAGTAATCCTGACGTACGAAATTAGCTGTTCAGGACATATGTCCTACCGTAAATGGGGAATATGTCTTTTAATGAAGACAGAGATGAAGAATGAGGAGAGAAGTTATGAAAGGGATTATTTTTGCATTTATCGGCGGGGCCTGTATTACCTTGCAAGGGGTGGCTAACGCGCGGATTAGTCAGGACATCGGCACCTGGCAGGCCGCAACAATAACACAGTTCACCGGATTCCTGATAGCGCTGATGATCCTGCTGTTCGTACGGGATGCGAAGAAGCAGGGCTTCAAACAGGTCAAACCTTTATATCTGATAGGCGGAGCACTGGCCGCATTCGTTATTTACAGTGAAGTTACAGCGATTCAAGGCATTGGCGTTACGCTGACGATTTCTGCCCTGCTGATCGCCCAGCTCTGCCTGACCTTTGTGATTGATATTAACGGGTGGTTTGGTGTGGTGAAGCAAAAGATGCGGCTGCCGCAGTTTATCGGGATCGGTATGATGATTGCCGGTGTGGTTATTTTGAAATTCTAAGGGCGGTGCAGACCATGAAAGAAATTCTGGATTCGGAGCAGCTTGAGGGATATATTGCGGCACAATCCCTGGAATCTATTTTCAATGAACCGCTGAAGGAACATTTGCATCTGTACAGCTTTGAACAAGGGGAGCATATTTGCTCCAAAGGGGACCCATCCGAATATTTATATGTTCTGGTCAAAGGAAAGCTGAAAATTTACACCACCACGCCTGAAGGAAAAACGCTGATCATTTCATTCAAAACTCCGCTGGAGCTGATCGGCGATGTGGAATATATTCAAAACACGGAATGGATCAACACGGTAGAGGCCGTGTCTCCGGTGCATATGCTTGGCATAGAGTACCGCTGGCTGAATAGATACGGTAAGGATCATCCGCCGCTGCTGCATTTTTTATTGGAGATTATCACCCAGAAGTTCTACCGCAAATCCAATTTTCTAAGCCTCAATTTGATGCATCCGGTAGAGGTGCGGCTGGCCAGCTATTTGCTGGCCATCTCCTATGATGAATCCGACCCCAACTTTATGGGGCATCTGAATACGATCAACCTGACAGATACCGCCAATTTCATTGGCACAAGCTACAGACATCTGAACCGGGTCATTTACAAGCTTTGTCTGGATGGTCTTATTGAACGGAATAACGGACATATTCAGGTGAAGGATAAGGCAGGACTTAGTGCACTTGCGAGCCGTAACATCTATGAGCCGAATGGAGTCACATCGATGAAAGTATCGTACACAAAGGGATTGGAGTGAGTATACAATGTTAATAGGAATCCTGCTTGCGCTAATAGCCGGCTCGCTGGTGAGTCTGCAGAATATTTTTAACAGTAAAGTAAATGAGCATACCGGCTCCTGGTCTACTACAACTTTGGTATTAGGCATGGGATTTATCGCTTCACTGCTGATGGGAGTGATTATGGAAGGCACCAACATGTTCACCCTGCAGCATATGCAGCCCTGGTATTGGTTCAGCGGTATGATCGGTGTTGGCGTGGTCATCTGTCTGGTACAGGCTACCCGGCTGCTCGGACCCACTTATGCGATTTCCATCGTGCTTACTTCACAGCTCGGCTTTGCGCTTCTGTGGGATTCACTAGGTTGGTTAGGCTTGGAGAGGGTGCCGTTCTCTTTCAATAAGCTGATTGGTGTGTTAGTCATTGTTGGGGGAATTCTGGTGTTCAAGTTAGGCCAAACGCGTGAATCGGATAGCGAACCTTCGTCCGGTAAGCCGCAACAGGCCTTGAATCTGAAGTGAGATTTCACAAAACATGCGATATCAACATCGAACAAAAAGCGCGTATCCATGTAGACTCGGATGCGCGCTTTTTAGCTCTTATATGGACAAGCCGGACCCGGACGGAGCCTTGTTGCCCAGGAGCGAGTGTTTCCATTGCTGATATATTCCCCATGCCTCACCGTTATCCAGCAAATGCTTACAGGTGTAGACACCTTCTTCAATGGAATTGACCTTTTCGGCCAGATGCAGCCGGACTGCCGCATTAAGCAGCACCTGATTGTAAAAGGCGATGTGGCCGCCGCCTTGGAGCACCGCTTCCGCCGTCAACAGCTGCAGCCGGGGGGTCCAGTCCATTTCCGGCACCGGCGTTTCCAGGCCGAGCGACTCCGGATCGATAATATCCAGTTGCGCGGTGCCGCCGGAAACGGTATATACCCGGTTAGCGCGGTCGATGTATAGATCCTCTGACCCTTCCGCACCTTGTACGACCAAGCCTTTGCGGTATCCAAGTTTGATAATGATTCTGGATATACGGTCAAATACTGTGTTGTGATAAATTCCATATACAATATAAGGCGAGCAGGAATAATCAATCAGCTTTTCTACCGTGTTAAAAATAGTGCGCATCCCAATATCCTCACGGAGATTACGAATGTCTGCTAAGGGTGGACACCACTTTTCAGAATCCACGAACAGCACACCGCTCTTGACAGCGGATTCAATCATTTCAGCTTTGCCAAGCGCACCGACCTCAATCCCGGTTTCTTGAATGATATCCTGCAGGGTGATTCCCCATTTAGGCGGTAAGGAAGCTGAACCGTGAAGCGTGACAGGAAGCCCGGCTGCAGCTAAGACAAAAGAGGTCGGGAAGGTGGCGGCAAAGGATTTTATACGGCCGTCATATGGTCCTGCGCAATCCAATCCCTGTTGAACCGGTTCACGGTGGGCATATTTCCGGCAGACCGCTACAAAGGCCTCCAGCTCTTCAATGCTCTCCAGCTTGATGCGCTCTGCGATTAGAAAGGCACCGATCTGGACGGGAGAAGCCGTCTGTTTCAGAATCGACTCCGCTGCGGCTTCCGCTTCAATGTAGGTTAAGTCCCGGGCACCCCGTTTGCCCCGGGCGACTTCTTTTAGAATATTAATCATATGGATTCTCCTTAAGTTTGATCCTGCAGCAGCTGATATACCTTGACGATAGAAGTCGCTACATCAACCATTCGTTTGCGTTCATTCATGGCCTGCTTGCGAAGAAGATCATAGGCTTCCGATTCACTGATATTTTTGGCTTTGGAGAGGATGCCTTTGGCCATATCAATCCATTTGCGCTCTTCAATCCGTGATAGAAGCTGCTCCCGCTCCTTCAGCCATTGCTGGCGCTCGAAGCATTGTCTGGCGCTGAAATGAAGAATCCAATGGATTTCCTGAGACTGCATGGCGGGGGACAAGATTCCGTCTACCATAATATTTTCTTCACAGGCAGCAGCGGATAAGGTTGAAGTTAATGAGGTACACCACCATAGAATGGGAGCCGTTTTGCACTTCATCAGCGATGCTCTCCAGGTGTTGATCTCTGTAACGGGCAGATCGAGGATGGAGGCATCCGCATCTCGGATCATCAACGTCGCCTCTTCTGGTGAAGCTGCCGCTGAGACCACATAGCCGCAGGAACGAAGCAGGGTATCCGGGCCTGTTGTTGAACGCTCTTCTGTGACGTTCTCTGTCTTGTTATTCTGAATTATCAACAGGGAATGCATAGTTTGACGCTCCTTTTATATCGTAGTCACCGGTTGTGATGAACCAGCAGCAGCGTAGCCACGAAACATAGATGATGTAATATTATATAACACAGAAATGCTTGTTTTGTCGATAAATTTAAAATTTTAAAATTTATGTGTTAACAATATTGACGTAATTAGAGCTCCTGTAGTATAGTCGGTTTAACAAATTCATCAAGTCTACGAATACAATGGTGTATTCGCTTGAAGCGGCAATGGCGCCTGCTTTCACTTTTCGCAATCGGAAGATGTATGTTTCCGTGCGGAGTGAAGCGGGCTTTTTCTGTTGCTCACATGGAGAGGAGAGAGACAGATGTCACATATTCGCAAAAAACTCGTATTGGTGGGCAACGGAATGGCGGGGGTACGGGCCATCGAGCATTTATTGAAATTATCCCCGGAGGCTTACGAGATTACCATCTTCGGCTCCGAACCGCATCCAAATTACAACCGGATTATGCTGTCTTCTGTCCTGGCAGGCGGGACCAGCATGGAAGAAATCGTCATCAATGATCTAGAGTGGTACCACAGCCACGGGATCCGTCTATATATGGGTCATACCATTACAAAAATTGACACGGTACAGCGCAAAGTATTCTCGGATCAAGGGGTGGTGCTGCCTTATGATGAGCTGATTCTGGCTACTGGCTCCAATCCGTTTATGCTGCCGCTGCCGGGAGCAGATAAGGAAGGCGTAATCGCTTTCCGCGACATCAAGGATTGTCAGATGATGCAGGAAACCTCACAAACGTACCGTAAAGCTGTAGTTATCGGCGGAGGGCTGCTGGGACTGGAAGCGGCCAGAGGTTTGCTTCATCTGGGAATGGAAGTATCTGTTGTCCACATTCACCCGTATATTATGGAACGCCAGTTAGATGAACCGGCTTCCATCATGCTCCGCAAGGAGCTGGAAGAGCAGGGGATGAAGTTCCTGCTGAGCAAGCAGTCCGAAGCGATTCTCGGCAAAAAGAGAGTCAAAAGCCTGCTGTTCGCAGACGGTGAGGTTGCCGAGGCGGATCTGATCGTTATGGCAGTGGGGATCAAACCCAATGTTGAACTGGCGCAGAAGAGCGGCGTAGAGATTAACCGGGGCATCATCGTCAATGATTTTATGGAGACTAATATTCCTGGAATTTACGCCGTAGGTGAATGTGCCGAGCACAGAGGGATCGCTTATGGACTTGTGGCTCCACTGTACGAACAAGGTGCGGTTCTTGCCAAAAGACTGGCGCAGGTCGCCACGGAAGGTTATTCCGGCTCTGTAACCTCGACCAAACTGAAGGTGTCCGGTGTCGATGTATTCTCAGCAGGCCAGTTCATAGAACGGCCGGGTACCCGGGCGCTTAGATATCAGGACGAGATCGACGGGGTTTATAAGAAGCTGGTTATTGAGGATGATAAGCTGGTCGGCGCGGTATTATTCGGTGATACGGGTGATGGTGCACAGCTCTTCTCCATAATAAAGAACGGTGAGAATATTAAAGGCAAAGAAAAAGAACTGCTGCTTGGTATATCCTCAGATGCGCTGGCTTCTCCCAAAGGCAACCGGCTTGAAGGGATGGCCGATGATGAAATTATTTGCGGCTGCAACGGAGTTTCGAAAGGAGCCATTGCCGAAGCCATTCAATCCGGAGGCTGCACAAGTGTGGGCCAGATCAAGGCCTGCACCAAAGCCTCCGCATCCTGCGGCGGCTGCAAACCCCTGGTGGAGGGACTTCTTCAATTATATGCCGGAGATCATGTTGTAACGGTGAAGGAAGGGATTTGCGGCTGCACCACCTTGGGACGTGACGAGATTGTCGCGGAAATCAAGCGCATGGAGCTGAAGACCGTCAAGGAAGTCATGAATGTCCTGGAATGGAATAACGAAGAGGGCTGTCCCAAATGCCGTCCTTCGCTGAATTACTATTTGGGAATGCTGTGGCCGGAAGAATATGTGGATGAAAAGGAATCCCGCATTACCAACGAACGCTATCATGCCAATATCCAGAAAGATGGAACCTACTCCGTTGTTCCCCGGATCTATGGCGGGGTAACCTCTCCCGCTGAACTCATGAAGATCGCCGAGGTTGCTGCCAAATTTGATGTTCCTCTGGTGAAGTTTACCGGTGGTCAAAGACTGGATCTGCTCGGAGTCAAAAAAGAAGATTTGCCCAAGATGTGGGAAGAGCTGGATATGCCTTCAGGACATGCTTACGGAAAGACACTGCGTACGGTCAAAACCTGCGTGGGCTCTACCTTTTGCCGGTTCGGAACCCAGGATGCCATGGGCATGGGAATCAAGCTTGAAAAAGCATTTGAACGGCTGAACACACCAGGTAAGGTTAAGCTTGCAGTATCAGGCTGTCCCCGCAATTGTGCGGAAGCTACGATTAAGGATTTTGGCGTAGTAGCGATTGATGGCGGATGGGAACTGCACATTGGAGGCAATGGCGGTGTACATGTACGGGCAACCGACTTGCTCTGTGTGGTCAAAACCGATGATGAGGTCATGGAGTGGTCCAGCGCTTTCCTGCAATATTACCGGGAGAATGCCGGGTGGAATGAGCGGACCGCGCAATGGGTTGAAAGGGTAGGCCTGGACAGTATCAAAGCTGCACTTGAGGTACGGGAGGACCGCCTTGCCCTTCAGGAGAGAA
Organism: Paenibacillus sp. P32E; assembly: GCF_001909085.1. NCBI lineage: Bacteria > Bacillati > Bacillota > Bacilli > Caryophanales > Paenibacillaceae > Paenibacillus > Paenibacillus sp. P32E. Next base: position 105,496 of record NZ_LVYY01000002.1, on the reverse strand, counting down.
TCCAGACTGCACTCAGTCTTATAACGGATCCTTGGAAGCAAATCGTGAATGAACCGGAGCTGCGTAAAAATTTCGAGCAACTGTCTGAGATGAAGAAGGTATTGGAGGGGGAAGCCATATGACAATGACCAAAATACTGGTGGGCAAGGTGACGGATATTGATGTGAAAGGCTCCCGCATCGTCAGAATGGGTGACAAAGAAATCGCACTATTCCGCCTGTCGGATGGAGAAGTCCTTGCTGTAGAGAATAAATGTCCGCATAAAGGCGGAGTCTTGTCGGAGGGAATGGTCTGTGGTTCCAAGGTGCACTGTCCGCTGCATGATTGGCGTATTGATCTGCGCAGCGGGGCTGTGCAGGCGCCGGATCATGGTCATGTAGTCACTTATGAGGTTGAAGTGGACAGGAGAAGTGGTTCCATCTATTTGACTCTGGAGGGAAGCCTATGATCCAAGGAAGTGTGTCTATTGTCGGAGCAGGTCCAGGTGACCCGGAACTCCTTACCATCAAGGCCATGCGCAGAATACAAACCGCTGATGTAATTCTCTATGATCGGCTGGTGAATGAAGAAATTCTCAGCTACGGCAAGCCAGAAGCGCTTCGGATCTATGTCGGGAAAGCGCCCGGGCATCATTCCATGCCGCAGGAGGCTATTGAGAAGCTAATTATTAAGTATGCTTCTGCAGGTAATCATGTCGTCCGGTTAAAGGGAGGAGACCCCTATGTCTTCGGGAGAGGCGGCGAAGAAGCATTGGCTGCAGCTGCTGCCGGCATCGATTATGAAGTCATTCCTGGCATCACATCGGCCATCGGTGCTGCGGCTTCTGCCGGAATTCCGCTGACTCACCGCGGGTTGGCTGCATCGTTTGCGATTGTAACCGGGAGCCGCTGCCATGATCAGGCTTCAGCTGCACACTGGGAGGGTCTTGTCCATAGTGTAGATACGCTCGTTATTTATATGGGTGTTAGTACACTAAGTGACATCCGGCAACAGTTATTGAAGTTCGGGAAGAATCCGGCAACACCGGCGGCCCTGATCGAGAATGGAACGACTGCCCGCGAACGGACAGTGACAGGAACGCTGGGGAATATTGATAAGCTGGCTGCCGCACTGAAGATTAGCAATCCGGCCCTTATCATTATTGGTGAATCCGTGGCGGTAAGAGATCAGCTACTGGGGCTTCAAAAGGGTGTACGCTCCCGGATCGGCTAAAGCCGGGTGTGCCTTTTGCCGGAGTGTCATAATTGAAGTGACCGCAATCACTGGACCTAGAGGTTCAAACGGACTATACTTTGCAGAGATTACAGTGTTGTATTTTACTGATGCAAAGGAGAGAACGGTGAGATGCAGATTCAATTGGACCAAGTGACAACCGGACGCCTTGAGGAAAATCTAGGTGGTAAGCCGGGATATCTTAAGTTGTTCTACGATACCGAGGATTGCGGCTGCAATGGAGTTCTTGTAATCCGAATTATTGACAGACCTAGTGATACAGACATCGTTTTTCAGAACGAGCCCTTCGTCTTCGTGTGTGACCGCCAGCAGGAATCTTTGTTTGATCCCACTATGACGCTGCAAGCAGAGGAGAACTATCCTTCCTATAAGCTGACCAGCCCTTCCGGACTGTTCAGCTCTAATCTAAGAATTAAGGATCTACGGTAAGTAAGGAAATCCTGGGACACTACAAATCGCTCTCTATTAGAGCGGTTTTTTTGTGTTTGGGTGAGGATAGACGCAGAGGGTGCGGGGAATGGCAGTTTCAAGTATAATGGGAGGCATCTGAAACTGGAGGCTGTGACGAAATGAAGCCGATTACAATCTTGATTGCGGATGATGAAGCGGAGATCGCCGATCTGATTGCCATGCACCTGGAGAAGGAAGGCTACCTTACGGTCAAGGCATTGAATGGTAGAGCGGCTATGCATGTAGTGCAAACCCAGCCGGTTGACTTAGCGATACTGGATATCATGATGCCTGAGCTGGATGGTCATGAGGTCACCCGGCAGATCCGTGAGCAGCACCGCATGCCGATTATTTTTTTGAGTGCCAAGGCATCTGATTTGGATAAAATAACGGGGCTTGTCCTTGGTGCGGATGACTACATGACTAAGCCGTTTAACCCGATGGAACTGGTGGCCCGGGTCAATGCCCAGCTTCGCCGGGCCATGCAGTTGAACCAGCCGGCTGCAGATACCCTGTCCAGCCTGCAGGTTGGCGGACTGATCATTGACCCGGAAACACGCACGGTTACGATCTATGGGCAGACCGTTGAGCTGACTCCAAAAGAATTTGATATTTTGCACCTGCTTGCCAGTCATCCGAACAAAGTGTTCAGTGCAGAGAATCTCTTTGAACAGGTATGGGGCGAGTCCTATTACGACAGCGGGAATACCGTGATGGTTCATATCCGCACCCTCCGGAAGAAGCTGGGCGAGGACCCCAAGAAGTTCATCAAAACGGTATGGGGAGTAGGGTATGCATTCAATGGCTAGACAACAACGCAGTTTCCGCACTAGTATGCTGATGCTGTTCGGACTCAGTATGCTGATCTCGGGTCTCTTCACTTATCTGGTTTATAAAGGGCTCCAAATGTACTATCATAAGCAGGTCCTGGCAGAAGACGATATTGTCCGTCTGCGGGTTTTCATGAACAAGGTCGGCGATGTTAACTTTTTTCTAATTCTGTTTGTGCCGCTGGCGATCTTCTTCTTCTTTCTGCTGACCAAACGCTACGCCACCTATTTTGATAAAATCTCCTCAGGCATCCACAATCTCGCCAACGGTGACTTCAGCGCCCGCGTGGATATTGCCTCTCATGACGAGTTCCAGGTTATTGCAGACGACATCAACCGGGCAAGTGAACAGCTGCAAAAGGCTGTGGCGAGGGGGGATTTTGCCGAGAGCAGCAAGGATCAGCTGGTGCTGAATCTGGCGCATGACATCCGCACACCGCTGACGTCGGTGCTGGGCTATCTGGATTACATCCTGAAATCCACGGATTTGTCAGCAGAGCAGGCAAGGCATTATACCCTGATTGCTTATACTAAATCCCAGCGTCTGGAGAAGCTGATTGAAGAGCTTTTCGAGATTACCCGTATGAATTACGGGATGCTTACTGTGGAGAAGAAGCCCATTGATCTAAGCGAGCTGCTGTTCCAGCTCAATGAAGAGTTGTATCCGCTGTTTGAGAAGAACAAACTGGTTTCCAGGCTGCATATTACGCCACAGCTGATGATTCCTGCAGAAGGGGAGCTGCTCGCACGTGTCTTTGAGAATCTTTTGACTAATGCGGCGCGCTACGGCAGGGATGGGCAATATGTGGACATACACTGCAGGGCGGAGGAAGGAAACGCGGTTGTTCAGGTCATGAATTACGGCCATTTCATCCCACCGGAAGAGCTGCCGTTCCTTTTTGATATGTTCTATACGGGTGACCGGGCACGCACATCGGATAAGAACAGTACGGGTCTTGGACTTTTTATCGCCAAAAATATCGTCGAGCGCCATGGCGGCACCATCACAGTAGAGAGTAGTATCACAAGTACCATTTTCAAAGTGACTTTACCGCTTAATGCTTGATAGGGGTCATGGCTTCAGTTTAAGGAAAATTTTATTTTTAGGCCACTTTGTATTTAAGCTTTTCCCTATAATCTGGTCTTACACATGATAAAGGGAGATGCTTGCATTGAAGAAGTGGCTTTTTTTGTGCATTGTTTTGCTGGTCATCGTATTCAGGTTTTTTCTAAAGGAAGGACTGCCGGGACATAATCCCTCCATTACAGAGCATACGTCAGAAATATCCGCTTCTGCCGAAGACTCTGTCACCATAAAGATAGACAAAGCACAAATTCACCAGGGAAATCTCATTTTGGTCAATAAGGATTATCGCATACATACGAAAGGTGTTTCTACGGATATCGTTGCACTTTCAGAGCATGAGGAGCTGACGCAGGGCTTCGGACTGCTGGATCATTCCATCGAGCTGTCCCGGAGCGTAACCGAACGGTTCTCTGAATTGACTGAAGCGGCTGCCAGGGTTGGGGTGGAGCATTTCCGCATCAGCAGCGGGTATCGGGATCAAGATGAGCAGCGTAAGCTCTATCGTGAAAAAGGTGCGGATTACGCACTTCCTGCGGGTCACAGTGAGCATAACACAGGGTTGTCGCTGGACATTGGCTCATCGCTTGGAGAGATAGCTCATTCTCCGGAGGGGGACTGGCTGCTGGCCAACGCATGGCATTATGGATTTATCCTGAGGTATCCTAAAGACAAGACAAATATCACCGGGATTAAATACGAGGCATGGCATTTCCGATATGTCGGGCTGCCGCACAGTCTGCTGATGAAGGAGAAGAACCTGGTGCTGGAGGAATATCTTGCCGATCTCAAACAACAGAAACGTCTGAAGGTCACGGTCGACAACCGAAAATATCTCATACTCTATGTACCGGGTTCGGAGCTTGACAGTGTTCAATTGCCGGCGGGACATCCTTATGAGATTTCAGGAAACAACATCGATGGGGTAATCGTCACTGTAGAACTGAGCAAATGGGGGAAAAGATGAAGCGACGGAACCGGAAATTTTTGATACTGGGATATGCTCTATACGTGTACCTGCTGATAAAAATTATTTTGTTTAAGTATGGAGCCGTGGATGTCCAAGTGCTCTGGCGTCAGCTGCACAGTGTGCTGGAAGACCCTGGGATGATTCAGAACCGGCTGGCATTTGCCAACTTTACTCCCTTTGTCTCTATCAACCGCAATCTGGACCGGCTCTCGCAGCCCAATGATTTCATGAATTTGTTCGGGAATATTGCCCTCTTTATTCCGCAGGGAATTTTCGTCCGGCTATCGGGCAAAGGAAGCTTCCTCACTGCTTTTTTATTCTCTTTAGCATGGAGTGCAGCTCTGGAATGCACACAGGTTCTCTTGGCCATGGGCAGCTTTGATGTGGATGATCTGATTCTGAATGTGCTCGGAGGCCTTATTGGATATGCTCTTTGCAAGATATACCCTCAACCTGTTGTTCTTCAAAAGAAATCATAAGAAATAACGCAACAGATTCAACATAGGAGGCAAGCATGTGAAAATCATCGGAATGGATATAGGAACGACCTCCATAACGGGTTTGGTCTATGATCTGGAACACCGCAGGGCTGTGCACTCTATCACTGAAAAGAATTCGGCGCACTTGCGTGCCAGCCGGGAGGACTGGGAACGTCTACAAGATCCCGCAGTCATTCTAAATATAGTGCAAGGTATACTAAGCAACTTGTCGGCGGTGGAGCCGGAGGTCCGGAGAATCGGTCTGACCGGACAAATGCACGGCATAGTGTATACGGACGCTGCCGGGAAACATCTGACCCCGCTTTACTCCTGGCAGGATGGCAGAGGCGGTCAACCTTACGATGATCAATTTACAGTAGCGCAGAAACTGAGGGAGAGCACCGGCTATCCAGTTGCGCCCGGTTACGGGCTGGCAACTCATTTATATAACCTGCAGCATGACCTTGTCCCACCCGGGGCAGTCAGCTTCTGTACCATTGCTGATTATGTTGCCATGAGACTTACCGGGCGGACGTTGCCGCTGGTTGATCCCACCCAAGCTGCAGGAATGGGATGCTACAGCATCCCTGAGGGTGATTTTGACAAAGAAGCCATTGCACGGCTAGGTATAAATATAGACCTGTTGCCTAAGGTAACTTCATCCGGAACGCTGTTGGGATTAACCCGGGAAGGTATTCCGGTATTTACACCTCTCGGAGATAATCAGGCGAGCTTTCTGGGTAGCGTGCCATTTACCGAAGAATCGATACTGCTGAACATCGGCACCGGAAGCCAGCTCTCCGTTCTGATGAATCATTCGGGCATCGGAGCTGAGGGTTTGGAGGCACGCCCGTATCCGGGTGGCGGTGTGTTGATGGTCGGAGCCGCGCTGAGCGGCGGGAAATCCTATGCGCTTCTGGAGAAGTTTATCCGTGAGCTTATAGAAGCTTATACCGGAGAGACCCAGGAGGATATGTACACATTTATGGATAAATTACTCGGAGACGGGCAACCGTCCACTGAGGGATTGTCTGTGAATCCGCAATTTCTGGGGACACGGCTGCATTCTGAATCGCGGGGAAGCATAGATGGGATTACGCTGGACAATTTCACTCCGGGCCTGCTGACCCATGCTTTTCTTCAAGGCATGGTTGATGAGCTATATGCTTTTTATAATCGTATGAAGCAAATGAGTTCTGAGAATCACTGGACTCGATTGATCGGCTCCGGCAACGCGTTGCGCGCAAACCCGGCTCTGTGCACCAAGGTGGAAGAGCGGTTCGGACTGCCCCTTACACTTAGTTCAACTTCGGAGGAAGCTGCCATCGGTGCGGCCTTGTGCGCGGCAGTTGGCGCTGGGCTAATTGGTAGCTTCAAGGAAGCCGGTCAATACTTGGAGTGAAGTCACCATTCACCCACGTGAGGCAATTCATTAGAAGCACTGCGGGAACTGTCGGATGATCGAATTAGTGAGCATATCAGCCATGGCCAATGCTCCCCTTTCGATGGAATCATACAGCTGAACACTTTGTTTGTAATCCTTTTGGAGCAGAGCTACTGCTTCCCCTTTTGTCAATGCAAGATGCTGATAGAACATTTGTCTGAATTCTTCCTTGGGGTAATACGGATTGAGGCGGCTGAGGAATTCCACAATCTGGTCGCCATTGGCCACCCATTTCTTCTCGGCGGGAAAGTAGGGTCTCCAGTGGTATTGCATGGAATTTCCTCCTTAACGTTTAGCCTATGTTCCTTGCACTAGCTTCGTACAAACTGGCTTCTGAAGCATAGGCTTAGATCATGTATACCGTATCTTATGGTATATCCGCCCAAGTGGTTCATAACAAAATATATATACTGAATTTCAGAGAATAGGCGGAAAGAAATGAAAAATAGAGGTATTATGAATAAACGAGAGAGAATTGAAACAGTCATTTTATATGGAGTTTTCATATGTTACATACTTTTTTTATTTAAAATATTTATCTTATCAAGAGTATCACTTGTGGATGTGTTTAATAATCAGAGGACATTACATAGGTCAATCAATCTCATTCCTTTTTATAGTATAAAGGAGTATGTATTTAGCAACTCAGCCAGTATAAAAAGTTTCGCTTTCGCTAATGTGGGCGGCAATATAGAAATCTTTATTCCTCTGGGCGCATATTTGTCACTATTCAGAGCCAATAAAAAAGTAATAACCAATCTGCTATTTATATTCATAGTGAGTTTATTAATTGAAACCATTCAGGGGCTTTTTGGCATTGGAGCATCCGATATAGATGACATCATTTTAAATAGTGTGGGTGGATTCATCGGTATTTTAGGGTATAAGTTTTTATTGTTGATATTAAGAGATCATAAAAAAGTACGTACTGCAATCACAATACTATCAGTAATTGGATTACCTGTTTTATTAAATTTATTATTTGTGGTGAAATTGCACCTCTGAATCTGCACAAAAGATTAATCCACAGAATCGATAAAAGGCGCGTTTCCCCTCATTATAAAGGGAAACGCGCCTTTTTCATTTTCATGAATCTCTTAGTGATTAAAGAACAGACAGTGTGAAGCGGAAGCTGTAAGGACGGTTGGCCGGCAGGGTGAACTCATCGTGCGTTGGAGCACCCCAACTGTCATCTCCGCCGACACCCATTTGTTTGTAATTGACTCGCAGTACGCTTTTGGTGGAAGGAGTCAATTTGTAGGTATGATCGCTGGCTTCCAGCTCTTCAGGCGTCCAAGGGAGCGCATTGATTTCCATCGGCAAGGTGCTCTCCACATGAAATCCGTTGCCGGTTGCACTCTCAGTAAGGGAAGCAAAGCGAACTCCAGTTTTGTTGCCGCACTCCTGTGGTTTGAGGTAATTAACGAACTGATCTTTTACCTTCCCTGTGTAACGTCCCAGCTTGGCACCTGTCTGGCGGTCCCAGTAGTTCTCATGCGGGCCTTTGCCGTACCAGGAGATCGTATCCAGCTCCCCGTCCAGTTCAAAGAGCAATCCGAATTCGGGGATTTCCGGCAATGTATCGCTTCCTGGATTCAGCTCCTGTGAAATATCCACCGTTCCGTCCGGTGTAATCTTATATTGCAGCAGCAAGGTGGAAGCGGGCTCAGTACCCAGCAGGTAGTTCACTGTCACTGTGCAAAGACTATCATCTGCAGAATAAGAGAAGCCGGTAAGTGTTCTGTTATAAGAGACATCCTTCCATACCGCACAGCGTTTATCGAGTCCGTTACCCAGATCGTTGTCCGTCACCGCTCTCCAGAAATTCGGTCTTACCGGTGCAAGCAAGCGTTCTTTGCCGGAAGAAGTATAAGAGAACAGGTCACCTGTTGTAGTATTGAAGGCTAGAGCAAAGCTATCTCCCTGAACGGTAAGCTGATCCGTCGGCTCCGTGATGCGCAAGGTACTTCCAGCAGTGGAAGTATACACAGAGGGGCTTACTTCGACATGCGGCGACAATATAAATTGTTCCCAGGCAACCTCATGTCCTGCTTCAGACCATGCTGTAGCGGCAGGCTGCGTGAAGGACAGAGTCAATACTGCTTCTTGATCGTTCACAATTGTGCTCTGGTCGTAAGGAATGGTGCACTCGGCCGTTCTCCCTGGTTCAGCAGAGACCTGCATTACACCTTCCTGAACAACTGCACCACCCAAGGCTACTGTCCATTTCAACTCATACTCAGCGATGTTCGTGAACAGGTAGTTGTTGCGGATTTCAAAACGGCCTTGAGCCAGATCCGCAGCGGTTATTTTCAAATTCTGATAGCACTTCTTAACCTCAAGCAGCTTAGGGGTAACGGTACGGTCAGCGAAGAGCAGCCCATTGCCGCTGAAATTACCGTCATGAGGCGTTTCTCCAAAATCTCCACCATATGCCAGATAGGAAATGCCTTCGGCTGTAGTCGTGCGGATAGCCTGATCAACCCAATCCCAGATGAATCCGCCCTGAATGATATCATATTGATCGAACAGCTCTGTGTATAAATGCAGACCTCCGCATGAGTTGCCCATCGCATGGCTGTATTCGCAGAGGATGTAAGGCTTTTTCGGATCATTCTTCGCATATTCCACAACTTCCCGCGGCTTGATGTACATTGTGGATTCAATATCGCTTGCCACGTCCGACGGCCGGTAATGGAAGATGCCTTCATAATGAACGATCCGGCTCGGATCCGCTTCACGCAGATAATCATGCATCGCGATAAAGTTATCGCCTCCGAAGGACTCATTGCCAAGCGACCAGATGATCACGGATGGATGGTTCTTGTCTCTTTGCATCATGGAATTGCAGCGGTCAAGTACATTGACACGCCATTCGGGTCTGCTGGCAGGAACGTTGCCGTCATGGAGCTCTTTTTGACCATATTGCCAGGAACCGTGCGTCTCCAAGTTTGTCTCATCGATCACGTAGAGTCCATATTCATCACACAGCTCATACCAGAGCGACTGATTCGGATAATGCGAGGTTCGAACAGCGTTGATATTATGAGCCTTCATCAGCTCAATATCACGAATCATATCTTCTTTGCCGAGTGCGCGTCCGGTCTCACAGGAGAACTCATGGCGGTTCGTACCCTTGAAGACGATCCGTTGTCCGTTAATCTTCATCAGGCCGTCCTTAATTTCGAAGGTGCGGAAGCCAACCTTAGTGCTGACCGCTTCCTGCAATACACCCTGTTCATTCTTTAAAGAAAGGACAAGAGTATATAGATTCGGCTTTTCAGCGCTCCATTTATCAGGTCCGACTACTGTAGCCCCGAGCTTCAGCTGCTGCAATTCACCATCTCCAAAGGAAACGCCTGCAGATACAGGAGCGGCCCACACGGTCTTGCCAGCACCGTCATACAGCTGGATTTCAACCGTACAGGTGCCTGCTTCCGTATTAAAATAATTCTCCACCTTCACATCCACGCTGAGTTCCGCATTGGCGTACTGCTCATCCAAGTTGGTGTGCACGAAGAAGTCGGCAATGTGTACAGGAGGGGCCGTATACAGATAGACATCACGGAAAATACCGCTGAGCCGCCAGAAATCCTGATCCTCCAGCCAGCTGGCATCACACCAGCGGTAGACTTCAACCGCCAGCGTATTCTCCCCTTCTTGCAGGTAGGCCGTAATATCGTATTCGGAAGGTGTAAAGGTATCTTCCCCATAACCTGCGAGCTCACCATTCACCCATACATAAAAAGCAGACTCAACGCCCTGGAAGCTGATATACACCGGCTGGCCCGCCCAATCCTCCGGCACTGTAAAGGTACGGATGTAGGAGCCTACAGGATTGTACTTCGTTGGGGCAAAAGGAGGCTTCAAATCCGGCTCGGATACCACCCACGGATAACGGACATTCGTATATTGAGGGTAGTCATAACCCTGAAACTGCCAATGGGAAGGGACGGGAATTTCGGCCCAGCTGCTGCTGTCATAATCTGTTGAATAAAAGTCTTTGATGCGCTTCTCAGGTGTCTCTGCAAAAGCAAACTTCCAGTTTCCGTTCAGCAGGTGATAATTAGGTGAACCTGCCCGTTCACCCTTGAGCGCCTCGGAGATACTTGGATATGAGATCATGGAAGCATGCGCATCCAGGCGGTTCAGCTGAAAAATCTCCGGGTTGTTATTCCATTCCGGGTATCCATTTGCAGGGGGCTCATAGGTAAATTTGTTGCGCACATTAACATCTCCTTATATTATTATATTCATATTATAAAATGCCAACACTTCAAGATATATAAAAGAATATTCACTTCTATATCATAATATGAAACAGGAGAACTGACATGGAGAGTACATTGATCTTTTGCGAAACAGAAGAAATCGAGGCGCTTCCACTATATGCAACAACTATCGGATTCTGGGAGCATCAACCGGAATTGGAGCGGCCCACGGGGTTCCCGGACTATCAAATGCATCAGGTTCTTGAGGGCAAAGGGGAACTGTTTATAAAGGATAGACGGTACATTGTGGAGCCGGGGGATGTTTTCTTTCTGTTTCCGCATGTTGCTCATGCCTATGCGCCAATCAGCGCTGAATGGAGACTGTCCTGGGTATCTTTTAATGGAAGGGAGGCGGGAAGACTTCTGACGTATGCCGGAATCCGGGAATCGGGACCAGGACGGCTGAACGATCTCTCACTGCTGAATCCTCTGCAAAAAATGCTGGAGCTGTCCCATGGCAACAGTCTTGCTGTGAATATGGAACGTTCCAAGCTGATGTATGCATTGATGCTTGATCTCAAAGCACAGTTGTCGGCACCGACAGACGGACAGGATGAGCTGGAACGCATCAAGCCGGTGCTGCAGCATATCGAACAGAATCTGCACCGGACACTGCCGCTCAAAGAATTAGCTGAGGTAGTTTCGATCTCTCCTCAATATTTATGCCGTTTGTTCCAGCGGACACTTCATGAACGGCCTGTAACTTACATTAACAAGCAGCGGATCAACCGCAGCAAGCAGCTGATGTTCAGCGGCAGGGAGAAGAAAATTTATGAGATTGCAGAGCAGGCGGGATTTGAGAATACCAGCTACTTCTGTGCGGTCTTCAAACATGTCACCGGTATGCGGCCTGAGGAGTTCAAGCAGCTTCATGGGCTAGAGGGGTAAGCCTTAGGGATAAATTAATGATGGCGTTGTATTAAGCCGAACCGAAAATAAACGTTTCGACTGCGTCGACCGCACCTTGAACATCCGGATTCGAATTATCAATCTGTATGATATTTTCCGCCGGAAGCGGCCAGGAAACCGTTCGGCTTCCTAATGATGTGCGGAACATCTCCCAATTCTGAAACTTCCAATCATCCAGCGGCGAGTGCCTGCCTTCAATCCGTGCCCGGTACAGCTCGGCGTTACCCAGGCTCACCAGCACAACCTTAACTTCAATCTCTTCCAAGGTCCGGCCGATCCGGGCCAGCTCACTACTTATCCATCCAGGGTCTTCGGCTTCCTTGGTAAATGGACCCACTACAAATACATCACATTCCAGTCCCATATTGTCGAGCGCAGCATCCATCGTGATCCGGTAGCCCAGATCGCGGCAAAGCTTTTTATATTCGGCTGAATCCCTGTCATCGGGGTCCAGACCGTGCATATTCATGATTACATCTGCAGCAGGCCGGAGCAGAATGTCCATATCCAGGACAGCAGCTTTACGGCGTGACGCGACCGCTTTGGCCAGGGTTGTTTTGCCGGCACCCGCCGGTCCTAGAAAAAATACAAGCTGGTTCATCTCAGTCACTCCTTACCTATAAATATCGTCCCACTATCCTATCACGTTTCCATCGGAAAATCTTTAGGTCCGGACGTAAAGTCACTGACAGTCTGCAGGTGAAATGCTACCTTGTTGGTATAGTGAAACGGGAGATGATCTCTTTGGACGAGCGTCGCGATGCACCAACGTATTCCTTAACCGGTGAAGACGGAGGAGCAGATCAATACTATACAGATGTTGCTGTGTTTACCGATGAAGTTCTGGAGAAATGGCATGAAGATCAGTCTATATCCAAGTTCAGCCAGTATATCGCATTGCGAAAACTGGAAGCCTTCGATCATAATATCTATGCACTTGAATTGCTGATGATTGGCGTACTGTGGAATGTATACAGATCAAGGGCGACTGCGGGAAGTGTGTACATGGGTAAGCTGTTATCCTCACTGTACACGCTTAGAAGCCGAAGCCAAGAGGCGCGCCGAGTCGTAGACCGGTTTAAGGGAATTGCTGGAACTTCGGTGTTGGCCCGGCGCCGACATGTGGATGAACGAATACAGCTGCATTCATTAGCCAAATTGCTAGGGTGGCTTCGCGCCAGTGGTGAGTTTGAGCAAGAGAGTAGGCGGCTAAAGGTCTGGCTGGATTTTCTGCGGGGATTGCCGGAGAAGGAGGGCGAAGGCATATTGCAAAGGGTGGTTCGGAAGGCTGTATGGTTTGAACGGCGGAGTCTGGAATGTCTGGGCAGGTACACCTCGAACGTAGACACTTATATTGAGAACAACCGCCAACGTCTGAGATGGCAGGAAAACCGTATATTCTGCAGCAGGAATCGGGTGGAGTACCATTTGAACATGGTCGGTGCCGAGATCATGAACCGGGTATTTTATGACGGCTTTCATGCAGCACCTGGAAAAATAGTTTTTCTGCCCATTTGCATGCGTAACAAAACCGCCGGGAAATGCCAGGCTGTACAGGAGGGGCCCGGGTACGTCTGCAGACGCTGCTCCAAAACCTGCCGGGTACAAGAAGTAACAGCTCTGGCCGAAGTCTATGGCTGTAAGGTGCTGATGATACCGCATGCCTCTACCGCTTTTGGTCAGGAGCGTATACGTGTGGGAGAGGTTGGCATTATCGGAGTAGCTTGTGTGCTGAATCTCATCTCAGGGGGCTATAAAGCACGGGAAATGGGATATCTGCCACAATGTGTGCTGCTTCATTATTCAGGCTGTGTGCTGCATTGGCATCGGGAAGGAATAGAGACTTCCCTAGATATGGAGCGGCTGGAGCAGAGTTTGCGTGAGGGGCAGACCTGAAGATTTCTTATTTAGTTTCTACTTCAGCTACATGAAAGGAGGATGCTAAATTGAATCGTCATAAACTCCAACTGTTATTACTCATAGCAGCCTTGCCGCTGCAAATTGTCGGATGTGATACCCATAAAGACGCACAGCCGGATAAGCCGCCTGAGGTGCACCAAACTACAAAAAACGATCAAAGCAAGGATACTCAAGCTTTCAAGGGCAGAGACTATGTATTTCGGGAAAGCAGCACAACGTTATTAACGGAAGACAATCTCAGCAACATCGACAGCAGAATGCTGGAGCTGGCCCGGAATGAGATTTTTGCCCGGCATGGATTAGTGTTTGAACGGGCCGACCTCAATACCTTCTTTGCGGGTAAACGCTGGTACAAGGCGGATGGGAATTATAAGGGTGATTTAACGGAAATAGAGAGTCAAAATATCAAGCGGATTCAGAAATACGAAAAACTGCTCTCGGCAAACAAGCTGGAGAGACAATGGGATGTGGATTATCACTTTCTGGGATATCCGCAGGAGAAGAATTCAACCGGACTTCAAAATGCCCATGTGGACATGAACGGTGACGGAGCTAATGATCATATCCATATGACGTTAAGCAAACACTTCGAGGTAGATGACGAATGGATTCTCATGGTGAATGATACTACAGCGAAGATTTCCCTGTCTAATAATTCCATCCCCCATTTCAAGGTCGTAGATGCCAATATCCAAGACCCGTATTTTGAACTCGCCTTGGAGGATACCAATGAGAGTGCGCAGCATTCCACATATTACTATTATTACAATGGAAAAAGGCTGATAAGCATGGGGACCCTGGACGGGTTTACCGGTAATGCGCAAGCCATGGATGGGCAGGGAACCGCGGTTTCTCCGAGACAGGCCTATGATTTTCAATGCTGGTTCTATCTTGAAAATTATAAGCTGGACAGCAATCACTTGTGGAAAGAAGCTCCTGCAGATTTTTATCCGATGGAGCCGCCAACGCCCTGGGTAGCCAAAGTACGGTTTCCTATCTACAAAACCTCCGGGAAGCAGGACATCCTCAAATGGGTAGCGCCGGGAGAGACGGTTTATTTTCTGGGCGGTGACACTAAGAAGTATGGGAAGATCAAGATGGCTGACGGCACAACCGGCTGGATTCAGCTTGAAAATCATAAGCTTTCCGGGACGGATACGGATATCAACGACTGTTTTGACGGGAGATTATTGTACGGGTAGATCATTTGACATCTAAACCGTCCAGACGGTATAGTTATTTCAGGACGGTGATAAGTATGGATTCGCAAGCTCAAGAGAAAGAAAAAATCCCCAAACGAAAACTAATTCTACTTGCTGCCGCAGCTGTGATGAAGGAACTGGGAGGAGAGCAATTGACTCTGGATTTGGTTGCCAAGAAGGCGGGCGTCAGCAAAGGTGGCCTGTTGTACCATTTTCCCAGTAAAGAAGCGCTGGTGCTCGGTGTAGTGGAGGAGATGACGAAGACCTTTGAGGCCGATATCGCCAGAAGGATGGAGCGGGATAAGGAAGTAAAAGGGAGATGGAGCAGGGCTTATCTCGAATCTACCTTAGATGATATTGGTGTCGGTAATGACATGGGTCCGGTGCTGGCTTCCGCGCTCTTTTTCAATCCTGAATCATTGAATAGTATCCGGTCTGCATATGTACAGTGGCAGCACAACATTGAGAATGACGGCCTTGACCCTGTAAAATCGACCATCGCCAGACTTGCGGCTGACGGGTTGTGGTTTGCGGAAATGTTTGGCCTTGCTCCCCCTGACAAGGAATTGAAGGAGCAGATCCTAAACGAATTACTGCTCTATGCGAAGGAGGTGAAATGATGGCTTATTTGTTATTAGCCTTATCCATTTCCAGTGAGCTGCTCGGAACCTCGATGCTGAAAGCTTCTCAAGGCTTTACCCGGCTGTATCCGTCCATCGTGACGGTTGTTGCTTTCGTGTGTTCGTTCTATTTCCTGTCCATATCGCTGAAGACCATCCCGCTAAATACTGCCTATGCGATCTGGTCTGGACTAGGCACAGTAGTAACTGTGATAATTTCGGTAGTTATTTGGAAGGAAAAGATTAATACGGCAAGTGTTGTGGGCATTGCCTTTATCGTCATTGGAGTGGTTGTCCTGAATCTGCTCGGACCGGGTCATGGTTCCTCTGATGATGCGGCCTCTTCGAAAGGGCCAATTCATACAGTACAAGAGCAAAGCTCGCTACATTAGAGTCTCAGCATCCAATTGCCATTCATGCCGCTGTCCCGGGTCATAGAAAAAGCCACTTCAACATCTGAAGTGGCTTTTTGGGTCTTAGCTAGCTTTATTTATGAACGCAAGGTCTTTAAGGCACCGCTCCATGCGAGCACTTGATCAAGCATGGCATTTACGTTAGGTGTGTGGAGGGCAGCCGGCTTGAAGACAGAACCGTTCTCAAAGTCGGTGAACAGGGACAATAGTGGATGTACACGAACATCGGCGACCATCAATTCGCCAAGAATTCCGCGCAGGTGCTCGGCTGCACGAACGCCTCCAGCAGAGCCGTAGCTGACGATGCCCGCTGCCTTATTGTTCCATTCTTCACGGGCGGAATCCAGTGCATTCTTGAGTGCGCCCGTAAGGCTATGATTATATTCCTGTGCAATGAAGACGAACCCATCGAGAGTAGCCAGCTTAGCCGCCCAAGCCTGTGCAGGAGCATAGTCATCCGATTCTCCAAGGAGAGGCAATTTATAGTCGGCAATATCTACGATTTCATAGTTTGCATCTCCGCGTGCATCCGCTATACCTTTCACCCATTCGCCTACCTGCGGGCTCACGCGTCCTTGACGGGTGCTGCCCAGAATAATTCCGATGTTTAAGGTTGTCATTTAATTTTCCTCCTAAGTAGTTGTATTAGCTTCCTAATCTGCTGTGTAACTTAACATATTTTTATTATAGCATATTACTTTTATATAGCAAGTGTTAATTTGAAACCATAAAATTTTTACTAATCAAGCTCAATTTTAAAAACAACGGGTGCGTTGCTTGCAACAGTAGTTGTTGTAAGGATAAGTGCTTCTTCCGTTCTCTGCCAGGCGGGTTTCTCGTCGCAGCCCAATATACTGATATTTTGGATGATTCCCTGGAAATGATGGGATTTCTCTTTAAGTGACTTAATGTGAACCGTACCTTGCTCAGGATACACAAGAACGGTGGCATATAGAACAGAACCTTTAACCGTAAAGCGGATATCCTCGCTTGTGAACAGCTTGGTCTGGCCATCTGTAAATTGGCCTTCCTGGATTTCTGTCGGCCCTTCACCGAAGGTGCGCCAGTATGACGTATCATAGATGGCTTCGCCATTGACTTTTAGCCATTCCCCAATCTCCAGAAGAATATTCTTGTCCTCCTCGGGAATGGAGCCATCCGCCTTAGGGCCAATGTTCAGCAGCAGATTGCCGTTTTTACTGACGATATCGACCAGATCCCTGATAATCTCTACAGCAGATTTGTAATTGTTGTTTTCAGTGTAGCACCAGGAATTCTTAGCCACGGCGGTGTCTGTCTGCCAGAAATAGGGCTTCAGCCCGGCGAATTGGCCCCGCTCCACATCGGGAACGGCAGCGCCGAACATAAAGGCATCATGCTTGTAATTGATTGCCACCGGATAACCCCATTCTTCACCCCGGTTGTAATAATAAGCAGCGAATTTCTTAAGGTAAGGCTTGAAGGCAGCGGTATGAATCCACCAATCAAAATAAAACACCTTAGGCTGATACTGATCGACCAGCTCGCAGCAACGGATCAGCCAGTCCTCCAGATATTCATCTGTCGGGGGAGAACCATATAAGTCCTGATGCTCCGGTTCAAGCATTGCCGGCCAGTAGAAATCTCCGGGAACGAGCGGTTCATGAATATCGGATGCGAATTCTTTACCATGCGACATGAAGAACCAGTGCTCTGCACGGTGTGAAGACACGCACAGCTCCAGCTTCTGTTCGGCAAAGGCAGCCTTCATTTCACCCAGCAGATCACGTTTTGGCCCCATTTCGTACGTGTTATAATGAGAGAAAACGCTTTTATACATCTGGAAACCGTCATGATGCTCTGCAACTGGCATAATGTATTTGGCACCGGACTGCTTGAAAAGCTGTGCCCATTCGGCCGCATCGAAGTGCTCTGCTGTAAATAATGGAATAAAATCCTTATAACCGAAATCTGCATGCTTACCGTATACAGCCAGATGATGTTCATATTCCGGGGAGCCCTGAATGTACATATTGCGGGAATACCACTCGCTGCCAAACGCAGGAATAGAATAGAGGCCCCAATGAATGAATATTCCGAATTTAGCCTGCTCATACCACAAAGGAACCCGGAACTCACTTAACGAGTCCCAATTATCCTTGAATCTGCCACACCCAATCGTATCATTGATCACCTTTAAGTAGCTGGCTTTGTCCATTATTGTTCCCATCCTCTCGAAGTTCTTGTACCGCTCTCATTGTAGCGGGGGATGGAGAGAATAGGTATGTAGATCATTAACTTGTTGATGTACAAAAATAACCCTCTAAGGCGGTTTATTTATGAATAACTCTACGCTGCTCACCAGCTACATATCTAACCTGAAGATTGATTTAATTATGGCGGACTATAATCTGTGCAGTACGGATTGGAAGGATCTCGGCTACACCCCTGACTATAGCAAGTTCTATTTCATATGCGAAGGCGAGGGCTGGCTGAAGATCGGTGAACAAGAGTACTATCCCAAGCCCGGTGAGCTTTATTTGATGCCGGAGGGAGTGAAGCAATCTTATTCTTGTATCAGCAGCCAGCCCTTCCGCAAATATTGGTGCCACTTCAGTGTGAAGGCAGGAGATATGAATCTGTTCAAAATACTGGAACTGAGTCATATATGCAGCTCCGTAGACCGCGGAATCGTCAAGGAGATGTTCAGCAGCATTGTATTCCATGCCAAATCGAGTGAGATTTACGCCCAGCTGCTTGCGAAGAGCAAGCTAATGGAGCTATTTGCCTATTACCTCAGCAAGCTGGACCTAAATGAAATTACCCTTAAGAATTTAACCACCGTTGAAAAACTAACCAAAATCCTGAATCATATTGAAGCGAATATTGAACAAAATATTACAGTCCATGAGCTTGCCGAGATTGCCCACATGCACCCCAATTCCTTTATCCGCCTGTTCAAGAAGCAGTTAGGCGTGCCTCCCATACAGTACATTACACGAAAAAAAATCGAAAAAGCCAAGGAACTGCTCACTGCTACAACCAGCACGATCAGTGAAATCGCCATGCAGCTCGGCTTCAGCGACCTGTTCTACTTCTCCAAGCAGTTCAAGAAGAATGCAGGGCTTACGCCTACGGACTTCAGAAAACAGATGCAGATCCTTCATTTCGAATAACAGACTCCTGCCAGAGAAGTATTCCCTGGCAGGAGTTTTTGTTATGGGAACATCCTTTAACAACGATGGATGAAATTACCTTTGGAGAGTTTTATTAACTGTGACTAAAGAAATCTTTATTTTGGCACACTTTAGGTTATAGCCTCTCACCTGGAAACTGCAGATTTCATCACGGAGCGTTATTTCAAAAAAAACTACAGTTAAGGATGATCAGGATGTGGTCAACTATCGTTTCTTTTATTCCTGATTGGAAAACATTTATGCAGGCTGCAATAACGCTAGTGTGTCCATTAGGAATTTATTATCTATACAATTCGCTGTACTCCGTTGTAGGGAGCGGAAGGGCCTCGAAAGCGGGGAAAGCTTCAGTTCCTGCTTCACCTAAGAAAATGGCTACTCAAACCAGTCCACAGCTTAGCGGGAATTATAATGCTGATCTTATATCCATTAAACAAGCCATAGGCGAAAACAGTGATGTGCATTTTCGTGAATTTATGGTGTATGGGTTTAATGTACAGGCTGTGCTTATCTTCATAGATGGCATGCAGGATGAAGGGTTGATCAACAAACAAGTGCTGCAGGTTTTGATGCAAGACCTCAAAGTTGATAGTGAGGCTATAACCTTATCCAGTATAAAAGAAAAAATCCTTCCGCTTACGGAGCTTAGTGAAATCAATGAATTGGAAAAGCTCCAGGAGAAGATTCTGTTTGGCTATACAGCATTAATCATAGAAGGGATGTCCACAGCGCTGTTGGTGGGATTGCCAAGCGGTTCCAAACGGGCGATTACAGAACCAGTCTCAGAAGGATTGCTTCGCGGGCCGCGAATTTCATTTTCGGAGGTCCTAAGCGAGAATACCTCCATGCTGCGCCGCCAAGGTCTTAATAAAAATCTGGAGATGAAGCTCTATGAGGTTGGAACCAGCATCAAAAGAAAGCTGGTTGTTGCCTATATTAACGATATTGTAAATCCTGAGCTGCTTCAGGAGGTTAAGGACAGGATTTCAAAAATTGATATGGATTTTATCGCTGAATCCGGATATGTGGAGCAACTGATTGAAGATAATTATATGAGCCCTTTCCAGCAGACTCAGAATACGGAACGGCCCGACCGGGTTATTAACTCTCTGCTGGAAGGAAGAATAGCAATACTGCTGGACGGCACTCCGTTTGCACTCATCGTTCCTGTGACCTTTAGTATGCTGCTGCAATCCCCAGAGGATTATTATGAACGGTGGCTTCCAGGAACCATGTATCGGATCCTGAGGTTCTTCACAGCCTTTCTGGCGTTGCTGAGTCCGGCTTTGTACATTTCTTTTATCTCGTTCCATCCGGGGTTAATCCCCACTCAGCTGGCGATAACCATCATTCAGACCCGTCAAGGCGTTCCATTTCCATCCGTTATTGAAGTTATGATTCTTGAAGTGTCCATTGAGATATTACGTGAAGCTGGGATTCGGCTGCCCAAACCCATTGGACCAGCAATGGGCATCGTAGGGGGCTTGATTATTGGCGATGCCGCTGTGGCAGCCGGAATTGTTAGTCCATTCCTGGTTATCGTCGTGGCGGTGACAGCGATCTCTTCCTTTTCAGTACCGATGTACAGTACGGGCATTACACTCCGCATTTTGCGTTTTGCTGGCATGCTGTTTGCATCCGTACTCGGGATGTTTGGAACGATATTGTTTTTTCTGCTGATCATCATTCATCTCAGTAAATTAAAGAGCTTTGGGGTGCCTTATGTTACTCCCTTTGCTCCCATACGCTTTAGTGACTGGAAGGATCTCTACGTTCGCGCACCTCTGTCACTTATGAAACGAAGACCTGAAATGATGAAAACACAAAAGAAAAAGCGCAGATCCTAGCAAGTAAAAGGAAGGGGGGGAAGAAATGTTTGTACGCTCTGATGATAAAATCACATCGGGTCAGGCATCGTTATTCTTGACGAATACGGTACTGGGGGCGGGTATTCTGACTCTGCCCAGAAGTGTGACGCAATCAGCCAAAACTCCGGACTCCTGGATGTCCGTACTGCTGGGCGGGCTAATTGTAATGTTGGTTATTTTCGTAATGGTGAAATTAAGCCAGCAGTTTCCAGGGAAAACCGTTTATCAATACTCCAAAGGAATTATTGGTACATTCCCGGGAGGTTTTTTAAGCTCGCTGCTCATTATTTACTTTATTATCATCGCCGGATTTGAAATTCGGGTATTGGCTGAAATTACGATGTTTTTTCTACTTGAAGGAACTCCCGTTTGGGCAATCGTCATTCCATTTATCTGGGTGGGGGCCTATCTGGTGTTTGGAGGCATTAATTCCATCGCCAGAGTCTATCAAATCATTTTCCCCATAAGCCTTTTTATCTTGATTTTATGTTATATCCTTAGCATAAGAGTATTTGATATTAACCATTTGCGTCCTGTACTGAGTGAAGGTCTTATGCCTGTAATTAAGGGACTGAAGTCCACTGTACTCGTCTATACGGGATGTGAGGTAGTGATGACGATTACAGCCTTCATGCAGCATCCCCAGCATGCGGTTAAATCCATGTTAGCGGGGATTGGCATACCTATGGTCTTATACCTTCTGACTGTGATTGTGGTTGTAGGAGGCCTGTCCATAGATTCTGTGACTACGAGCACTTGGCCTACAATTGATTTAGTCCGCAGTTTTGAGATCTCCGGATTCTTTTTTGAACGGTTCGAGTTTCCGCTATTGGTGATTTGGATGATGCAAATGTTTTGTAACTTCTGCAGTTTTTTCTTCAATGCTTCCCTCGGGATCTCTCAGGTGTTCAAGTTGAAAATTGTCCCTGTGATCTTCGGGCTAATGCCGTTGATTTTCATCTCGACCATGGTTCCCAAACGTATGAATGATGTATTTGCCGTTGGTGATGCCATTGGAAGGATGGGAATAATATTGTTTATTTTGCTTCCTGTGCTGCTTTCGGTAGTTTTGATCATTCGAAAGAAAGGATTGAAGCAGAATGTGTAAACGTCATCCTCTCCTTGTATTGCTAGCGGTTACGCTCCTGATCACGCAATCCGGCTGTTGGAGCAGTAAGGAAATTGAAGACCTAAGCCTCTATACCGGTGTGGCTCTTGATACAGGGGAACTATCTTCGACAGAGCAGACATTGGTGGATGAGGGCGGGGATTATTTTAAGAATAATAAGCTTACGGCGACACTTCAAATAGTGCCCAAAAAATCAGCTGGCGGTGCATCTAAATCATCAAATAGCGTAAATAAGCCACAATATATCAATGTCTCGGAAACGGGTGACTCTGTGCTGGAGATTTTTCGCCAATTCTCGGTTCGTCTGGACCGCCCGATCATTGGTCACCACCTGAAGGTAATCGTTATTTCTACAAAACTTGTGGAGCAGCAGAAGATAGAGCAATTGATGGATTTTATGCTTCGTGACAACGATATCCGTCCCAGCTGTGTTGTCTTCTTAAGTACCGGGCGGGCCTCAGATACTTTTACATTGAAAGATAAGGATGATATTCCTTCCTTTCATCTCAGGGAAATGGTCCGCAACCGCTTTAGAAGCAGCAAAGTAATGAAACCCGTCAACTTATCCACTCTGGATGCACGGATGCACTCTAAACAAAGCTTTGTGCTGCAAAATATTATAGAAGCCAAAGGTGATATCGAGTTGTCTGGGGCTGGGATCATCAAGGGGGAAACCGGCAAATGGATTGGGTCATTAGACCAGGACGACATGAGGAGTATGAACTGGATTAAAGGAGATGTCAATGGAGGGACGATCAAGACGTACAATAATAAACATGAAACCATAACCTATGAAATCAAGTCCGCAAAAAGTAAAATAACTTCTAAAATCACGGAAGACAACAAGGTCTCATTTCACGTGAATATAGAATCGGATGGACGCTTAATTGAAAATTGGGACCCGGAGCAGCGCTCAACTAAAATAGGCTCCCTTAAAGAGAGGGAAAAAATTTTTGAAGAGAGATTGAGCATTATGCTTAATCATTTGATGCAACAGATGCAGTCCACTTACAAGGTGGAGGTTGCCGGCTTCGGAGAACGCCTAAGTATTGAACACCCTAAGGTATGGAAAAAGCTGAAGGATCATTGGGATGATACTTTTAGCAAAGTACCGGTAACCTTTAGTATAAAGTTCACCATAACTGATTATGGGTCATTTAATGAATGAATGCACTTAGCAGACTTCTCAGTACTTGGTTGAACAGGCTCCTGACACACTAATTTGGAGAAAAGCAATCTACTGGGCCGTTTCTATGGCTGTACTCCATGCACGGAATCACCTTTACACCAGCGCCGCCCATAACCCCGGGCGGCGTTTTGCTCCATGTTTTATATTCTCCACGTTGAAGTTCTGTTTGACAAAAAAACCATATAAATATATTCTGGATATATTAAGTCCGTGATTAAGCTCGTATGTATCGCTTACCCGGAAATTACCCCTTTTGTTAATGCAAAAGTAGTGAATTTTTTCGGGATAATTAGGGACTTAATCAGCCTTTAATATATTTAATCAAACAGACAGATAAGGTGGGGTAAGGAATGAGAAGTAAACCTGGGATTATGGTCTCCTCACTGGTGATCGCAAATTTTCTGGCACAGCTGATGCAGACGATGCTGAATACTGCACTGCCGCGTATCATGGTGGACCTGAGAATCAACGAGAACAAGGTGCAATGGCTGATTACAATTTATTATCTGGTTGCAGGTATTACTGTGCCTGTTGCCGGATTTTTGGTCGGAAGATTCACTACAAGAGCACTATTCTTTACTTCCGTAGGATTATTTGCCACAGGAACACTGCTGGCTGCAATCGCTCCAGAGTTTGGTTGGGTCCTGACAGGCCGTATCATTCAGGGGATAGGAGCAGGCCTGTTGATGCCGCTGTTTCAGACTACGATTCTAAGAGTTTTTCCAAAGGAAAAGATCGGTTCTGCGATGGGGCTGATCGGTCTGGTGATGGGACTCGCTCCGGCACTGGGCCCGTCGTTATCCGGTTTGGTCGTTCAGGAGCATTCCTGGAGAATTCTGTTCTACGCTGTGCTTCCCGTCGTGATTGCTAATTTGCTGCTGGCTACAGTTAGTCTAAAGAACGTAGGGGATACTCATCATGAGAAGCTGGATCTGAAATCCATCCTTTATTCAACCCTTGGATTTGCAGGATTACTGTATGGGGTAAATCGGGCGGGAGAACAGGGAGGTTCACGTTTGATCACGTGGGCAATCATTTTTGCGGGGATAATCATTATTGTTATGTTTATCCATCGTCAACTTAAGCTGGCCGTTCCGCTCTTGGATTTCAATATATTCCGCAACCGAAGATTTACCCAGTCCTCTATGATCGGAGTGCTGATGTTCATAGTCATGGTAGGGGTGGAACTGCTGATACCGCTATATGCCCAGAATGTCAGGGGATTGACTCCGAAAATGTCTGGTCTGTTGCTGTTGCCGGGGGCAATCCTCTTAGGTATAACCAGTATGGTCTCTGGCAGGCTCTATGACCGGTATGGTATACGGCTGATCATACGGGGAGGCTTTTCTATCATTGCCATCATCACGCTGCTTTTGACTCTTTTGTTGTCAACGCATACTTCAATGGTTCTTGTGGCCGCTATTTATGCGCTGCTTATGGTTGGCATCGGGTTCATTATGACACCGGTAACGGCCTATGCGATGGCAAGCGTTCCCGTCACCATGATTGCTCATGCTTCTCCTATGACAATTACCATACGCTCCTTAAGCAGTTCGATGGGTGGGGTAATGTTAATTTCCATAATGACTGCCTCGATGAGCCATAGTTCAATTCACTTCCCTGAGAGTATGCTCCATGGGCTGTATGCCTCCTTCTGGACATTGACAGGGATCGCAGCAATTGGACTCTGTATCTCCTTTTATCTGCGAGACCGTAAGGTGGGCCAAGTATAATAATCATAAGGTATGAAACAAAACTATTGTTAGAAAAGATCACCGCCCGCATCCAAATTTCAGGATGTTGGGCTATTTTCATGTAAAGACAGAATAACCAGACAGAAATATGGATCTGTGCTACAATGTGAATGAATATTATATTATTCATTCATTTGACTGGAAATAATAAGACACACTCTAAAAGGAGGACTTCGATGAAAAAAGTTACGGCATTTCTTGGCACTCCAAGAAAGCAAGCAACGTATAAGGCGGTACTTGAATTTGAAAAGTATCTGACAAATGATGCAGAAATTGAATTTGAGTATGTGTTTTTAAAGAATTACCGGTTGGACTATTGTCTTGGCTGCAAGCTTTGTTTTAACAAAGGTGAGGAACATTGCCCTTTAAAAGATGATCGTGATTTGCTGTTGGAGAAGATGCAAGCGTCCGATGGCGTTATTTTTGCGACTCCGTTATATGCCTTTCAGGTATCGGCTCCTATGAAGAATTTGCTGGACCGGCTCGCGTTTGTATTCCATCGGCCGCAGTTTTTTGGCAAGACATTCACAGCAATCGTCTCACAAGGAATACTCGGAGGGGGAAAAATCGTGAAATACCTTGACGATATGGGAGGATACTACGGCTTTCAAGTCGCCAAGGGTTGTGTATTGAACGCATTGGAGCCGACCACAGCAGCCGTAGAGGCAAGAAACTCCCGCAAATTGAAAAACGCTGCAGCCAGGTTTCACAAGGAACTCATGCGTACTGCCATTCCTGTTCCTTCTTTGTTCCGTCTGCTGTTATTTCGAATGGCCCGAACAAGTATAAAAAGCATGCTGAATCCCCAGTACCGTGATTATCGGCACTACGAGGAGAAAGGCTGGTTTGAGTCTGGCTATTATTATCCTGTATCACTGGGGCCATACAAAAAATTATTAGGCCGCCTGTTTGATGTATTGGGGACACGTATGGTTAAACGCCCTTAACGGTTGAAGAAAGGAATATAACGATGAAGAAATTATGCCTGAAAATAGTAATGGGAATCTTCGTTCTGCTGATTATAGGCGGCGCTCTATTGTGGAACATGTTATCCAAAGAACATCGTGAAGCCAGGAACCTGTCACTTGATTCGCATTATTTTAAACATCTCCAAGACGGCATTTATACGGGGAAATATGAAGGCGGGATGTACAAGTGGAGAGCCAACTCCGTTCAGATTACAATCTCCTCCGGAAAGGTTACAGCCATTGAACTGCTGCAGAACAAAGAGAATAAACCCCTTGAATTCACGAATACATTATACGGCAAGGTGATAGCTTCACAGTCTCTGCAGGTAGACACGTTGAGCGGTGCAACCCTCACTTCCAAGGCCTATCTCAAATCAGTGGAGAGTGCACTGTCCAAAGCACAAATTCCTGAATGAGCTGGCTAACGTTTTTCATTCACTGATAACCAGCTTGAAACGAATGGCATGAAATTCGAGACTGTGATTCAGCGAAAAGAATAAACCTATACCCTAAAAATTATGCAAGGTGTCCGATCATTGAGGTATGCGGACACCTCGCCGCGTTTTCATCCAGGTATTATTTTACGATATAAATAATTGTACTTTAAGGCTCAATCCCATAGATCAGCTTCCCTTTATGATAGATTGTGATATGATTATTCGCTGCATAGCTGGTAATGGCAGGTTTGAAGGAATAATCATCCACTTGATTGTAATTCGTCCAATTGTTTTTATGAATGCGGAACTGAATGTCACCGGTTGTGCCGGATGCTGCAAGAGAGCCTGCGCTTGCTGTAAAACCGATCTCTGCATAGGTGTCGGCACCGCTCAATGGCTGCGCCATGGGAACAATCGATGCCAGCAGTTTTTCTTTTCCAATGGCAGCATAATCAAATTCCAAGGTCTGAGCGGTGTTTCCATCACTTGTGTACCAATAGCGGATCGTGAGTTCATTTAGAGGAATAGAGGTGCCTGACTCGTTCTTAAGCTGCAGGCTCGCCCCGATTGAGTTAACAGCAGTCCCCGTTTCACCCACCCGATAAAGAGATATGGCGTGCACGTCACCCGGGTTATCTCCCGGATCAGGAGGAAACGTAACCGGCTTCATGATAGGGTCAAGCATCGCTTGCTTAGGCTCATTCCACGAAACCCAGTCATCCAGTAATAGCCCCCCGGTATCTCCACTGTTAGGATTAAGACTCCAGTAGGTCCAGTAGAGATTATTCTGGCCAATGTAGCTGACAAGCGCATTTTGCCATTTCCCTTCTACGGTAAGGGTATCTACACTGCGGCCGCCGAATTCACCTGCAAGAATTGGGGCGATTTGTTCCTTGCTGATATACCCCCAGGTATCGTCCCACAACTTAGGCAGGTTGTTCGGGAAATTGGCAGCGCTGAACCAAGGCTGTGAAGCTACCCCGGGCCCGTAATCATGCGGAGAATAGACTACACGGTTCGGCTGGGTAAGCACGACCGGATGACTCCGCACGCCTGATAGGTTGCCGCCCCACCAATAGCTGGTGGAGTTTCCCTGCACGTTGGTTTCTACGCCTTCGACGATGATCAGCCAGTTCGGATTCGCGGCAAGAATCGCATTTCCCGCACGCTCACTGGCCAGCTGCCAGTCTGTGGCAAGATTCCCGGTGCCCCAACTTGCTGTGCCGTGCGGCTCATTATGCAGATCTGCCCCAATAACCGTGGGGTTACCCGCGTAGCGTTCAGCCAGCATCACCCAGTCACTGATCCAACGGGTTTCGGGATAGGCCGCAGTATACCATAGTGTCGATTGCCCTCCCGAATCGGGACGATGGCGGTCCAGGAAGATCCGAATACCGCGTTTCCCGGCTTTTTCAACCAACTTATCCATGATCTGAATCGGCTTCAGACCCACGAGGTCTGGATTTTTGGCATAATCGATACTGTTGGCGGCAGAACCTGCATCCAGCATCTGGTTGCAGTAGGGCAGACGGATCAAGTTATAGCCCTCTGCCTTGATTTGATCGAGCACATCATCCATGGAACGTGACCACAAGCCGTGCGGAGAATAATTTGCGGTTTCGAAGCCAAACCAATTGAGTCCGTTGAATACTGCGGGGTTGCCTGATGAATCCACGATCCGGCTGCCTGAAGTGTGATAATAGCCCTCTGCACCTTGAGCCTTAACCTTTTGGCCCGGAGACGCATAGGCACCTGCCAGCAATACCAAAGCAACGAACAGTAAACCAAATTTTCTGAAACCAAACGACATTCATTTTCCTCCTCTTAGTCATTTCAATGAGGTCAGACTGTATAGCATACGATAGAAATGTAAACGTATTCGTTAGAGCCAAGCTGTAAATATGTAGAAACAGCGACATCACTATAACTTTCATACAATTTCTCTCTAAATTTATGGCTGGAATGTGACGATAATAATGGAAAAATGCTTGAATTAGGAGAGAGACGTCATGGACAACTTAAATGCCTTAGTTTTAGCTGCACCATTCTTCAAACAGATTCATTCCCAGGATATTATGGTCGGGATCACCGACAAGGAAATATTCCATTATTATGCTCCCAGCAAGGTGCTGGATTTCGGTCTGACCAAAGGAAGCCCTATTCCTCCGGATGACCCTTCCCTCGGAAATGCGCTCGCAGGACGAGCCACAACCAACCGGCTGTCGCCCGAGCTGTATGGGGCTACCGTGATTTCTTCAGCTGTCCCGATTTATGATGCTGCAGGGGAGATCATTGGTGCTTTTGCGATCGCCTATACCTTGGAAAACGAGGATAAAATGGAGCAACTGACCGGCAGCATTAATCAAATCAGCGGTCAACTGGTTGATATGGTTCAAAATGTAGCTGCCCAGTCTGAAGAGTTATCGGCTACCACAGCACAGATTCTTGAGAATTCACGAAAGACGGTGGAAGAGTCTAATCAGGTCAGCAAGGTAGCGAGCTTTATCCGTGAAATTTCCGAACAGACCAATCTGCTGGGGTTGAATGCAGCCATCGAAGCCGCGCGTGTTGGACAGGAGGGGGCTGGCTTCGGTGTCGTCGCCACGGAAGTGCGTAAATTGTCCGTACATACGAGGGATGCGACCAAATCGATTGAGGATTCACTTCATACGGTTCAACGCTCAATCCGTCAAATGGAAACGGAAATCGAAGCTATTGCCGCTTCATCCTCTGAGCAAGCCGAAAGGGTCATCGAGTTCAGCGATGTTATTGAACGGCTGAACCAGACCAGCGTCGAGATGGCAAAATTCATTAATTCCATGATTCAGTAACGTCAAATCCCGTAAAAAAAATCCGCAGACAGGACTTCAAAGTCCATAGTCTGCGGATTTTTCTCCATTTCTAGACCTCAATGATAATGGGCAGAATCATAGGTCTGCGTTTTGTGCGTTCATACAGGAATTTACTTAATGTTCCTTTGATGGTTTCCTTAATGATATTCCATTGACCGAGATCTGCGGTGCTCATCTTCTGAAGAGTAGCTGTAATCAGCTGGTTGATCTCTTCCATCAGCGTATCCGAGTTGCGCACGTACACAAAACCTCTGGAGATCGTATCCGGCTCGTTCAGAATCCGCCCGTCACTTTGGCTTAATGTAATGACTGTAATCAGAATCCCATCCGCAGACAGCTGCCTGCGGTCGCGCAGTACAACACTGCCAATATCCCCGATTCCCAGTCCGTCCACGAAAATTTGTCCAGCTGTGATCCGTCCGGTTTGGCGGACATCTCCGCCGTTTGACTCAACAATTTCCCCATTTTTCAAAATAAAGATATTCTCACTCTTCACCCCTACAGCTTCAGCCAGCAAACTGTGATGATGGAGCATCCGGTACTCCCCGTGAATCGGGATAAAATATTCGGGTTTCATCAAGGTCAGCATCAGCTTCAATTCCTCCTGGCTGCCATGCCCCGAGACATGAAGCTCACTCCGTGATCCGTAAATTACTCGTGCACCCAGCATATACAGATTATCAACGATTCTGGAAACGTTGCGTTCATTACCTGGAATCGGATTCGCCGCGAGAAGTACGGTATCTCCCCGGCTGATCTCAAGCTGCCTGTGACTGGAATTCGCGAGGCGGGATAGTGCTGCCATAGGCTCCCCCTGGCTTCCGGTACATAATATAGCGATCTTATCGCGTTCCACATTGCCCGCCTCAGCCGTCTCTACCAGCATGCCCTCGGGGATATGTAGATACCCCAGTTCTTGTGCTACTCCAACGACATTGACCATGCTTCTGCCCAGCAGGGCGATCTTGCGTCCTGTATGCTCTGCTGCGTCAACAATCTGCTGCAAACGGTGCACGTTCGAAGCAAAGGTAGAGATAAAGATTCGATTCTCCGCTTTTTGAAAGGCTTCCTCCAAATGAGCGCCTACCAGCCTTTCCGAAGGAGTAAAGCCAGGCCGTTCAGCATTTGTACTCTCCGATAAAAGAAATTTTACCCCCTTTTCTCCGATCGCCGCCATTTTATGTATATCTGGATACTGCTTGTTAACAGGAGTCATATCGAACTTGAAATCGCCGGTATGAACCACTGTTCCTTCGGGTGTATCGAAGACAATGCCAAGGCAATCCGGAATACTGTGGTTTGTCCGGAAAAAGGTAGTGGTGATGGAACCGAAATTCAGCGTGGACTCCGTATCAATGCAATGAAGCTCAGTCTGGCGCAGAAGTCCATGCTCCTTAAGTTTGATCTCAATTAAGCCGAGTGTCAGGCGGGAAGCATAGACCGGAATATTCAGTTGTTTGAGGAAATATGGGATTCCGCCAATATGATCTTCATGTCCGTGGGTAACCACCAAAGCCCTGACTTTATCTATATTACTAAGTAAATAGGAAATATCGGGAATAATTAGATCAATACCAAGAAGCGTCTCATCCGGGAATTTTGACCCGCAATCAATGACAATAATGTCTTCGGCGTATTGCAGAAGATACATGTTTTTGCCAATTTCATATACACCACCCAGAGCTGCAATCCACAGCCGGTCGCCCGTCATCTTCATGCTGATGCCTCCTTTATTTAGATAACGTATAGTATGAGTAATTCTTTGCAGGTTTATCCAGAGAGACTTGAATTCATATATTCTGCAGGAGAATCTTAATACAATCTTAATGCTTGATCCAAAACCGTAATGCTATGCTGATTTGCCTCATGCTATACTTACAGTAAAACGATTACAGCTGCATTAGCTGCGGATAGACAGAAAGAAGGCATGGAATGGCAGTACGGGGAAAGCTAAAAATATATTTCAGCTATGCGGCAGGAGCCGGCAAAACCTGTGCCATGCTGAGTGCTGCCCGGGAAGAGCAAAAAGACGGAATGGATGTTGTTGCCGGGATCATTGAGAACCGGGACAGGCCGGAAACGGAGGCACTGCTGGTTGGTATGGAACAGATTCCTCCTCAGGAAATATCCCGGGAAGGAACGGTCATGCATGAATTTGATTTGGACCGGGCGATCCGGAGACATCCCGAACTGATTCTGCTGGACGAGCTTGCACATACCAATCCTGCGGGAAGCCGGCACAAAAAAAGATATCAGGATATGGAGGAATTGCTTCGCGCTGGAATTAATGTCTATACTACCGTTAATGTCCAGCATATAGAAAGCCTGCAGGATCTGGTGGTATCCATCACTGGTCTTTCCGTACACGAACGCATTCCGGATCATGTATTAGACAGTGCTGATCAAGTGGAACTGATCGATATTGAACCTGATGATCTGATCGACCGTCTGAACAGAGGGAAAATCTATCATGAACAACCTCAAGGCCAAAATGCGAGCGGGTTTAGCCCGGAAAAGCTGATTGCGCTCCGCGAGATTGCCCTGCGCTACACGGCGAGCCAGCTGAACCGGATTGCGCTTCAAATTAGTAGCCAGGAAGCTAACCAAGAGCATTATTCCAATGAGCATATACTCGTTTGTCTGTCATCGGCAGCGTCTAATAAGAAGGTAATCCGTACTGCCGCGAGAATGGCTGAGGCGTTCCACGGGGATTTCACAGCGCTGTTCGTGGAAACACCGGAAACGAAGGGGCTCACCCAGAAGAATAAAACCGAGCTGAGAGCGAACCTGCGGCTTGCGGAACAGCTTGGTGCTCAGATTGCGACAACTTACGGGGAAGATATTTCAGGACAGATCGCAGAGTATGCCAAAACAAGCCGGGTCTCCAAGATTATTTTGGGCCGCTCACACTCTAAAAAGAGCTGGTTCGGTAACACTAATATCATGGACAAACTGGCTGCGGCCTCCCCGAATATGGATATTTATATCATCCCGGATACCCAGCCTTCCCTTTACAACAGATTTCCGCAATATCGGATTTCGCCGCGGCTGTCACTGACCAGCACCTTCATAACCTTTGGAATACTCCTGGTCTGTACTCTCATCGGCTTGTGGTTTAGTGCACTGGGTTTCAGGGAAGCAAATATCATCACTGTATATATTCTGGGCGTTCTCCTAAGTGCGATGATTACCGAAGGAAGACTCTATAGTGCCGCAACCTCTATATTCAGTGTTCTGGTTTTCAATTATTTTTTTACCGCACCTTACTTTTCCCTGCGGGCATATGATTCGGGATATCCGGTCACCTTCCTGGTGATGCTGGCCGCTTCATTTATAACCAGTACGCTGACAATGCGGGTTAAAGAGCAGGCAAGACAATCTGCGAAAAAAGCCTTTCGTACCGAGGTGCT
The DNA here is from genome assembly GCF_001909085.1 of Paenibacillus sp. P32E. Lineage (NCBI taxonomy): Bacteria > Bacillati > Bacillota > Bacilli > Caryophanales > Paenibacillaceae > Paenibacillus > Paenibacillus sp. P32E. The sequence goes on along the minus strand of NZ_LVYY01000002.1, from coordinate 72,891 downwards.
GCTGGAGACTAGCCGCAAGCTGCAGCAGGCCAAAGATCCGGCTGCCATCATCAATGAAACGGCGCAGCAAATGGTTAAGCTTTTGGACAGGACAGTGATTTTTTATTCTGTATTACCCGGTTCCTTGTCGGAACCTCTTATATTTCCCAAAGAAGATTCGGCTGCCAATCTGCATATCTATACAAGCAGCAGTGAGCGTTCAGTAGCCGACTGGGTCTACAAAAACAATAAACGAGCCGGTGCCACCACGGATACTTTTTCTGCTGCCGGCTGTCTGTATCATGCGGTTCGCGGGGGAGACAGCGTTTTTGCCGTAGCCGCTATTGTGATGGAGAACGAAGACCCGCTGGAGGTTTTTGACAAGAGCCTGGTGATTGCTATGCTGGGAGAGTGTGCGCTTGCGCTGGAGAAAGAGCAATTGAATGAAAAACAAAAGGAAATCTCCATCCAGATTCAGCAGGAACAACTCCGGGCGAACCTGCTTCGGGCCATATCGCATGACTTACGCACACCGCTCACCAGCATTTCCGGAAATGCCGGCATTCTTATAGGGAATTCTGGCGTACTGAGCGAGGAACAGAAGACAGGACTGTATACAGATATTTATGACGATTCCATATGGCTGATCAATCTGGTAGAGAACCTGTTGTCGATTAGCCGGATCGAAAATGGAAGCTTAAATCTGAATGTTCAGGCAGAGCTTATCGAGGAAGTCATTGCTGAAGCGCTGCAGCACCTGAATCGAAAAAGCAATGAACATATCATTCGGACCGTGCTGAGTGATGAGCTGATCATGGCCAGAATGGATTCCAGATTGATTATCCAAGTGCTGATCAACCTACTAGACAACGCGATAAAGTATACAGGAACCGGCTCTCATATCACTGTTTCGGCCAAAAGGGATAAACAAATGGTAGTGGTTGAAGTGGCTGATGACGGTCCTGGTATCTCTGATGAAGCCAAGACCAGGATATTCGATATGTTCTATACGGCGGATAATATCCGTGGGGATGGACGCCGGGGACTTGGCCTGGGCCTGTCTTTGTGCAAATCTATTATTAATGCCCATGGCGGCACATTTGCCGTGCATGACAACTTCCCGCAAGGGGCCCTATTCCGCTTCACCCTGCAAGCAGAGGAGGTAAATGTTCATGAATAAACCTTTGATTCTCGTTGTTGAAGACGACAAACCGATCCGTAAGCTGATTACCACCACACTAGAGACACAAGGGTACAAATACCATACGGCTGAAACCGGAGAAGCTTCTATCCTTGAAGCGGTATCAGGGCAGCCCGATCTTATGATCCTGGATTTAGGTTTACCGGACATGGATGGTGTGGATATTATCCGAAAAGTACGTTCCTGGTCCAATCTTCCCATTATTGTGGTCAGTGCCCGCAGCGAGGACCGGGACAAGATAGATGCACTGGACGCAGGAGCAGATGATTATTTGACCAAACCATTCAGTGTGGAGGAACTGCTGGCCCGGCTCAGGGTGAGTCTGCGGCGCATCCGGTATGACAGCGAGAAGCTGTTGAAGGATGCCTCTGTTTTCACGAATGAGGGCCTCAAAATCGACTATGCGGCAGGCTGTGTATGGCTGGATGAAGAAGAAATTCATCTGACCCCTATAGAATACAAGCTGCTGGGCCTGCTCGCCAAAAATGTGGGTAAAGTGCTGACACATAATTACATTCTTCATGAAATCTGGGGCAGCCACACGTACGATATTCCCGCCCTGCGTGTTTTTATGGCCACCTTAAGGAAAAAGATCGAGAGAACTCCCTCGCAGCCCAAATTCATTCAAACGCATATTGGTGTCGGATACCGGATGCTGCAGGTTGGCGATGACAACAAAGCCATTTGAACGGGCATGTGTAAAAAGCGGAAGACCAAGGCTGTAAGTATAAGCCTTGGTCTTCCGCTTTTTTTTGTCCGGAAAATGATCTTGATTCTCCTCTTTACCTTAACGTGATCTTGATTCTCCTCTTTACCTTAACGTGATCTTTATCTGCTCCGGCAAATCCTAATCCTGAATAAATGGCTTCAGTGATACGCTGGAAGGGTAGTGAACAGCTGAAGAGAGAAGGAGTTATGTATGAATGAATTTTTTGAAAATGCAGGTCTTATCTCCATCATAACCGGAATTCTATTTGTTGTGAAAAAATTCTATGACCATTACTATTGGCAAAGCCTGCTTAGTGAGGAGAATGAGGACGATAAAGAGACACGCCAATCTTAATGCAATCTTAATTCGCTGCCGGAATCTCTAATCCTTAACTAATGGCAGAAATGTTACGCTGAATTTAAGAAAAAGAGAAAGAGATCAAAAGATGATAGTGAGAGGAGTGGCAAAGAACATGATGGATGTGTATATGGTGGCAGCTCTGGCGGTGCTTTTCGTACTCCTTTACGCCTTTGCACAGTGGTGCGGTCATATGACTGACGATACAGGGGGGACGGAACAATGACGGTGGTTATTGCTGCAACCTTGCTCTTATTTCTGTATTTGGTATATGCCTTGATTCATCCAGAGAAATTCTAAAGGTTCATTGAATGATGCGAAAAGAGAGAGTGTCAACTTAAGGAGGGGCCTTCGTGGGTATTGTGCAAATTGCCGCAGTCATTGTCATACTGCTGCTACTGGTTAAGCCAGTAGGAACTTATTTATATCATGTATTCTCAAATGAACCGAGCCGAACGGACCGCATATTTGGCGGCTTCGAACGTGGAATATTCAAACTGAGCGGACTAAAGAACCGTGAGGGAATGACTTGGAAGGGATATGCCATCAGCTTCCTGGGGACAAACATTGTACTGGTTGCTTTCAGTTACTTGTTCCTTCGTCTGCAAGGCGCACTTCCGATGAATCCCAATGGAACCGGGGGCATGGAACAGTCACTAACGTTCAATACAGTCATCAGTTTCATGACGAATACCAATCTGCAGCATTACAGCGGAGAAACGGGTCTATCCTATTTCTCGCAAATGGCTGTCATTACAATGATGATGTTTACTTCAGCGGCGAGCGGCTTCTCCGTGGCAGTCGCTTTTGTGAGAGGCATTACTGGAAGAGAAACCGTAGGGAATTTCTTCGAAGATTTCGTGAAATCTATCACCCGCATCTTTCTCCCGCTTGCCCTGCTGGTGACATTGGTATTGGTGGCCCTGCAGGTTCCGCAGACACTACAGCCATCGCTACATGTAACAACGCTTGAGGGTGGTTCACAGCAGATCGCTATCGGTCCGGTTGCCTCACTTGAATCGATCAAGCACCTGGGTACGAACGGCGGCGGATTCTTTGGAGCCAACTCGGCCCATCCGTTTGAGAACCCTTCACCTTTGACGAATGTCATTGAAATCCTTTCGATGTGGACGCTGCCCGCATCCCTGCCTTATATGTACGGATTATTTGCCAAAAACAAACGTCAGGGCTGGATGATATTCAGCGCGATGATGACCTTGTTCGTATTGCTGCTGGGCCTCAACTATTACGCGGAAACGGCAGGGAATCCGGCAATCAATGCCATGGGTATCGACGCCTCCCAGGGCAGTATGGAGGGGAAGGAAGTCCGATTTGGTATCGCGCAGTCTTCTTTGTTCACTGCTGTAACAACGGCGGCAACTACCGGTAGCGTTAATAATATGCATGACACCCTCACCCCGCTTGGCAGCATAACTCCGCTGTCCCTGATGATGCTGAATAATGTGTTCGGGGGCAAAGGTGTAGGTCTAGTCAACATGCTGATGTATGCGATCCTGGGAGTGTTCCTCTGCGGTCTGATGGTAGGGCGGACGCCGGAGTTCCTTGGACGGAAAATAGAAGCGAGGGAAATGAAGCTGATCGCCATCGCAATACTCATTCATCCGCTGATTATTCTGGCACCTACCGCTGCCGCCTTCTTGACCGAGCTGGGTAAGGGGAGCATCTCAAATCCGGGCTTCCATGGAATGACGCAGGTGCTCTACGAGTTCACCTCTTCTGCGGCCAACAACGGTTCGGGTTTCGAAGGGCTGGCCGATAACACCACCTTCTGGAATGTACTTACAGGGATTGTCATGCTGCTCGGAAGATATGTATCCATTATCGCCATGCTGGCGGTGGCCGGCTCCATGATCCGTAAGAAGCCCGTTCCGGAGACGATCGGCACGTTCCGCACCGACAATGGCCTATTTACAGGAATTCTGATCGGTACGGTGCTGATTATCGGTGCACTGACCTTTCTGCCGGTTGTGGTTCTCGGTCCGGTTGCAGAATATTTGACCTTACGTTAAGAGAGGGAGAACAAGATGAGTACCATACCTAAAAAGAAACTGCTAACCGGCCCTATTCTGCAAAGTGCGGTCAAGGACAGCTTCATGAAGCTGAATCCGGTGACCTTGATGAAGAATCCGGTGATGTTCGTTGTAGAAATCGGCACTATTGTCGTACTAATGATGGTGTTGGCCCCCGGATATTTCCATACCGAAGACTCCATAGGCTTCAATATTACAGTGTTTTTGATTTTGCTGGTTACAGTATTGTTCGCTAATTTTGCAGAAGCACTGGCTGAAGGCCGCGGCAAGGCACAGGCGGATACCTTGAAGAAAACGAAACAGGATATTTCCGCAAACAAGCTGGTGGGCGGAGCTGTTAAGATCGTTTCTTCTTCTGATCTGCGCAAAGGAGATATCGTGGTCATCAGCCAAGGAGAACTCATTCCCGGTGACGGCGAAGTCATTGAAGGCCTTGCTTCCGTGGACGAATCTGCGATTACCGGAGAATCCGCTCCAGTCATCAAGGAGGCTGGAGGAGACTTCAACTCTGTCACAGGCGGCACAAGAGTAGTAAGTGATCAGATCAAGGTTCGAATCACCAGTGATCCCGGTGAATCGTTTCTGGACCGTATGATCTCGCTTGTCGAAGGGGCCAAACGCCAGAAAACACCCAATGAAATTGCACTCAATACCCTTTTAATCAGCTTAACCATTATCTTTCTGATTGTCGTAGTCACATTGCGTCCGATTGCCGCTTATCTGAATGTCGATTTGGAGATCCCCGTCCTGATCGCGCTGCTGGTCTGTCTGATCCCTACTACCATCGGCGGTCTACTGTCTGCAATCGGAATCGCAGGCATGGACCGGGTTACCCAGTTCAACGTGCTGGCGATGTCAGGTAAAGCGGTTGAAGCAGCCGGAGACATCAATACGATGATTCTCGATAAAACAGGCACCATCACCTTCGGGAACCGTATGGCCAGCGAATTTGTCCCCGTAGGGAATGAGAATGAAGCAGAACTGGCGGGGTGGGCTGCAGTCAGTTCACTGAAGGATGAGACACCGGAAGGGCGTTCCGTGATCGAACTGATCAAAAAACAGGGTCATCCTTATCAGGCCGGTCTGGCAGAAGAGGCAGAAATCATTGAGTTCCGTGCCGAAACGCGAATGAGCGGACTGGATCTGAAGGATGGACGCAAGGTCCGAAAAGGGGCTGTTGATTCCATGAAGCGCTGGGTCTCTTCCCAAGGCGGGCAGATTCCCGATAATCTGGACAAAAGGTCGAATGAAATAGCCGGTAAAGGCGGAACTCCGCTTGCAGTAGCCGTTGACGACCGGATATTCGGACTTATTTATCTGAAAGACACCGTGAAGCCCGGAATGAAGGAACGATTTGACGAGCTGCGCAAAATGGGCATCAAAACGATTATGTGTACCGGAGACAATCCGCTAACCGCTGCAACGATTGCCGCCGAAGCCGGAGTAGACGGTTTTATCGCCGAAAGCACGCCGGAGAACAAAATTGAAGTCATTCGCCGTGAGCAGCAGGAAGGCAAGCTGGTCGCCATGACGGGTGACGGAACGAACGATGCTCCTGCTCTGGCCCAGGCGGATGTGGGGCTTGCCATGAACAGCGGAACCTCTGCCGCCAAGGAAGCGGCGAATATGGTCGATTTGGACTCAGACCCGTCCAAGATTATTGAGGTCGTAGCCATCGGCAAGCAGCTGCTGATGACCCGTGGTGCCCTGACTACCTTCAGTATTGCGAATGACATCGCCAAATATTTTGCAATCATCCCTGCTATGTTCACGCTCGCGATTCCGGAAATGGAGGTGCTGAACGTAATGGGGCTGGGATCGCCAAGCTCCGCTATTATCTCGGCACTGATCTTTAATGCGATTATTATTCCGCTCCTGATCCCCCTTGCCATGAGAGGGGTATCCTATAAGCCAATGAGCTCTGTCAAGCTGCTGCGCCGGAATATCTTCATCTATGGATTTGGAGGCGTACTGGTTCCTTTTCTGGGCATTAAGCTCATTGATATGCTCGTTAGTATTTGGATATAAGCTTAATAGGATTGTTAAGATAGAGAGGATGGGTCACGAATGAAGAACACTAGTTCTTATATACTCAGCATAGTAAGACTCAGCGCCATATTTATTATTCTTTGCGGAGTTGTGTATCCGCTGGCTTCCACTGCTATTGCCCAGGTGCTAATGCCTTCACAGGCGAACGGCAGCCTGCTGAAGAACAGTGCGGGCCAGGTTATTGGCTCCGAGCTGATTGGTCAGAACTTCACCAATCCGGCGCTGTTCCACGGGCGTGTGTCCAGCATTGATTACAAAGCGGAGGCTTCGGGCTCGAACAATTATGGCCCATCCAATACGGATATGCTGAAGCGTACCAGCGACTTTATCGCCCAGTGGAAGCTGGACAATCCGCAGGTTCCTGTGAATCAACTGCCTATCGATCTGGTTACGAACTCTGGCTCGGGCCTGGACCCGGATATTTCCCCCGCCTCGGCTATCGTGCAGGTTCCCAGAATCAGCAGTCTGACCGGTCTTTCTTCGGATAAGCTTGAACAATTAATCCAAGCGCATACGGAGGGCCGCGAACTTGGATTGTTCGGCGAAGAACGTGTGAATGTGCTGAAGCTGAATAAGGCTTTATCTGAATTGTCTGCTAAGTAATCAGGCGGTTACCCTGTTCGGTTCCACACGGACAGGGTAATTTATCTTCCTATAAGGAGGCCACCCGGATGTCCCCGTATAAACGTAAAACTCCGGAAGAAATTCTGTATTCCATTTACCGCCTGCGCCGGGGCCGTCTCAAGATCATCATCGGTTCTGTCAGTGGTTCAGGCAAGACCTATCACATGCTGGAGGAAGGCAAGCTTTTGCAGCAGCAAGGGATCGATGTGGTGATCAGTGCGGTCTCGACGATGCAACGGGCGGAGACTGTTCAGCAACTGGTGAATTTGGAGCGTGTACCCAGCCTTCACTGGATCAAGGATGGAAAGGAACAGAAGGATCTTCCTGTCGATATTCTGCTTCAGCGCAATCCTGAGGTCCTTTTGGTGGACAGTCTGGCCCACCGCAACCGGGAAGGAGCCCGTTTCGAGACACGGCTCGACGATATCCGTTATTTAATGGATCACGGCATAAGTGTGATTACTACCATTAACGTGTATGAGCTGGCTGGGATGGCCGAAATTATTCAGCAGAAAACGGGCATCTGTGCGGAGGAAACGGTTCCGCTCAACACGTTGGAGCTGGCGGATGAGGTGCGCCTGATCGATGTGTCCCCCGAAACCATATTAAAACGTATTGAAGAAGGGGTTCTTGGCGGAGAGACGCCACCGGCGCTGACCCGGCGCGGAAATCTCGGCGTCCTCCGTGAGCTCTCGCTCCGTCTGGTTGCCGAGGGGGTCAATGATTCGCTGGAAAGACACCGGGAGGAGCAAGGGTTAATTGGCCCTTCCGGCGCCACTGAGCGGATTCTCGTATCCACGCAATATCATTGGAACGGTTCGCTGTATGTCAGAAGAGGACAGCAAATCGCCAAGCGGCTGAACGGTGAGCTTATGGTGGTAACCTTTGTGCTCACAAAACGTCAGCTAACGAAAGATCAGCAGAGCTTCAAACGCGCGATCACCAAGCTGGCCCAGCGGGTCGATGCCCGCTTCGAAGAGCTGTCTCTTCCAAGTCTGCGTCTGCTCCCAGCAATATTGGTACGTTATGCCATCCGGAATAACGTCACCCGGATCGTCATGGGGCACTCCAAAAAAAGCCGCTGGCAGGAAAAGTGGCAGGGCTCCATCGCTAACCGTGTCCTCCGGAAGTCACGGAACATCGATGTATTCCTGATGGCTGACAGGGCAGAGCAGGAAGGGGAACGGATATTGCCGATCAAGCCTGGCTCCAAAGGGAAGGAGGAACCTTTTCACCGGTTAACCAGTCAGGAGATGGAACAGAAGATTGAGCGGATTCACCGCGGAACATTCAAGGTCTATATTGGTGCGGCGCCTGGTGTTGGAAAAACCTATAAAATGCTGCAAGAGGGGAATCTGCTGCTGACGAAAGGCATTGATGTTGTCATAGGTCTGCTGGAGACACATGGAAGGAAGGAGACCCAACGGCAAATCGGGGGATTGACCCTGATTCCGCGGGCCCGCATTCAGTATCAGTCCTCACAACTAGAGGAGATGGACACAGACAGCATTATTGCCCGTCACCCGGAGGTCGTGCTGGTGGATGAATTGGCACATACCAATTTCCCCGGAAGTGTGACCAAAAAGCGCTATGAGGATGTTATGCGGCTGCTCGATAACGGCATTTCCGTAATCACAACCGTGAATGTTCAGCATCTGGAGAGCCTGAATGACGCAGTGGCACAGCTGACGGGCGTTCGTGTCCGGGAAACGGTCCCTGATGCGGTTTTGAAAATGGCCGGTGAGGTTGAACTCATTGACGTTACGCCACAAATGCTGCAGGAGCGGATGCGGGAAGGGAAAATATATGCAACGGAGAAAGTGAACCAGGCCTTAGAGTCTTTTTTTAAGATTGGGAATCTGATTGCTCTGCGCGAACTGGCTCTTCGTGAAATTGCCGACGATGTCGATGAACGGCTGGAGGCGTGGGACCGGGAGCCCTCCCTGCGGGGCCCATGGAGCCGCAGGGAGGTCATCTTTGTCTGTGTCGATCTCGGCCCGCGTGCAGAGCGCCTAATCCGCCGCGGCTTCCGTATTGCCCACCGGCTCAAGGCAGAATGGTATGTGCACTATGTGCACTGCGGAGGGCACCATACCCCCGAAGAGCAAAAGCGGCTGGGGTCCCTGCGGCATTTGACGGAACGGCTGGGCGGGAAAATGGAGGTGGCTCTGGCGGGCAGCAGTGCTGTCGTACATCAGCAGCTGCTCTACAGAATGAATGAAGTACAGACCACTCAGCTGATTATCGGACACTCACGCAGGCCGCTGTGGCGCAGCTTATTCAAAGAAAGCTTCGTCCATTATTTGCTCCGGCATGCAAGGCATATGGATATGCTGATTGTGGCGGACTTTGACCCGGAGGCGGCCGAAGCGGTAAAGTATTGACAGATAGGCATACCCTAGTTGATCATAAAAAAAGTGTATGCTAAACTACAATTAATTAAATGAACGGAGTTGAAGAGGATAATGTAGGATTTTCTTGCTGATCGATATGAGAATAAAACCACTATAAGACTGGACTTCATGTTCAGCTATTGTAATGCGATCGATTTCGCATGTTTTATTTCTTGTTAAGCAAGAAAGTTACATTTCCTTTCACTCAAACGGTAGATCCTTAATCAGCCCCTCGGGGGCTTGATTTTCTGTATCTATTTGAGCTGCAAGAAATTAACTTTCTTGCGGCTTTTATTTTTTTATACAGGAGGATCACCAGATGTCATTAATTAATGTTACCAACCTGACGTTTGCCTATGAGGGCAGCTACGATAACATATTTGAAAACGTGAATTTTCAGATCGACACGGATTGGAAGCTGGGATTTACGGGGAGGAACGGAAGAGGGAAGACCACCTTTCTGCAGCTGCTGCTCGGTAAACATGAATACAGTGGAGCCATTTCTGCTAATGTAACATTTGAATACTTTCCATACCCTGTGCCGAACAAGGAAAATATGACCCTGGATGTCATCAGCGAAATCTTTCCGGATTATATTCACTGGCAGTTGATGCGAGAGCTTTCTTTGCTGAAGGTAGATGATGACGTTCTCTATAGGCCCTTTGCTTCACTATCGAACGGAGAGCAGACGAAGGTGCTGCTCGCCGCATTGTTTATTAAGGAAAACAGCTTTCTGCTCATTGATGAACCTACTAATCATCTGGACATGCAAGCAAGAACATTAGTCAGTAATTATCTCAATACCAAAAGCGGATATATTCTGGTATCTCACGACAGAGCCTTTCTGGATAACTGTGTAGATCATATTCTGTCTATCAACAAAACCAACATTGAAATTCAGAAAGGGAATTTTTCGAGCTGGTGGGAGAATAAGAGGCGATTGGATAACTTTGAGCTGGCACAAAATGAGAAGCTGAGAAGAGATATTAACCGGCTTGCGGATTCATCCAAAAGAACAGGGAACTGGTCACACGAAGTGGAAAAGACAAAAAACGGGACACGAAACTCCGGCTCCAAGGTAGATAAGGGGTACATTGGCCATAAGGCTGCCAAAATGATGAAACGTTCTAAATCTATCGAGCAAAGGCAGCAATCGGCAATTGACCAGAAGTCCAAGCTGCTGAAAAACATTGAAAGCTCGGAAACCCTGGAGATTGCACAGCTTCCTTATCATAAAAGTACCTTTGCAGAGCTTGAACAAGTTTCCATTTATTATGGTGAGAAACTAGTCTGTTCAGATGTGGATTTTACAATTGAGCAAGGAGACCGCATTGCACTTTCGGGTAAGAATGGCTCCGGCAAATCCAGTATCCTGAAACTGATTTGCGGCGAGGACATACAGTACACAGGCAGCCTCAGTAAGGACAGTCAGCTCAAAATCTCCTACGTGTCCCAGGATACCTCGCATTTACAAGGCAATCTTACGGAATTCGCCCGCGACAATGGAATAGACGAGAGCCTGTTCAAATCCATCCTGAGAAAACTTGATTTCTCCAGAGTACAATTTGAGAAGGATATTTCCACTTTCAGCGGCGGCCAGAAGAAGAAGGTGCTCATCGCCAAAAGTCTAAGTGAGCACGTTCACCTGCATATTTGGGATGAGCCGCTGAACTTTGTTGACGTTATTTCACGGATGCAAATAGAAGAGCTGCTGTTGGAATACACCCCGACCATACTTTTTGTGGAGCATGACCGGGAGTTCTGCGGCAATGTCGCTACGAAGATCATAGAGCTCTGAGCTTGCTGAAGGAAGGGAAGAAAAGGGACTTATGAAGAAAGTCATCGTAATCGGCTCAGGAATTCTAGGGGCATCTACCGCCTATCACTTAGCCAAAATGGGGGCAGATGTCCTGGTCGTTGACCGCAAAGATAAAGGGCAGGCCACCGATGCTGCTGCCGGCATTATCTGTCCTTGGCTGTCGCAGCGGCGTAATCAGGCTTGGTATCGTCTCGCCAAAGCAGGTGCCCGTTATTACCCGGAGTTGATTGCACAACTTCGGGACGAAGGGGAGACTGATACCGGCTATGCTCAGGTAGGTGCTCTTAGTATACATCATGACATGATGAAACTGGGACAGATGGAGGAACGGGCAAAACTACGAAAGACAGATGCACCGGAGATAGGAGATGTTACACGGCTCAACACAACACAGACCCGTGAGCTTTTTCCTTTGCTGGCAGAAGATTATTCCTCCATTCATATCAGCGGTGCCGCCCGGGTAGATGGTCGTGCACTTCGCGATGCTCTCATACGGTCGGCACAGCACAATGGGGCTGTTATAGTCAGCGGGGAGGCCAGGCTTGAACATCTTGCAAACCGTGTAACCGGAGTGAATGTAGGAGCTCAACACTTTTCGGCTGATCTCATCCTTGTATGTGCGGGTGCATGGGCCAATCTATTGCTGCAGCCTTTAGGCATTGATTTTAAAGTCCATTTTCAAAAAGCTCAAATCGTTCACTTAGAGGTTCCGGACCGTCAAGACACAGATGCCTGGCCAGTAGTTATTCCGCCAAATGATCAGTATTTGCTTTCAATGGGATCACGTAGGATTGTTATTGGATCGACACACGAAAATGATATAGAAGGGTACGATACCAGGATAACTGCTGGCGGAATCCAGGAAATTCTGAATAAGGGGATCGATCTTGCACCTGGTTTAGCAAACAGCACATTTCTGGAGACGAGAGTCGGTTTTCGCCCCTTTACGCCTGGGTTTCTTCCTGTTATCGGGAATGTGCCCGGCTGGGAAGGTTTGCTTACAGCAAATGGCCTCGGAGCTTCAGGGTTAACCATGGGCCCTTATTTGGGAAGGCAATTGGCGAGGATGGCTCTTGAAAGGGAAATGGAAATAGACGTAAGTGATTATGATATCCGGAATGCAGTAGATCAAGGCTGATGAATTGCGACTTTCTGAATTCCCTGCTATACTTTTTTCGAAAGATAAGAAGTTATTAGCTTCACGCTGTAAATGTTCCTTGTCTTTCTTACAGTAAAGTGTTCATCTGACAGGGGGTTGTACTGATGGCAAAACCGAATTGCTCATTAGCTAGGAAGACCTCATGCAAAGCCTAATTCAGGGGCGATACTTTGCGTGAGGGCGAGAGAAGAGAAAGATCCGATCGCCCATACTTGACTTTATCGTTTCTAATAACGGGCTTTGCACCTTATGTTTTTTCAACAAAAATAAGGGGCTGAAGAGCTATGAATACACCATTTATTAGAAACCATCAATATAATGTCATTAAGAAACAAGCCGAATTTCTTCAGAAAACACTGCGATCCGTCGCGGATCAGAGTGTCTTGAAAACAGTAAGATATCGTACAGCTGTGAATATGATTGAAGCGTTTTCTTCTCTGACAACAGAGCGGGAACACCAGCTGGAGCAAGTATCGAGCTTGGAAACAGCACATGAATTTCAGAATTATCTTATTGCATTAGAACCCTATCTGGAGCCATTTCCACCGATTACACTGAAGCAGATTCAGAAGCTTTTCCCTAAGAATAAGAAGTTGAAGGTACCTGATCTGCAATCCATCGACTTTAGATATATCACGTATCTGAGCTGGGTAGACATCGCCACGAACAAATTATTCATGGTCTATCCATTCGAAGGACAGTTCATCGGCATCGAGGGAAGAATAACACCGACACACAAAAAAGGGTATTGCATGTTCTGCAACCGGCATCAGGAGCTTGCGTTCATAACAGTCAAGACGAAGCCTGCGGGTGCTTTGCCCGATCAATATTCTTCCATTGGCCAATACGTATGTATGGACGGCCATGCATGTAATCAGAGTATCACCGATACTAGTTCGCTGGAAAAGTTCATTGTCTCCGTTCGTAAATAATTCATCGATGCGGTTGCCTTTAGAGGCAGCCGTTTTTTAGTATAAATCTATGTTCAACGGTTGAAGAGATTCTCAGGTGAAAAACAAAGAGTACTTCTACCCAAAACCCGTAATCTTTTAATTTTGAAAATACATTAATGAAGCAGGGCCTATATTCTGTACGATTTTTTTTGCCTGCTACACGTTAAAGTATTCTGACTATGTTTGGGAACAGATTTTGAGAAACCTTAACAGTCTTGATGAGCAGTATGCAACAATTATTCTTTTATTAATTGACATATTAAACTTGAGGCAAGATTGTTTGATAGAAATTAAGGGTCAATTCGATGTACAGTCTGGTAGAACTAACTCCAGAGATGAATTTCCAATGGGGGAATAGACTGCAACAAGGCCGGGGACAAGCCCCGGCCCTTCTATGTTGTGGGCAGAACGAAAAATATAATTATGCGCGCTCCCCTTCCGCGATTGTCCCTTCCGACGTCACCTTCATCATGCGCTTGCGGACCAGCGGTGGTAGTGCAGCCAGATAAAATAAACTGACCACTATGGTGCAAAAGCCAAGTATGTAGTGAAGCCAGGTGACGGAGATCAAGGCCGGAAAGGCTAGCGCGATGCCCCCCAAAGCCAGTGAATGGCCCAGCATCATTACCGGCTCAATCAAGGCGTTAACACGGCCCATATTCTGCGGAGGAACAAGCTCTGGCAACCAGCTGCCGAGCGCGATATTGATGGGCGCGATGGCGATTCCAGCCAGCATTACAAGGAAAAAATAGACTTCAATCCTTTCGGTTAACCCAAGTCCCGTAATGAGCAGGCTGGAGATGAACAGACCCGCAATCAGGATCGGCGCTCTTGTGAAACGGCGAATCAGCCGGGGGCCGAAGACGCTGCCGAGCAGAAAGCCGACGCCCAGAAAGACGGTAATCAGCGAAGAGTGGACGACATAATTATCGGGACTGAGCTTGTATTTCATGGCGAAGATGGGAAGCACGGCGAATACGCCGTTCACAATGCCAAAGAACAGAAAACCGCTGATCAGAACCATAAGCAGTCGATTTCCTGTAATATAGCGGAGGCCCTGCCAAAAATCCTTCAGCAGCAGTGAGAACCGGAGCTCACGAATACGGTTTTTTCCGTTGGGGGTACGGGCATGTTCTGGGAAATCCCCCCAGGCAAGCAGCAGGCCGGACAATAAAAAGCTTAGTCCGTCGACGATGATGGCGCCTTCAATTCCAATAAAATGATAGGCCGTAGCCCCCAGGCTCATGCCGAAGAGCATAAACAGCCCCATCACCATTTGATTCAGCCCCGAAGCCTGGACATATTGGTCCTGGTCGATACTGCCCTGCAGAAGTCCCATTTCCGCAGGACCGAAGAATTTGGATATCGAGCTACGCAGAAATAGCACCAAAAAACAGGCGAAAAGCACGTTGAAATGAACAAACAGCAGCAGCAGCAAGGTTAGTCCCGCCCGTATCCAGTCGCTATAGGCGGCAATATTCTTGCGGTCGAACCGGTCCGCGATGACGCCGACGATCCAGAAGACCGCCAGGGTGGGCAGAGAATACATCAGCTCTGCTGTAGTGGCCAAAGCCGGCCGCTCGCTGTACCTGTCGATCAGATAGTAGGCGAATGCCATGTTCCCCACCACGGTGCCCAGCTGCGAGGCAAAAGCGGCAATGAATAACTTGTTGAACATTGGATTGCGAAAGAGCGTCCTCATTCAATTTCCTCCCTATGGTGCTCTCTGATAAGCACAGGTTTGAGCAGAACTTGCAAGTAGTGGACGAGCGACTCAAGCTGCATTCGGGTGTTCGCCTTCTCCAGACCCACAGTGATGGTATGGGTCATAATGCCTTCCTGATAGGAAGCGGCTAGTCTGGAGATGTCCGTAACGTCCATGACAGGGAAAAACTCACCGCGGTCAATTCCGGTCTGAAGCAGTTCTGCAAATTGGGCGATTCCCCGTTCATAACGGTTGAGGAGCAGTCCACGGCGTGTCTCATCGCGCCATCCGATCAGGAAATATTCATAGAAGGCCGGCATTAATCCGCCTTTGGGTGATTGCTGAAGGTCTTGCAGCTGCTGCGAATACAGCGTAGTAATTACATCCCAAATGGACGGCGAAGATTCCAGAATCATCTCTAGGTACCGATCATGCTCCATGTCCTGATGGTCCAACAGAGCTTCGAAGATCTCATCCTTGGTCTGATAGTACAAGTAAATCCAGCCCCGACTCATACCGATTTCATCGATAATATCCTTTAGTGTGACTGCCCCGTAGCCCTTCTCGGCAAAAACCCGCTTAGCCGCATCGAGGATTTGCAGGCTTCTCCATTCTTTTCGGCTGCTCGATAATTTAGGCGACATTCCGTTGCTTCCTTTCCGTTTTCGCAAAATGAACCGCGTGTCATTTATTATATTAATGACATGTTGTTCATTTTGCAACGAAAAATAACGTAATAATCTATAAATAATAATGATTGATATGTTTTTGATTATCTTGTTATAATGTATTAAAATTCCATTTGATTCGCCAGTATATTCCCCTTGCTGCTAGTTTCCAGCTTTTCCGATTTCCCCGTCTTACCTCACATCTATGATTACATCCATGATTACATCTATGATTACATCCGCTATTAATAGTTTATCTGAAGGGAATGTGATTATGAAAACGGCACTGCTGTTTCCAGGACAAGGTTCGCAGTATGTAGGGATGGGGAAATTTTTGTTTGTCCGGTTTGAAACGGCCCGAAGGACATTTGAAGAAGCCTCTGATGCGCTGGGCTACAATGTATCCCGTCTTTGCTTTGACGGAAGCCTCGAAGAATTGACGCGGACCGAGAATGCACAGCCCTGCATTCTTACTGTGAGCATCGCGGCTTATCGGGTTCTCTTGGAGAATCTGGACATTGAGCCGTATTATTGCGCCGGCCACAGTCTTGGCGAAATATCCGCGCTGACTGCATCCGGGGCTCTTGCTTTTACTGATGCGGTGCGCCTGGTTCGCCTTAGGGGACGGTTGATGCAGGAGTCGCAACAAGAGGGAGAAGGCGGAATGCTGGCGGTTCACAGACTGGACAGTTCCGTCATTGAAGCGGAATGCGGTCGGCCAGACGTTCGTGGAACCGTTGCGGTATCCAACCTGAATGGTGGCGGACAGACCGTTATCTCGGGACTTCAATGCTCCCTGAACCGCATAAGTGAAAAACTTGCATTGCTCGGAGGAAGAGTTGTCCCACTGAACGTGAGCGCCGCTTTTCACAGCCCCCTAATGAAAGAGGGCGCTGCAAAGTTTGCGGCTGAATTGTCCCGTATTCACTTTCAGCCTTTGCGCCATTGGGTATTGTCGAATGTGACGGCTCATCCTTATCCGGATGAGAATTTCATTCCGGCATTATTAGCCGAACAGATGGTCTCTGTTGTGAATTGGTATTCTTGTATGCGCTTTCTTCTCAAGCGGGAAACGGAGCGCATGATCGAAGTTGGGCCCGGAAATGTGCTGGGCAATATGCTGAGAAGAGAGAAGCCGATTTCTTGCATCATTCAGTCGACCGATCAGGAAGATGACTGGAGGAATCTTCTCAGCGCCGGAAGCCGCGTGGCCACGGGAACGGATTACGATGCTTATCTTAAAGCCGCATTGTGTGCAAAAAATTATAACGTTATAGATACCGCCTCTGACTATATGAACAAGATTGCAGAACCGTTTCGGGAACTGGAAAGCATGGCCTCTGGAGCACGAAAGGGAGAAGCCGAATCGGAGAGATGGAAGAGCCTGGCCGTTGGTGCCCTGGATAAGATTCTGGATGTCAAGATGACTCCTGCCATCCGACGAGTGGACATCTTAAACCGTTTGGCTGAAGAAGGGGGAAACGTGCAGAATGTACAATACGCTTAACGAAGCGCTAAGAAGCGAAGCCGCCAGAGGGGAACGGGGAATTACCTTCATCTCAGGTGAATTCGAGAGTGTATTTTGCAGTTATCCCGAGCTCTACGAGTCCGCCATGGGTACTCTGCATCACCTAAGAATGAAGGGGATAGGGGCCGGAGATGAAGTTATCCTGCAGCTGGACAACAACCGGGAATTTCTTATTGTCTTCTGGGCTTGCCTTCTCGGCGGTATCATTCCTGTTCCGTTATCGGTAGGTAATAATGAAGAACACCTTGCCAAGGTCGTCCGGATCGCAGCTGTGCTGAACAATCCTTTTATTGTCTCGGACCCACAGCATTTTGAGAAACTCGGAGATTGGGCGTCCCGGTTCGAGAATGCAGTCGATCGTCAACTGTCCATCGGAGACCTAATGAAGCAGCCAGAGGAAAAAATATCCGGTGAGAACGGAGCGGTGTTGCCCGGAGATATCGCTTTTATCCAGTTTTCTTCCGGTACCACAGGCGACCCCAAGGGAGTGGTGCTGACCCACAGCAATCTCCTGGCAAATATCCGGGCCCTGAAAGAACGTATTGGAGCCGGCGATGAGGATGCCTTTCTCAGCTGGATGCCGCTGACTCACGATCTGGGGATGATCATGTTCCATCTCCTTCCATTATTCTGCGGGACAAGCCAATACCTCATGCCAACCTGGCTGTTCATCAGGCGTCCGATTCTCTGGATGCAGAAAGCCGACCAGGTTGGAGCGACGATTTTGGCTTCCCCAAATTTCGGGCTCAAATATTTCCTAACCGCTTACCACAAAGCTGCATCGAAACGAGATTTTGCTTGGGATCTGACACGCATCCATGCCATAGTCAACGGCGCCGAACCGATCGATGTCGGGGTATGCGAACAGTTTCTCGAAGAACTGAGCCCGTATGGCCTTGAAAGAAAGGCAATTAAAATGGGCTACGGAATGGCCGAAGCCTGTGTCGGCGTATGCATTCAGGAACAGGACGAGTCTTTTAGAACCTATTATGTGCGAAGGGATTTTTTGCGGGTTGGAGATTCAGCGGTTTTTCTACCCGGTGATGGTCAGGGTGACACCTTGGCGCTGGCCGGAACGGGAACACCCATACAGGATTGCCGTGTAAGGATATGCGATGATCTGGACCACCCGCTGCCGGAAGGCACTGTAGGCCATATCCAGATCGCCGGAGACAATGTGACATCGGGATACTATAACAACGCGGAGGCCACAGAGAAGCTGTTCACATCCGACGGCTGGGCCCGAACAGGAGACTTGGGATTTCTGGTAGAGGGCCGACTGACCGTAACCGGAAGAACTAAAGATATCATTTTTATCAACGGGTCCAATTATTTCCCCCATGATATTGAGCGAATCGCGGAAGAGTGTGCGGATTTAAAAGTCAAAAGAATGGTCGCATGTGGAATCTACAATGAAAGGACAGGTACCGAGGAAGCAGCATTATTCGTACAGTTTAGGGACAAGCCCGAAGAATTTCTGACGGTTTCCGAACAGATACGCAGACATCTGAACCGCGTGTTGGGTCTACAGATCTCTGTTATCCTTCCGGTTCACAAGTTATACCAGACAACCAGCGGCAAGCTGCAAAGATACAAATATGCTGCGAAATACAAGGAAGGCACCTATCGTGAGATTGAATCTGAACTGGCCCGTCTGCAGCGGGATCAGGAGGTCGCAGCCGCTTTAACGAGAAGGAAACCGGATGGCGAAATTGAGCAAGCGTTGTTCCGGGTATGGAGCGACCTTCTGGGAAGAGAGCGCTTTGATCTCGAGGACAGCTTCTTTGAACTCGGAGGCACGTCTATGCTGGTTGTGCAATTGTTCGAGCGGATCGAGGAGCTTTATCCAGGCGTCATTACGCTGACCGATATTTTTGGTTCTCCCTCGGTAACCTTGCTGTCCCGGCTGATATCGGGCTCACACGAGCCTAAGCAGACCCGGTTTCATATGGAGACAGTGCACCTTTCTCCTCAATATTTCCAAGCGGCGGAGAACGGGGCGGAGAACCAGTACCGAATGAACTTATCAGGAACGGATCGAAATCGGTTGCGGTCATTATGTCTGAATCGTCGGGTCGCAGAAGAGGCGGTATATCTGGCTTTGCTGGCTAACACTCTGTATGAAATCTGCACAGAATCGAAAGTGGTTGTTCATACCATGATGGACGGACCCGGATGGGTCATTCCCTTTTGCGTCGATTTTGCCGCCATTGATACCATCGAGGAACTACTCGATTTAGCCAACGTGAAGAAAAATCCGGGGGAGGCCCTCCTGTACCATATCGGTGATATTGGCAAAGAGGTCGCCCGTCCGAAGGAAGGTCAGGCACTATGCTACCTGGGCAGAAAGGAATGGAGGCCACAGCAAGGCGGTCTGCCGGACCATTTCGATATGATGCTCGAGTGGGAAGAAGCTCCCGGTACAGCTGTGTTTACCTTTGGATACAACGCCGCAAGAATGAATGGACCCCGGATGCGCGAGCTGTTTCTGTCTTTTGCTGACGCATTGGAATCCCTGCTGAGCCTGGATATTATGGCCGCCGAAACGGCACCGCAATAATACGGAAGGGAGAGGACTAGCGATGAAGAAGAATTTGCTGTCTCGGATGGGGAAAGAAAGAAGCGCGCCGCCTGCAATTGAGGAACTGTCGGGACGGGATATAGCGATTATCGGAATGGCGGTGAAGGTGCCTGGAGCCGATACGCTGGATCAGTTTTGGAGCAATCTTTGCCGGGGCGAGGAATGGATCGGAGAAGCGCCGCCATCTAGGCTGGAGGCCGGAGGTCTCCGCCTGTCCCTAGATCCTCCACCGCGGGGAGGGTATTTGGCGGAAGTGGATACCTTTGACTCGCTGTTCTTCCGTGTTCCTCCTAAAGAAGCCGATTTAATGGACCCGTATCAAAGGCTGTTTCTCGAAACAGCATGGAGCGCAATTGAAGATGCGGGATACGGAGGAGACAGGCTGAAGGGCAGCCGAACCGGAGTTTATGTCGGCTCCGGGCATGAACACGAGTATAAACAAATGATTGCCACCACGAACCCTAATCTTCTCTCGGCGGCTGCGGCCGGCAACCTGCCGCCTATCATTGCCAGCCGAATATCTTACCTGCTGGATTTGACAGGCCCTAGTCTGGTCGTTGACACGGCTTGTTCCTCATCCCTTCTGGCCGTTCATCTCGCTTGCCAGTCTTTGGCACTGCGGGAGTGCGACATGGCCATTGCCGGAGGCATTCAATTAATGGTCAATCTGTCCGGTCACCAGCCCAAGATCGGAATCGAATCGTCTTCATCGACTGTGAAGGCATTTGATGAAGATGCGGACGGCACGGTCAGGGGAGAGGGAATGGGAGCGGTGTTACTTAAGCCTTTGTCCAGAGCCATCGCCGACAATGATCTTGTCTATGCAGTGATCAAGAGCAGCGTCTCCAATCAGGATGGGAAGTCCATAGGCATTACAGCACCGAATATGGCGGCTCAGGAGCGACTGCTGATCAGCGCATGGGAAAGGGCCGGCATCGATCCGGTATCAATATCTTATATTGAAACCCATGGTACGGGGACCCCTATTGGTGATCCCATCGAGGTCCATGCCATTCAGAACGCTTTTCAAACGTACACGGACAGGAGACAATTCTGCGCCATCGGTTCGCTGAAGCCCAACATCGGGCATTTGTATCATGCGGCGGGGATCGTTAGTCTGATCAAGTCGGCGCTGGCTCTGCACCGGGAGCAGATCCCGCCGTCCATCCATTTTGAAAGACCCAACTCCCGAATCAACTTTCAGCAATCACCTGTATATGTCAATGCTGACCTGGCCGAATGGAAGAGGAGTGAAGAAGTCCGAAGATGCGGCGTCAGTTCGTTCGGAATGAGCGGAACAAACTGTCACGTCATTCTGGAGGAAGCCCGGGAGAATACGCGGCACCGTCTGTTGCCGATTGATGAAGACCAGCCGGCGATCTTGACCCTGTCAGCCAAATCAGTGACATCACTGCGTTCATTGATTGAGAAATACCGTCTCTTCTTGATCACGGCTGATCCGGACTCTTTCAGGGACATCTGCTACACCACGAATATTGGGAGAGGGCATTATGAATACAGGCTGGCCGTTGTGGCGCGGGACCCGCAAGAGCTGAGAGAGAAACTGGCTGGACTAAGGTATGAGTCTTTCTCCTGTACGTGCGGCGAACTGGAGGTAGGCATCTGGTTCGGCGGGCCGGAAACGGAGAATAAACCGGATCCGGGTGAAAAGAAGGAATGTGACCTCGAACAACTCAAGGACGACTTCTGGCGGCAAGCAGCATACCGCTATGCCAGCGGCGGCATGGTCGATTGGAATAATCTGCATGCTGGAAGGAGCAGAAGAGTCGTGTCGGCGCCGACCTATGCATTTGACAAACTCAGGCACTGGACAGCCTTTTCCGAAGCGAACACTTCAGGTAACGCTGTCGAAGGCAAGACGGAGAACAAGGAGGTTGTTCAGGGAATGACGGTCATCAGTCAAACGGATCACAACCATTCTGTTACAGAGGCGGTACGCGGAATTATCGCCGACATTTCCGGATACGGACATGAAAACATTAGAAGCGATATAAGCTTTATGGAAATGGGTCTGGATTCCATCATGCTGGTAAATGCAAGGCATGCCATAAAGGAGCGGTTCGGTATCGATATTCCGTTACGGCTTTTCTTCGAGGAACTATCTACGGTATCGGATGTGGGACGATATATAGCCGGACTGTCCCCGGAACTTCCGATGCCGGTAACCGAGCTGCGGGATGAAAAGGCGGTGCAGGAGACGGCTAGTGCGCTTGCGGTGGATGAGAATGAGAGCAGGGAATATCCAGTCGAACAGGATGCCGGGATGCTGGCGGGAATGGAGGGAATCATCCATAAGCAGCTGGACCTTATGGCCCGGCAGCTCCTCATGATGGAGAACCGTTCATCCACTAAGCCGAGTCCTATTCCGGCCCCGGTGCTTCATATCGCCGCGAAGAAGGCTGAAAGCGAAGCAGTCATCATCAATCACCAGACGGAAAGACAACAGGAGCCGGCTATGCCGTTGTCTGCCCGTTCCCAGGACCGCTCCTATGTGCCATACCAGAAGATTGAGACGTCGGTAAAGTCGGGTTTTACTTTGCCCCAGCAGCGGTTTATCGATGAATTTATCGTTAGATATACGGAGAAGACGAAGAAGTCACAGCTCCATACGCAGGCATATCGCGAGGTTGTCGCCAACAACCGGAACGTAGCCGGGTTTAGACCTTACTGGAAGGATATCGTATACCAGATTGTAGTGGATCGTGCCGAAGGCTCGTCCATCCGGGATATCGACGGTAACGAGTATATTGACCTGACGATGGGCTTTGGCGTGAATTTATTTGGGCATAATTCCTCCTTTATCAATGAAGCAGTGGACAGAGCCCTGGAGAAGGGAATGTGCATCGGACCGATTAATGACACAGCGGGTCAAGTGGCATCCGCTTTGCGCGATTTAACCGGTATGGACCGGGCCGCCTTCTTCAATTCAGGAACAGAAGCGGTTATGGTCGCCCTACGTCTGGCTCGTGCCGGAACGGGAAGGTCCAAAATCGCCATTTTCTCGGGCTCCTATCACGGCACCTTTGACGGTGTGCTGACGATGAGCTCCGGTACGGACGGTGCTGGAACACCGATTGCTCCGGGCATACCGGCCGGCATGATCGATGACGTTATCGTGCTGAACTATGACCATCCCGAATCGCTGCGCATCATCGAGAAGCGGGCGGGAGAACTGGCCGCGGTTCTGGTCGAACCGGTGCAGAGCCGAAAACCGGACGTGCAGCCTGCCGAGTTCCTGAAGCAACTCCGCGCCCTGACTGCCCGGCACGGAATCGCCCTTATCTTCGATGAAGTCATTACCGGCTTTCGAATCCATCCGGGAGGGGCACAGGCTTGGTTCGGCGTAGAAGCCGATATGGCGGTGTACGGCAAAATTATTGGCGGAGGGCTGCCGATCGGCATTGTCGCGGGCAAACCTCAATATTTGGACTGCATTGACGGCGGCATGTGGGCCTTCGGCAACGGTACATTTCCCCCGCATGAAGAGCGGAGGACCTTCGTGGCGGGAACCTTTTGCCAGCATCCTCTAACCATGAATGCTGCATTAGCAGTATTGCGGCGGCTGCAGGAGGATGGTCCCGCCCTGCAGGAGGAAGTGAACCGGAAGACGGCTGTACTGGTCGATACCCTTAACGTTTATTTTAAAGAAGAACAGCTGCCGCTTCACATTGCCCGTTTCGGCTCTTTATTCCGGTTTGTCCAAAAGACCGATTTGGAGCTGCTTTATTATTTGTTGATTGAAAAGGGCGTTTATATCTGGGAAGGCCGGAACTGCTTTCTGTCAACCGCACATACGATGGGGGACGTTGAGAGGATTATAGGTGCTGTCAAAGCCAGCATAGAAGAGCTGCGGAATGCAGGTTTTCTTCCGCCGTCACCCTCACCTGGAAGCGGACAGGAACATCCGGAGCAGTCCAAAGACTCCATGGAGACCCAGATCTTGCCGCTTACGGAAGAACAACGGCAGCTTTGGTTCGTCTCGCGGATGAAGCCGGAGATATCGGCGGCCTACACGGAAACGGCCATTCTGAGACTGCGGGGAAACGTGAATGCGGGCCGGCTGCAGACTGCTATACATCAAGTGATTCGAAGACACGGCATGCTGAGAACGCGGTTCGCCGAAGACGGAAGCGTTCAATATACGGAACCTTTTGGAGACGTTCTTTCGCGCTACGCGCTCTATGAAGCCGATGTGGATGATAGGTCCGGTGAGCTTCCGACCCCCTTGCTGCCAGAGACGGCGGAAGCTTTCGATTTGTCAACGGACCCATTAATCCGGTTCGGACTGCTTCATGTCGGCAAGCAAGATCACATGTTTGTTGTTCAGGCCCATCATATCGTGGCAGACGGATGGTCATTTATCCGGATTTTGGAGGAAATTTCCGGATACTACACGGAGCAGGACCGCTATCGGGTAGCGGAAGCTGTGCCGTTCTCTGCTTTCGCGGATTGGCAGCGCCGGATTTCTTCAGAGGAATCACTCCGTGCCCGGGAGTACTGGTCCGCCAAGCTGTCAGCTCCCGTTACGGATTTGATCTTTCCCGCATCGAACGGTCTGGGCAATACATCCGCGCGACTGGGAAGAAGAATCCGTAAGGTTATCGATTCGCGGTTGACCGCAGATCTGAAAGCATACTGCAGACAAAACGGAACTTCGTTGTACATGCTCATGCTCGCAACCTATAATGTCTTGTTATCCAGAATTTCGGGTCTTCAGGATATCACGATCGGCATTCCGACATCCGGCCAGCTCCAGATGGGCGCCGCGCATTTGGTCGGCCAGTGTGTTAATCTGCTTCCTTTTTCAAGCAAGCTTCCGAAATCAGCAAGCTTTGCCTCATACCTGTCCCTGATGAAGAAAGAGCTGCTTGAAATGTTGGATCATCAGCAGTGCTCATATGCAGATATCGTCAAAGAACTAGGCATAAAGGGGGCGGCGGTGTTTCTTCCGTCCATCCGCACGATTTTCAACTTTGACAAGCCTTCGGTATTTCAGTTCGGAGATCTGGAAGCGACGCTGGAGTCGGCTCCGGCGGATGCAGTCAAATACCCTGTAAGCCTGAATGTTCTGGATCTGGAGCGGGAACTAGTTCTCGAATTGGACTATGAGAACGGTGTATGCGCCGATGAAGACGCAGATGCCTGGCTGATTACCTACTGCCGTCTGCTTGAAGACATTTTTGCCGATGACGGGAAAGAGCTCCGGCTGTATGGATTGCCTGATTCTACGGAAACAGAATGCGGAATACTGGAGCTTCCGCTGCCAGGGTTGCTCGACGAAACGTTCGACTTGGACGGAACCGGCTTCGTAGCGGACGGAACCGGCGTTCCCTGTCTGCCGGGGGTTCCGGGCCGACTATACTTGAGGGCAGACGGAGAAACCAGTGAAGGACATGCCACAGAAATAGCGGCGGTGCGCGGGGCAGAAGGACACATTCGCCTGCTTGGCCGTATGGAGCGGCTTGTCTGTGTAAGCGGATTCCGCGTACATCTCGATCAGTTGGAGGCTCAACTGGAGCGGCTTCCGTGGTTTTCTGCCGTTGCGGTTGCGCTTGAGTCTGACGTCCATGGCGCTGTTCGGCTGGTTGCTTACTATGAAGCAGTCAGCGGGAATGAACCGGATGATCGCGAAAGACGAGAATACGCGGCTTCGGTGTTGCCGGATTCACTAATTCCGGCCAGCTGGGTAAAAGTCTCAGGACCTTTGCCCAAGAAATCCGGAGGTGTGGATTATGAATCGTTGTCCACTGTAAACGCCGAGCCGGTCAAATCTCCCGCCGTTCCCGTTACAGACATGGAGAAGCTGCTGCACCGATTGTGGCAGGATGTTTTAAAGCGCAGGTATATCGGTATAACCGATCATTTTTTTGAACTGGGTGGCAATTCGCTTGCCGCCACCATTATTGCCGCCAAGCTGCAGGCTGAGCTCGGCAATGTGATTCCATTAAGCCTGCTGTTCCAACATACGACGATCGCGGAATTGGCCGAAGTATTGGACAACAAACCGAAAACCGGAGCCGCGCAGATTCCAAAGGCGGAAATGGCAACATACTATCCGCAGTCCGCGGCACAGCGTTCCATATTCGCAGTTGAGCAGCTTGGCGGCGCCGGAACGGCGTACAATGTCACCGGCCTGATTACAGTCGAAGGGGAGCTGGACCTCAATCGCTTGAAGCAGGCCGCCAATGAATTGATCCAAAGGCACGAAAGCCTGCGGACTTCCTTTCACCTAGAGGACAATGAACCTGTACAACAGATTCATGCAAAACTATCCATCGACATTGTCGTCCATACGCTGGTTCGTTCAGGGGACGTGGCGTCGATTTTGGACACTGTCAAGCCATTTGATCTGGAGTCTGCGCCTTTATTGCGGATAGAAGCGTGGCGAGGGGAGACAGGCGGCAGGCAATATCTGCTTCTGGACATGCATCATATGATTGCGGACGGGATATCGGCCAATATGATCTTTGATGAACTGATCCGGGTGTATTCCGGGGAAAGCCTGCCGGATATGAAGATTCATTTCAAGGATTACACCCAGTGGCAGCTTGGTAGAATCGGAGCCGGTTACATGCGGGAAGGGGAAAAATACTGGAGCCGTCAGCTTCAAGGCGACATCCCCCGGCTTGATTGGACGACGGATTACCCTCGGCCCGCTGTCCGCAGTTTTGAAGGAGAACGCTATTCCTTCAGTCTTGCCCATGAATCACTGAAGAGCATCAGGGAATTCGCCTCGACTAACGGGATTACCATGTACAACTATTTGCTGGCCGCTTATTGTGTGCTGCTATCCAAATACGCCAATCAGGAGGACATCATGGTCGGAACGTCGGTATCCGGGCGGGTCCATCCCGATATTGAGCGCGTTCCCGGCATGTTCGTCCATACGATTCCTCTCCGGAATCGCGTATCCCCGGACAATGTATTCGCCGAGCTGGTTCAAGCGGTGCAGGCCGGCTCGATTCAAGCGTTCGAGCATCAGGAGTTCCCGCTGGAGCGGCTGCTTCCCCGACTGAACGATGACCGGGATATGAGCCGGAATCCGCTGTTTGATGTGATGTATGTATTTCAGCATGAAGCGCTTGAACCGCTGACCATGGCGGGCGGCAGCGCCGTCTTTACAGCGGCGGAATGCAAAAGCCGCACCGCCAAGTTCGATCTGACTCTGGAAGCGGTGGAGACGCCAGACGGAATGAGCCTACATTTGGAGTACTGCACGGCATTGTTCCATCCCGCCTCGATTGAAGCTATGGGCGGTCATTTGCTCACGATACTTGGTACGGTTGCCGCGAATCCATATATTCCGTTGTCCGAGATCGGACTGTTGTCTCCGGTGGAGAGGGAGCATCTCCAGCACGGATTCAATGACACAGCAGCCCAATATCCAGAGAACAAGCCGGTGTTCAGGCTGTTCGAGGAGCAGGCGCTGCGAACGCCGCTGGCCATCGCGATCTCGTGTGAAGGAGAGCATCTCACCTACGCCCGGCTGAACGCTGACGCGAACCGTCTGGCGTCCCTTTTGAAGAATAAGGAAGTCGGACCGGATGCCGCGGTTGGACTTGTGATGCGCCGATCCCCGGAGTTGATCGCGGCGATACTCGGAATTTGGAAAGCCGGCGGTTGCTACGTACCGATCGATCCTTCCTACCCGAAAGAGCGGATCGCCTATATTCTGTCCGACAGCGGGGCGCAATGGGTGATCACGGATGGAGAATACGAAGAATTGACCGGATACAAAGGGGATATTATCAGGGCAACGGATGGCATTTCCGAAAGCAGTGGGCCGGTCGACAATCCGGAGCCCGCAGCCAGTGCGGACAATCTAGCCTATATCATTTACACTTCCGGTTCAACAGGCAAGCCCAAAGGGGTGATGGTCGAGCACAGGGGTCTGACCCATTATATCTGGTGGGCCGATCAGATGTATGTGCGAGGCGAGGAACTCACTTTTTCTCTGTATTCCTCCATATCATTTGATCTGACAGTCACCTCGATGTTTACACCGCTGCTGTCCGGCAACCGGATAGTGATCTACCCGGAAAATGTGGAGACGGCGCTTGGGCGGATCATTGAGGACGGCGAGGCGGGGATCATCAAATTGACGCCTTCCCATTTGAAGCTGCTCCACTTATACAAGACGGAACGTTCTGGCCTGAGACGTTTTATTGTCGGCGGAGAAGCATTGGAGACGACCGCTGCCGCGGAAATTGTGGGTCTCTTCGGCCCCGACACCGAAGTGTACAACGAATACGGACCTACGGAAACGGTAGTAGGCTGCATGATCAAACGGTATGAGCCAAGGGATGTGCGAAATCAAGTGCCGATCGGCTTGCCGATCGACAATATAAGGCTCTATATAGCCGACTCTTCGGGCAGACTTCAGGCCAAGCATCTTCCGGGTGAGCTATGCATCGCCGGAGCCGGTGTAGCCCGCGGGTATTTGAATAGTCCTGAGTTGACGAAGGAGAAATTTGTCGCCGGAATGTTTGGAGAGCCGCAGAGAGTGTACAGAACCGGCGATCTGGTCCGCTGGCTGCCCGAGGGCGGCATGGCGTATATGGGCAGATTGGATGAGCAGGTCAAGATCAGGGGCTATCGCATCGAAACCGGTGAAATCCAGAACCTTCTGCTGGGTCATCCTCACATCCGTGAGGCAGCGGTAGCTGCCAAAACGAGAGCAAGCGGTGAGAAACGCCTTTGCGCCTACTATACAGCGGAAGATGAGTTGGAGGCTGAAGGGCTGGATGCTTACCTTTCCGCGAAGATTCCTTCGTACATGCTTCCTGCAGAATACATCCGGATGGACCGGCTTCCACTGTCTGCAAATGGCAAGGTGGACTATAGGAAGCTGCCAGAATCAGCGCGCAAGCCAGGTGGTGGAAACGAACCCGCCTTCCAAGAGCATTCCCTCGAAGCGGAGCTGATGGAAGTCTGGCGTGACATTCTCAGAGTCCCGGATGCCCATATCGACGAGGAGTTTATCAGGCTGGGCGGAGATTCGATCAAAGCCATACAGATTTCAGCACAATTGAAAAAAAGGGGCATTCGGCTGGAGGTCGGCGATATTCTGCGCGGACAGACCGTCCGGAGAATATCACGGCTTGCTGTCCGTCTGAGCGAAAGGACAGCGGCGCCAGCACAGCTTTCGCTGGAGGGGGAGGTTCCCCTGGCCCCGATTCAACAGTGGTTTTTCGACCAGCATTTCGCGGAGATGAATCACTGGAACCAGAGCTTGACACTGGCTGGAACCGTACGGTTTGACGGGCACAAGGTCAAGGAAACGCTAGCCCGGCTGGTGCGTTACCATGACGCGCTGAGAATGTCATACGTCCGAGCTTCCGGCGGCGGGATCAAGCAGCACTGCAATGGAGCGGAGCAGCAGGCCTTCGCCTACCGGTTCGTCGATGGAACCGATATGGGTGTGGAGGCAGCAGGCACGGCACGCGACCGGATGATTCTGGATATGCACCGGTCCATTAATCTGGAGAACGGGCCGCTAGTTCAGGCCGGGCTGTTCAGAAGTAAAGACGCAGATGAAGTGACCCTTGTGATCCATCACCTCGTGATCGACGCGGTTTCGTGGAGAATTCTGTTGGATGACTTTCACGACATCTACTCGGCGCTCCGGCAGGGAATCGAGCCGAAGCTGCCGGTGAAAACGGACTCTTACAAATTGTATACCAAAGCGCTGATTGATTATGCTTCAAGCGGGTTGCAGACCCGTGAATTGCAGTACTGGGAGAAGCAATCCCTTCTGCCCGCTTCGCTCATTCCCAAGGACACGGATGTCGGTAATGGTACGGTGCGGGATGCGGTTGCCCGCAGCCTGAATTTCACGGGAACGGCCACATCCGCACTGCTTGAAGTGGCAAAGGGACACTACCGTTCTGACACGGCCGTCCTGCTTCTAGCAGCACTGGGCCACACCTTGGGCAACCTGGGCATTATGGACGGAGCCTGGATTAATATGGAAGGTCACGGAAGAGAGCCGTTCGGCGGTCATCCCGATTATTCACGGACTGTGGGCTGGTTCACCTCTCATTATCCCGTGTATCTTGACACCGCCGCCGCAGGAGCTCCTGATCAGTATGCCGTGCTCCTGAACCATGCGCTGCGCGGGATTCCTCACAGGGGTGCGGGCTATAATGTGCTCAAATATTTACTGCAGGAGGAGCCCGGCGCAGGCAGGGAGGCACTGCGCATTCGTCCCGCCATCAGCTTTAATTATCTCGGGGAGATGAATGACGAAGCCTACCGCGATCTGTTCAGATTGGCCGAGCTTCCCTTGAATGGAACGGAAAGTCCGGATTCGGAACGGCCATTCTCCATCGCAGTCAACGCGCTTCTCACCGATAATCGGTTGACCGTTGAGGTGGAGTATAACAGATTCGAGTATGGTGAGGGGACGATACAGCGTTTCCTGCAAGGTTTTCTTTCCGGGATTGATAGGGTTATCTCATACAGTGGGCAGACCGGACTTATGGGGCCTGCGCCGGAGTACTGCGACCTCGTGCCTCCCGGGGAGCTTACTGCCTTAATGGCAGATTCCAGGGCCGATATTCAGAAGGTGTATCCGCTGTCCCCGATGCAGGAGAGCATGCTGTTTCATCACCTGCGCTACCCGGATTCGGAAGCTTACTTTGAGCAGTGCGTCATCCGCTTCAGGGGACCGATGAACCCAGAATTGCTCAAGCGCTGCTTCCAGACTGTGTCGGACCGGCATGACATCCTTCGCACGAGCTTTGCTGTTTGGCGTCTGGATCGTCCATTGCAGACGGTGGCGGAATCCTGGGATGTTCCTTTCCGTTACGAGGATTGGACGATAGCCGGAGAGAGGGGCGGAACGCGAGAACTGAACCTTTACTTAACGCAGGACAGGGACAAACGCTTTGATCTGCTGGGCGATATACCGCTGCGGGTCTCGCTGATCCGGACCGATGAGGAAGAATACTGCATAGTTTGGAGCTTCCATCATATTCTCCTCGACGGCTGGAGCGTCGGCATGATTATGCGGGAGCTGCTTAGTCTGTACTCTGCTCTGGACTCGGGAGATCAGCCACGAATGATTCATGCACCCGCTTACGGCGAGTATATAAGATGGGTCGAGAGCAGAGACCGGACAGCCGCTGAGGGATACTGGAGGTCATATTTGTCAGGCTATAGGGGAGCCCCTCTGCTGCCGAGGGATATTGATGAAGGTGAAAGCTCCTATGATCATGGCGAGCTGACCCGTACTCTGGCCGATGATCTTCGGGATAGGCTGATTAAGCTGTCCGCGGAACGGAGTGTTACGCTGAATATTCTGATTCAGGCCGCCTGGGGAACGGTGCTGCACAAGCTGAACGATACCGATGACGTGGTGTTCGGCGCGGTTGTATCCGGGAGAAGTCCAGAAGTGAAGGATATCGACGAAATGATGGGGCTATTCATCAACACGGTCCCCGTACGGGTAAAGGCCGGTGCTCAGACCTTTCTCGAACTGGCGCTGGGCCTTCAAAGAGATATGCTGGACAGGGAGCCCAATTCGTATCTTCCTCTGTCGGCTATCCAGAATGCGGGAGGGGGCGTCGGTCTCGATCATGTGCTTGTCTTTGAGAATTACCCGCTGCAGCTCGATCTTCCCCGGGGGCTGGAAATGGCGGGATACGAATGGTTTGAACATACCAACTATGATTTTAACGTCATTGTAGAGCCGCAGGAGGACATTCTGATTCGTTTTGTCTACAACCGGACGGTTTTTGATGCACTGGAACTGGAGGATGTGCTTGCCTGCTTCATCGCCGTTCTTTGCCGGATCGCCGATAATCCCGAAATTCCGCTGAGTGAGATTGCGCTTGAAGAAGCTACCGATGGGATGGAAAAAACCGGAACCGCCATTGAATTTCATTTTTGAGCCATGTGCCAAGGGGGAGAAGAACGAATGAAGACGGACGACGTTATTCCGGAGGGCGGTCCCTCCGTTCAGGAGATGAGAAGACAAAAGAAGCATTGGGTCAAAAAAATGCTGGAGCTGAAAGAAGAAGAGACGCTGCTTACGCTCTCTTCCTCACATTCAGCTGAAGGCCATGTTGTCTATCAGGCTGCTTTCGAAGTACCTGAGGATCTGGATGAGCGTCTGCAGAAGATGAGCAGAGCGTCGGCAGAAGCGCTGTACCTGATAATGCTGTCCGCATTTAAATGCATGGTGTACAAGCATACGGGCAGCGAATCGATTACGGTAGCCTGTCCACAGCGCAAGCTTCCAGCTCAACAGGCTGTGGCTTCAAGCGGTTCTTCCTGGATCCCTCTTATTGATCAGCCGCCAGGGGATCGGTCTTTCCGGGAATGGCTCTACGAGGTCAAAGCCACCTATGAAGCGGCATACAGCAATGGGAATTATCCCATTGAGAAGGTTGTACAGGATATGAAGGTGATTCATGACCGGGATTATTCCTTTTTGAAACACCTCCGTTTTGCGATGAAGGAGCTTCACGGTGAGTCGAACCCGGAGGAACACACCAGCGGTCTGTTCGTTAAATTCAGCCGTGAAAAGGGTGTTATTCAAGGCATCATTGCCGGATCAAGCCGATTCTTCTCCGGACAGGCGGTGGAAAGCTTCGCCAGACAGTACATCCACATGCTCGGCGAGCTGACCGCTCTTCCCAACTGTCCAGTGAAGGAGAGCGGTTGGCTGTCTGGCGATGAACGCCACAGGCTGCTGACCGAGTATGCCTCCGGCGCAAGTCTTCCTGGTGTATCAAATATTATGGAGCTGTTCGAGGAACAGGTCCTTCGCACACCGGAAGCAATCG
The DNA here is from genome assembly GCF_001909085.1 of Paenibacillus sp. P32E. Classification (NCBI taxonomy): domain Bacteria; kingdom Bacillati; phylum Bacillota; class Bacilli; order Caryophanales; family Paenibacillaceae; genus Paenibacillus; species Paenibacillus sp. P32E. The sequence continues at coordinate 40,303 of NZ_LVYY01000002.1, read as the reverse complement.
CAGTTATTACCCCTGAGCAGACCATGAGCTACCTTGAACTGAATGAAGTGGTCAATCGGTGGGCCAAGGCTCTGGTCAAGAGCGGAACAAAGCCCGGACAGGTCATCGCGCTGTATCTGGAGCGTAGCGTGGAGGCGGCGGTTGCGGTGCTGGCCGTATTGAATGCGGGCGGATGTGTTCTGCCGATTGATATCCAGACCCCGGACGACCGCATCCGTTTCATGCTGGAGGACGCCTCTGTAAGCCAACTGATTACGCATTCGCGATATATAGAGAAGCCCGTCTTCGCCGGCGTGGAAAGGGTGCTCGAATGCGAATCCCTGAATGCCGAAAAGGAAAGCGGGGCAAACCTTGGCAGGGCAATCAGTGGAACGGCGGCATATATCATCTATACTTCCGGTACGACCGGAAAACCCAAAGGCGTGGTTGTCCGGCATGTGGGATTGGCGAACTCCATCTCCTGGAGAAGGAACGAATACCGCCTGAATTCTCAGGACCGGACGATCCAACTCTTCTCCTATTCATTTGACGGCTTCATGACCGGTTTCTTCACTCCGCTTGTCTCGGGAGCCAGCCTGTTCCTGCCGACCGAAAGTCAGGTGAAAGATCCGCTTCGCCTGAAGCAGCTGATCCATGTCCATCGGATCACGCATTTTATATGCGTTCCCGCCCTGTACCAGCTGCTGCTGGAGCAGATGAACACGGAAGACGGAGCCTCCCTTCGGATTATTACATTGGCTGGAGAGCGGTTGGCACCATCCTTGATCGGGGAAAGCCGGAGAAGGCTTCCCGGGGTCGAAATCGTGAACGAATACGGTCCTACCGAAGCCAGTATAGTCGCCGCTTTCAAAAGAAATGTAGGAGAATATGCGGAAATTGCAATCGGCCGTCCGATTGCCAATATGAACGCCTATATTCTCGATGAGCGGCTTGAGCCGGTGCCGACCGGCATCACCGGTGAGCTCTGTTTGTCTGGTCACGGTCTGGCAGTTGGCTACCTTAACCGTCCGGAATTAACCGCGGAGGCGTTTATTCCCCATCCGTTCATCCCTGGAGAACGAATGTATAGAACGGGAGACTTGGCAAAATGGACGGAGGACGGTGAAATCTGCTGTCTGGGCCGGAAGGATACCCAGGTCAAGCTGAGAGGGTACCGGATCGAGCTTTCAGAGATCGAGCAGCGCCTTATGGCTTATCCGGGGATTCAGGCGGCAGCCGTTCTGTGCATAGAAGAAGATGGCATTCCGTCCCGGCTTGCCGCCTATCTTCAATGTGAAGTGGTGCAGGCAAAGGAAATAAGGGCTTACATGGCCGCTGAGCTGCCGCACTACATGCAGCTTGCCCGTTACTACCGGGTCGACCGGATGCCTCTATCCGAGAACGGGAAGACGGACAAGAAAGCGCTCCTTTCGCTTGAGGAACCTGTCGATCTCGATGTGGAATTCAGTGAACCGGCAAATGAAATTGAGCAGCAATTGTGCGAAATCTTCTCGGACGTCCTGCAGATCAAACGGGTGTCTGCCGAAGAAAGTTTCTTTGACGTCGGGGGGCACTCGCTGAAAGCGACGATGCTGATGTCCAGAATCCAAAAAGTGTTTGGTGTGAATATCGGTATCGATGACATCTTCGAGAAACAGACCGTCAGGGCGTTGGCGGCAGCGATCGTTGAGAAAGGGTCGAAGTCTTATCACGCAGTGACTCCGGCGGAACCGGCAGCCTGGTATCCGTTGTCTTCCGCGCAAAAACGAATGTATGCCTTGTTTTGCCATGATCCGCATTCGACCGCATACAATATGCCGGAGGCGCTGATAATCGACGGGGACCTGGATAGAGAAAGACTTGAACTTGCGATTCATATGCTGACGGCCCGGCATGAGATTCTTCGAACGTCTTTTGAGATGGTGAACGGCGAGCCGGTTCAGGTGGTGCATACCGACAGTTCCTTTACCCTGGACTATACCGAAGAACCTCCCACAAATACGGAGGAGACAATCCGAAATTTCGTGCGCCCCTTCGACCTTGGAGCACGTCCACTGTTTCGCATCGGCGCTGCGCGGATGGAGGAGCGGAAACACCTCCTCTTGATCGATATTCATCATATCGTTGCCGATGGGGCCTCCGTGGGAATCTTCATCAACGAGCTTGCGGCACTATACAACGGTGACAAGCTTCCTGAAATATCGTTACATTATAAGGATTTCTCGGTATCGCAGCAGGGAAGAAGGGATCATAACGAATTTCAGGCGCAGGAGCAATACTGGCTGAAGCAGTTTGAGAATGGGGTTCCTGTATTGGATTTGCCGTATGATCTTCCTAGGCCGAGGTTTAAGAATTTTGAAGGGGCACGGATTCCCTTTACTATCGATGCTGCCACTACGGCTTCTTTGAAGAAGCTGACCGCCGTACATGGCGTTACTTTGTTTATGCTGTTGTTGTCGGCTTACAGTCTCATGCTATCCAAAATATCGGGTCAGGAGGAACTGGTTGTCGGCTCGCCGGTTTCGGGCCGCATGCAGGCGGAGCTGGAAGAGACGATGGGTATGTTCGTTAATGTCGTACCGCTTAAAAACACAGTGTCACCGCTGCTCGATTTCACCCAGCTTCTGGCACAGGTCAAGAAGAGTGCGCTTGGAGCCTTCGAGAACCAGGCCTTTCAATACGAAGAGCTTGCGAGCAAGCTGGATTACAGCCGGGATACCGGCCGAAATCCTCTGTTTGACGTCATGTTCGTGCTGCAGAACATGCCGGAGAACCGCTTTGACTTCCGGGGACTTCATTTCACACACTGCGGGTTTGAGCAGACCATTTCGAAATTTGATCTTACCCTCGCCGGCTTCGAAGGAGGCGACGGGGTGCTGTATTTCGACTTGGAGTATAGCACCAGTCTGTTCCGGAAAGAGACGGCAGAGCGATTCGTTGCTTATTTCATGCATATAATACAATCCGTCATTGAAGAACCCGGGAAGCGGCTGGATTCCATTACCCTGCTGCCTGCGGAAGAGCTGCATCGGCAAATCGCCGGCTTCCACGCTTCCACAAGAATGGATGTGCCGAAGCTTACCCTGCCCGAGCAGTTTGCGGAACAGGTGAAACTGCATTCAAACCGGGAAGCCCTGCGGTTCGGGGAAGCACACCTGACCTATGGGGAGCTAGATGCCTTATCCGGTCGCTGGGCAGCGTGGCTGGAACATAACGGCATCGGCTTTGATGATGTCGTGGCCATCAAGCTGGAACGGTCTTTCGACATGATCATCTGTTTCCTCGCCGTATTGAAGGCGGGAGCGGTTTATCTTCCAGTAGATCCATCCTTTCCGGTGGAACGAATTCAGTACATGCTTCAGGACAGCGGAGCGGCCTTGCTGATCACGGACGATTCCGAGGAGCGGAACATCGGTTTCATGGGAAGAACCGTCTTAACAGGTGCGGTGGAACTTCCAGAGGAAGGCGGAAATGTTCCAGCGCGCAAGCCGCAACTAGAAGATCGGGCTTATATCATATATACCTCCGGTACGACCGGAAGACCTAAAGGTGTAGCATTGGAACACGCGGGAGTGGCCAATCTGCCGGAAGTATTCCGCACTAAGCTTGGGATTGGACCGAAAGACCGGATTCTGCAGTTTGCTCCCTGCTCTTTCGACGCCTCCGTATGGGAATTCGCGATGGCGCTTACGTCAGGCGGCGCACTGTGCCTGGCAACGAAGGATACCATAGGAGATCCGGAATGGTTCGAGCGCTACGCGAACCAGATGGAGATCACGATCGCGACGTTCCCGCCTTCTTACATGGAACGGTTGCAGCCCGATAAACTTCAGAGTCTGCGGCTTGTCATTACGGCGGGGTCCGAGCCTTCGGCCACCATGCTCGGGGAGTGGGGACGGCATATGCAGTGCATCAATGCATACGGCCCAACGGAAGCGTCCGTATGCGCTGCGATGTGGGAATATGATGAATTGATCCTCCCGCATAAATTACCGATCGGGTTCCCTATTTCAAACAGCAGGATCTGCATAGTGGATGCCGGGTTAAATCCGCTTCCGGTCGGTGTAACCGGCGAGCTTTGCATTGCAGGGGTTGGTCTGGCTAGAGAATATCTTAATCAGCCGGAGATGACCGCCCGGCAGTTCGTCTCCTCCAATATACCGGGATTCGAGAGAATGTACCGGACCGGGGATCTGGCGAAGCGACTTCCCGACGGCAGTCTGGTCTATCAAGGCAGAATGGACAGCCAGCTGAAAATCAGAGGCTACCGGGTGGAACCGGGCGAGGTCGAAGCTCGTCTGCATCAGCTGAATGGTGTAAAAAGCGCATCAGTTCTGTTAAAGCGGCAACCGGAAGGTCACGGAACTCTGATTGCCTATTACAGCGGGGAGACGGCGCCGCAGCCGAGGGAGATGAAACGCATGCTGTCGGAAATGCTTCCCGACTTCATGATCCCTTCTGTGTTCATGAAGCTGGAAGCTCTGCCTTTGACAACGCATGGCAAAGTGGATGCAGCGGCGCTGAACAAACTGCCGCAATCCGTGGAGACCGGCAGCGGCTTCCGCCACCCGGTGAGCGAGCTGGAAGCGCTTGTGATCGAGGTGTTCGAGGAAGTGCTTGAGAATAAGGGCATCGGGGTGGAGAATTCTTTCAATGAACTTGGGGGAGATTCCATCTCGGCCATGAAGGCCGTGTTTCTTCTTAAGAGGAAAGGATTCTCCGTGGATGTCAGGGATCTACTCGTCCGGCAATCGGCTGCTGCCCTAGGCGAATTGCTGCTACAACGCTCCAGTCAGGGAAAGGCAATCACTGAACCACAACCGGAGCCAAGAGACTTGCAAGAGAAAATGCAGGCGGAATCCGGAGAGACAAAGGAGTTGTCCGACTTGCTTCACCATCTTGCTGTGCAGCAGCAAGCCTACGCACGTGATTTGGGCGAAAACCCGTTAATCGGGAAAATTCCAGTTACCGCCATTCAGTCCATGCATCTGGGGCGTTCCGAGAATGTCGGAGCCGTAATTCCTGTTTCTACGGAAAGAAGCAGGGAAGACATCGCGACTGCGGTGTTGAACCTTGTCCGTGAGCAGGAAATGCTTAGATGCTTTCTTTCAGGGGAGGGGGACGGAACCTGGAGCCTCCATGAACGGCCAAACCTTCTTTCGCTGCCTTATCTCCGACTGGACGGTCCTGCAGCAGAAGAGAAGATGAAGCAGATGATCCGGGAAGTGTATAACGGACGCTTTGATTATGACATTCCAGGCAGCTTATTATATCGGATGGTACTGATCGAGAATGGAGTTTCTGGAGAGAGGGTCCTGGTGTATGCGTCCCATCATTCGCTGTCGGACGGACTGAGCTGCAGCCTGATCGCGGAAACCCTGAGTCTTTCGGACGCTTCTTCTCCGTTCAGCGAGGGCGGAAATCCGGGCATGGGATACCGCGATTATGTCCGTCTCCTGGACGAGGGACCACAAGGAATCAGTCTAGAAGAGCTGGAGAACCGGTTCGAGCTGCCGGCATTCCGTCATTACCTCTTCGAGCTGGAGAGCAAGGTGAATACTTTCCCAAGAAGCCATCCGACCGTCATCGAGCTGGAAATCCCTCTGGCGGGCGACCTTCCCGAAGAAGGATGGCATACGGTGCTTGAAGTGCTGGCTACGTTTGGACGGGACTTCCTTCAGATGGAGCAGTTGTCCGTTCAATTGGTCAGCGGCGGCAGAAGGTACGGTGGCCATACCTTTTATCATCTTGCCGGAAACTTTATCGATTATGTCCCCGTGGTCCTGAACGCCGGCGAACCGGCCGAAATCATCCTGAGTCGGATCAGGGATCTGACGCAAGCCGCTGCGGCGCACCATATCAACTTCGCAGCTCTGGATATGGACTCGACCGGCAAGGCGGTCCTGCTGAATTATTTTGGCGCCATGCAGGAAGAAGCAACTACCAGTTGGAGTCCAGATGATGTTTCGTCCTACGAGGAGACTGCAGCACATTATGGCATTTGTTTTTATGTCAGACATATGGGACCTTCTCTCAGGGTAGATATCGCACTTCCGTTTGAGGCGGACGCGGAGAAGCTGAAGAAGAAGCTCTCCGGCGATTCCGTACGCGGAATCCTGTAGTAGACGGAGCAGCGATTGATCAAGGCCCTCGGGCGCTGGCACAAATCTGCGTCCGAGGGCCTTGAAGTATTTTTTAATGAAAGGTCGTGGCCTCATGGGAAAAGTCGCAGTGTTCAGTTATCCGTATTTCGGGCATGTCAATCCGACGGTGACCCTGGTGAAAGAGCTCGTGGACAGAGGGGAGCAGGTCTATTACTATACGGCCGATCCCTATATGAAATTCATCCGTATGGAAGGCGTCGTCTGCCGCAGCTACGGTGATGTAATCGGATTGCTTGATGAGGAGATTCCGATCCGTTCCACGGACCCCATAGAAATCCTGAAGCTACTGGTTCCGCACAAGCTGGACAAATACCAACGGATGACGAACCTACTGATTGAACGTGTCATGGAAGACGACCCCGACTATATTATCCGGGATTGTGAGTCCTACTGGGGGAAGATGATCGGCGTCATGCTGGACGTTCCCGTGATCTGCTACATTACGACGATTGCCTTAAATGAAGCAATTATGGACCAGCATACCGAGTTTTTTGTCCGGAACGTGCTCGGCAACCCGGCGGGACAAGTCGCTCTGCAGGTTGAAGGAACACGGTTCAGCGAAGTTCTGAATGCTTGCGCCCGTGAGCTTTCCCGTCCTTACTCGGTGGAATACAAAGCGATTGACGCCTTTTCGGGAGCTGATGAGTTCAATCTTGTCTTTACCTCCCGAGAATTTCAGCCATACGCAAATACATTCGGTCCCGATTATCTGTTTCTGGGACCATCCATCCGCAAAGAAGAGGAAGACGGGGACAACTTCCATGAACTAACGTCTTCCGGGACTCTGGTCTACATATCCATGGGAACCGTGTACAATGACTGCCTGCCTTTCTACACCAAATGTATCGATGCGTTCAGGGATAACGGGTGGCGGGTTGTAATGTCCACCGGGCAGCGGATTAACACGGCAGATCTGGGTGCTCTTCCCGGCAACTTTACCGTCAGATCCCATATGCCTCAGATCCGCCTGTTGCAAATGGCTGATGTGTTTATCACTCATGGCGGCCATAACAGCATAAACGAAGCGTTGTACCATCATGTGCCGATGGTGATGTTTCCTCAAGCGGCGGATCAATTTGCCGTTTCAGGCCGCGTTGAGGAGATCGGAGCGGGAGTGGCGAGAAGTAGCCGGGACTGTACCCCGGAAGATATTGCTGACATGACGCGGAAAGTTCTCGACGATCCGCGTTATCGCAAATCGTGTCAGGAGGCCGGGCAGGCGATACGGAATTCCGGAGGGGCGAAACTTGCGGTGGACGGTATCTTCGCCTTTTTGAACGGACAAGTACTTCAGAGCGCGGGTTGTCCATAAAGCTTGTAATCAAACAAACGGACGGAGGATCGGAATCATGGCTAAAGTGATGATATTCAGCCTTCCCTTTTTCAGTCACGTAAAGCCGACATTGCCTCTGGTGGCGGAACTTCTGGCAAGGGGAGAAGAAGTGATTTACTATTCCGACGAGGCCTACAGGGAGCTTCTGCAGGAATACGATGTTACGTTTCGAAGCTACGGCGATATGCAGGGATTATTCACCGACAATGACCCGAGAATCTATCTGAGTAATCCGCGAATGATGCTTGAATATCTCGTACCGGGAGTCATCGGCAAAAGTAAAAGCGTGATGAATGCCATTCTGCATGAAGTCATAGCCGATTCACCAGACTATATTTTGCGGGATTGCGACGCCTTCTGGGGAAAACAAATCGGGGAATTGCTGGCACTGCCGGTTGCCTGCTATATTCTTACTTTCGCGATCAACCACAAGCTACTCGAACGGGATCCGGATTTCCTGATTCACAATGTTTTTAAGATAAAAGAAAAAGATTACAAGGAGAAGGTGTCAGTCAGCGAACTGGACCGGGCTGCCAAGGAAATCGCGCAGAGGCACCACATTCACGGCTTCGGCCTGATCGACGCGTTCAGCGGCAATGAAGAGTTGAATCTGGTGTACACGTCCAAAGCATTTCAGCCGCATGCCGACGCTTTCGATGAACGATTTGTCTTCCTGGGCCCGCAGTTTCCGGGAGCAGCTCCGGAATCCCTCCTTCGGAAAGAGCGGAAGAAAGAGGGGGGACTACCTCTCATTTATATTTCCTTCGGCTCGATCTATACAGACCGGCCTGAATTTTACCGGAAATGCATGGAGGCATTCAAGCACAGCGAAGCGAAGATCGTCATGTCCGTGGGACGGAACATGGATCTCTCTTTATTGGGTGAGCCGCCGGAAAACATGAAAATTCGAAGCTTTGTTCCCCAAATGGAAATACTCCGGGAAGCGGATGTGTTTATTTCGCATGCTGGCTATAACAGTGTCTGTGAAGCTTTGGTGTTCGGAGTTCCCATGGTGCTGCTGCCCCAGGGCGCGGATCAGTTCGCCATCGCCGCCCGGCTGGAGGAATTGGGGGCAGGGGTATATGTCCGGAATATGGAGATCACTGCCTCCCAGCTCAAAGAAATCACCTTCGAAACGATGAATAAAGAGCGTATTCAACATCAGGCGAGTACTCTGGGACAAAGCTTTTTCGGCGGCGGAGGGATCGCCAGTGGTATTGAGACACTGCTTGCATATGTCTCGGCTTTAAGCGTCTGAAATCCATCTTGCTGATTAGAGCTGCCGATAGCTTCATCAATCAGATCGAAATGTTTATTTTCATTTTAGTTTTTGTGCAACCAACGAGGCTCTAAGAACATGTGCCTAATGGAACCCGCGCTGGGCGCGGGTTTTTGGCTTAAGCTGCAATAGTACCTACCGGGGACTTGGGTGTAAGCATACGGTTCACGCAAGTTCGGCGAATTCATTCATTGATAAATTCTTTGCCCGTTGGTCAGCACATGGAGGGCAGCTTTTGTAATTTTTTGCTTACTGTAATAATACTTGAGTTGATTAGGTTATTAATTGGTTTGCCTCTTACTTATTCACAAAACCCGTATTTTGTACATATGTACATAGTAAAATGAATTCTGTCCATTAAATAAATGTTACGCTTCTTTGCTTGGAATGACGTCGTCACCTGTTTCAATTGGATGTGTCCCTATCTTTATATGAGGTTATATGAGGTGCATACTGTGTGCCGAGTGAGGAAAAGTTTTATTCTTTTACTTTTGTAAGTACACCATCTTTATTTTCGTACGTTCTTTTTTCATTTATTTCCATTTTACGTATTATCTCTTCTTCCAAGTTAATTCCTAGAAGTTCCGAAAGTCCTATTAAGTAGAGTGCAACATCAGCCAATTCTTCACCCAAATCGTCTTTCTTTTTCAGATAAGCTTCGCAAGCTTCTGATAATTCACCATATATAAAACAAAATTCTTGGAAAATATCAGTAACATTAAATCCTTTCGCAACTTTATTCTGATAAACTCTTTTTTGTAACTGTAATAAATCAATCATATTATTCACCTATCCTATATGTAATTTTTATTTGCAATTGATAAGTCTAAGTAGAAAGCCCTTTCATATGTCGGGATTATGATTGATCTCCGGCAATTCATATTCTCCTTTCATATGTCGGGATATAATCCTTTTAATTGCAATATAAATTATTAAATGTAATTAAATAGCTTTCATGAATTACATTATAAACTAAAAAATATCTGTTATATATGGCTCGAATTTTGGATAGCGGTTCAATATTTCGGCCAACGGGCTACAGATCCGCTCCATGGTCCATTACTTCACTTCCTATAACAACGCCTTCAGCGGCGACTATTTTAAACCGTTCCGCTGCTGAAGATCGCGAATTTCTTTCCAGGATATCAACTTAATATTTTGGTTCTTTATCAGTTCTTTCAAATCAGGATCATTATAAAGTTGATACTCCATTTCACGATTTTCATAATAATTCGTCAGTTCTTTTAGTTCTTCCGATACAATTGCTGGATGCGTAGTGATTTGTGTAATCCCAGGCTTCAGATTATAAATTTGTTTCAATAATTCTTTTTTTGCTCCCTCATAACCTTCATCGCTTGAAAAATGATATGTAAGTCCCGCTATATCGTCAATTAATTGTTGTGACTGGTCAATGTTATATGTATTCCGACATTCATCGCCTTTTCCTTTGTACATTGTAGCGCTGCGTCGTGAGCAGCATCTGCCGGAACCATTATTGATGTTGATGTAATGGAATTATTTTGGAACATTTGTATAATAGCTTGATTCGTGGAACGCGTCACTCCCAAATCATCCGCATTAATTATGACTACCCGATCAGTTGGACTAAACCCTAATCCTTGAATCACTCTTAACTACCTCCTTCCTCTTAATTTGTTACCAAATAGCCGAGCTTAATTCCCATAGGTTGACCGTTCATCCATCTGTATTAGAATTTTGAATAAAAAAACACTGCATTTTCATTTTTGTATTTGGAGTTTGAATAAAGCAAAGTATCCACTGCGCCAATCTCAAAGCCAGCCTTTAAATAAAAACGGCAAGCGAGTAAATTGACATCCTGTGTTTCAAGTGTAAATCCTTTCATCCCTTTTTGTAATGCCCACTCCTTCGCTTTATTCAGCAAAGCCGTTCCTATTCCTTGTCCTCTGCTATTTTCTAACACAATAAGTCTATCTATATTAGCGAATTTAGTTTCTTCTACTGCTCCGAGTCGTATGTGCCCTAAGCATTTTTGTCCAGAATAGAATAAGAACGCACTACTATCATTGGAATCAATATATTCATCCAGGTGTGCAGGCAACCCCCATTTTCGTCAGCCAGTGATACAAATCGTACTGTGCTGGAACAGGAGCTGCCTTTCGTTCATCATAAAGTAATTAATGACTGGAAGTTATATCCTTCATAGTATTCCGATCATGTTTATATCTAAAACTAACAGAGAATACAATTGCCAGTACGAGTGTGTATGCCCCAAAAACTAACCATATATTCTGCCAATCCTTTACACCGGCTACTGTGAAGTAATCTACAACTTTTCCACTTAGAATAGCTCCTACATATGCTCCTATTCCATCTACCATGGCTAGAAATAAACCTTGTGCACTTGCACGCATACGAGGATTAACTTCTTTTTCCACGAAAATAGCTCCAGAGACGTTAAAGAAATCAAATGCACATCCGTACACAATCATGGATAACAGGAGGAGTGTGAAGCCAAATCCAGATGGGCCACCATACGCGAAAAATACAAAACGTAATGACCAAGCAATCATACTAATAAGCATAACTTTTTTAATTCCAAAGTTCCGCAAGAAGAATGGAATGGCAAGAATAAAAAACACTTCAGAAATCTGTGATATCGATAATAAAATGGATGGATACTGTACCACTAGACTATCTTTATAATCAGGATTCAACCCGAAATCATGTAAAAATGGGTTGCCGAATGTATTGGTTATTTGCAGTGCAACCCCTAGAAGTGTTGAGAATAAGAAAAAGACGAGCATTCTTTTCTGTTTGAACAACACAAACGCATCCAAGCCCAAAAGACTAATCCATGACTTGTCTCTCTTCTCGTTAGATGTTGGGCAATCAGGCAGCGTAAGTGAGTATAGAGCTAGCAAAAGCGAAATACTTGCAGCTATATATAATTGAATATTGCTTAATTCAAGTCCATTGAGACTCACTAACCACATTGCAGATATGAAACCAATGGTTCCAAACACCCGAACTGAAGGGAAATCTTTCACTGTATCCAGCCCTGCTTTTTCAAGCGCAACATATGATATAACATTTGTCAAAGCACTGGTAGGCATATACACTACCGAATTAAAAAATATTACCCAAAACATTGTCGTTGGATCTGAAACTTGTGCTGCTATAAATAAAGAAATCGCTCCTAGGCTATGAAAAATTAAATATAGTCTGTTTGCTTTGATCCAGCGATCCGCAATAATTCCGGCCAAGCTTGGCATGATAATGGCCGCTAACCCTTTTGCGCTATAGACTATTCCAACCTGAGCACCTGTAAAATGTAACGTGTTTATCATATAGGAACCTAGGGTAACAAGCCAAGATCCCCAAATAAAGAACTGAAAGAAATTCATAATTCTAAGTCTTGTTTTCATTGTCATTTTAATGTCTCCTTTTGAGCTCAACTTGTTGTATGTTTGTTTCTTAACCAATGTACTTTTTACTTTTGTAAGGGGTTACACATTCATTCAAGGAATTCTATAAGGGAAAGAAACAGCCCTACGATGGTCCCTGTTAAAATGAGTCAAGTATGGCTACAAATTCATTTACAGCTTCTTTAGTACCCATGACTGATCCAGCTTTAACAATTTCGGGCACAGGTATCCCCATTATTAGAGCAATTAGCGCAAAGATATAACCTATAGTTACATTAGATCTCGAATAAAACTGCTGCCATGCTTCGGCATTTCGACTCCGAAATTATCAGCTACTGAAGCTCCAATATCTGCAAATGTATTGCGAACAGACAGTTCTCTGCCTTCTAAAAACGCCTTGGAATAAATGAGTAACGGGACATACTCGCGAGTGTGATCTGTCCCATGATGAATCGGATCATTGCCATGATCCGCAGTCAAAATAAGCAAATCTTTCTCTGTGAGATTGTCTAACAGTTCTGGTAGCCGAGCATCAAATTCTTCAAGTGCATTGCCATAGCCTTCCGGGTCACGCCGGTGACCATAAAGAGCATCGAAGTCAACCAAATTCAAGAAAGACAAACCGGTGAAATCCTTCTTTGCTACTTGAATGAACTTGTCCATCCCGTCCATGTTTGATACGGTTCGAATAGTCTCGGTAACGCCCTCTCCATCATATATATCTGAAATTTTCCCTAGGGCTATTACATTAAAGTTAGCATCCTTTAACTCATTCATGACTGTCCTGGAATAAGGCTTTAATGCATAATCATGTCGATTAGCTGTACGTCTATACGTTCCCATTTCCCCAATAAAAGGTCTAGCTATGATACGACCAACCATATACTCAGGGTTTTTAGTTATTTCACGTGCGATCTCACAGATACGGTATAATTCATCCAATGGTACAATATCTTCGTGGGCAGCAATTTGCAAAACGGAGTCCGCTGATGTATAGACAATCAAAGCTCCTGTTTTCATGTGCTCTTCCCCTAGCTCTTCTAATATTTCAGTGCCGCTTGCGGGTTTATTTCCAATGATTTTTCTACCGGACTCCCTCTCAAGATATTCAATCAATGGAGCAGGAAAACCATTTGGAAATACCTGAAACGGCTTGTCAACAACCAGACCCATAATTTCCCAATGTCCTGTCATCGTATCTTTACCGTTAGAAGCTTCCTGCATTTTGGTCCAATAAGCCAATGGATGGTCCGCCTTAGGTACACCTTTTATTTCTTTAATGTTTGATAAACCAAGCGCAGCCAAATTGGGCATATTCAATCCGTTTCTTCTTTCTGCAATATGTCCTAACGTATCAGCACCCCCGTCCCCGAAAGATGCTGCATCTGGTGCTTCTCCGATACCAACAGAATCAAGAACAATGATATGAATACGTTGAAATGGTATATTCATTAATCAATCACTCCTTTAGACTAAAATACACATAAAAGAGGACAGCCCCACTATGCAGCAAAGTTGTCCTATGAACTCATACATTTGTTTTATTAATAAGTAATTTAATGAGAAAATTTGTATCCATCAAATACTTTTAAACCTTCATCGTTGAGCACTTGTTCTACCAGTTCAGGTCTTTGAGGGCTTTTCTCAAACACCTCATTGCAAGCGATCATAATGTTGCTCCCAGCGATTTCAGCTAATTGATCATGTGATACGCTATATACTATTTTGCCCAGGTTAGACCACACCATGGCACCCGAACACATTACACAAGGTTCACAACTTGTATACAAAGTGTATTCGTTCAAATCAAATATATTGTTTTCAGAACAAAATTTCCGGATTAAACCGATTTCTGCATGATGCGTTGGATCACAAAATGTATTAATTTTATTTTCCCCAACCATTACTACCTCATCTTTTTTGACCAAAATTGCACCAAAAGGCTCATTTCCTTCTTTTCGGGCTTGAAGGGCAACCTCAATTGCTTGTTTCATAAAGATTTCATCTTTGTTAGTCATTCTAAATTCCTCCCTAATCCATATTTATTAACTTGCTAAAGACGTTTTAAATGCTTAAAATTCCCTTTTTGTTTTTCTTCAGTAATCCAGGTAAGGATACTCCAATTAGGATCAGGACGATCCCTACATATTGCGGAACACCAATGTGCTCATTCAGGACAAAGACAGACATTAGTAAGGCTGTTGGAAGCTCCATAGCCCCCAATATTGATGCTATTCCAGATCCCACTAACGGAACACCCTTCGAGAACAACAGCGTGGAAAGAAAGGGACCGACAAAAGCTAAAACAAACCCATATTGTATGGCCAGTTGTAATAACAGTTTTCCATTTGTTAAAAACGTTGGAGGTAAAATGATCGAACAAATGATCAGACCTCCAGTAGTCATGAAAGCTGTTTTCATAATCGGGTTTGCTTTAACCGCGACCTTACCGCTAACGAGTATAAAAATGGAGTAAGATAACGCTGCAAGAAGACCAAACAAAAAGCCAAGCCAATGAACGGCAGAAATTCCAGTCGAATATATATTGGTTGCGCTTATTGTTCCGATAAGTAAAGGAATAATGGATAGTAGCTTTCCCTTTTCAGGAAATCTTCTATTGATAATTGCCTCTAGCAACACACCGATCCATGTAAACTGAAAAAGGAGTACGATAGCCAATGAAGCTGAAATATATTGAAGGGACAGATAATAAAACATTCCTGTAAGTCCCGTTGTAGACCCTACAGTCATTAATAAAAGCAGTTCCCTTTTACCTGGTGTTACAAACTTCTTCTGTTTTGTACTCTTCGTGCCTTTCGTAAAAAGCACTCCGCCCCATAATAATATCGAACCTAATAAGAGTTGTATTCCAACAACGTCATTAACGATAAAACCATCTTTGTAGGCTAATTTGACAAAAGTAGATAATAAACCATAACAAATCGCACCTAATATGACATATACATACCCTTTCATAACGCCGCCTTTTTCCTCATCAGATTTTATCTAATTACTGGACCTTCTCAATAATTCCCTTAACTAAAGCAATGAAACTTTCTCTTACCAAAGCGGCTACCTCAATAACTTCGTTATGACTTAGAGGCTGATCTAGAATTCCACAAGCCATGTTGGTTAAACAGGAGATTCCTAGGACCTTCATGTTCGCGTGAACAGCTACGATGGCTTCCGGTACGGTCGACATACCAACGGCATCTGCGCCTAGTGTACGAATCATGCGAATTTCGGCTGGTGTTTCATAAGCCGGACCACTCCACCAGGAATATACGCCTTCACGTAAAGTTGTATTTTGCGCTTTTGCAACTTCCGTAGCAATTTGTCGCAATTCGGCACTATACACTTGGGAAAGATCAGGAAAACGAGTACCTAGATCGTTATTATTCGGTCCAATCAATGGATTCGTACCTACCAAATTGAGGTGATCTGTAATCAACATCAACTCACCCGGTTTAAAATTTTTATTGACGGCACCGCACGCATTAGTGATAAGAAGGTTTTCAACTCCTAGTGCTTTCATTACACGAACAGGGAAAGTTACTTCATCAAGCGTAAAGCCTTCATAATAATGAAAGCGCCCTTTCATGGCAATCACAGTTTTCCCCTTTAGCTCCCCAAGGACTAATTCGTTCGCATGTCCTACTGCTTCTGATTTTGCAAAGTAAGGAATTTCACTATAGGGAATTGTGAAAGGGTTTGCAATTTCATCAGCTAATGAACCCAATCCCGATCCCAAAATCATCCCAATTGTTGGACGATACGAGGTCTTACTTAAGATAAAATCTCTAGCTTCCTGAATATTTTCCGTTTTTTGCATGTTGTATGCCTCCTAAAATTATTGTGCTATAAAACGCTTAACGCACATTTCAAAATTCTAACTACTGAACTGTCTGTAGTTAATTCTAATGGCTTATTCTCTATTTGTAAACAACTATTTATCTTTTATATAAAAAGTATATCTTTTTCAAGTGATTATTCTCTATTATACTCGTTTTTTTACATTCTTTAATTATAAAAGTAATTAATTCAATAACTATTTAATTCAGTTTTATTTAATGGTTGTAATTTTGTAGAATAAAAATTAAATGCAGTGGAACTATGATTAAAAAAGTTGGATAATAAACTATAACTGTTTGGATTGGTTTCCTACAGATCACATATCAAGGAGAAAAAATATGCTGAATAAATTTGAGGGCTTATCCTCACCTAAAGCAAAAAATTTGAAGCTGCTATATAGCTTAGTACGTAGATTGGGTCCTGTTACCATTAATACATTAACTGAACATACTGGGTTTAAACATGTTACTTGTGGTCGTTTACTGGAAGAGCTCGTTGAGGAAGGTCTTATCTATGATAGTGGGATTGGAAAATCAAGTGGTGGACGTAAACCATTAGCCTATATTATTAAGCCAGATTCGTACTATTTAGTTGGTGTAGAACTAACAAGTCTATTTACTACGATCTTACTCCTTGATTTAAAGCTTAATATCATAAGCGTTGAAAAATTAAAAATGACCTCTGAATGCACTGGAGAATTCACATTAAACTATATTGCAGCATGCGTTGATCAATTATTAGCTCAGAATCACATTCCTAAAGTAAATTTGTTAGGTATCGGTATTGGTGTTCTCGATTCGTTCAACCCCGATATAGGTGTTATTTCACACCCTCAGCACTTTCCTGCAGGTGGATGGGATCTGAATATTGTCAATTCCTTAAAAGCCAAAACGGATATACCTGTATTTTTAGAAAACGGGACTAACTTAGCTGCTCTTGCTGAATATCGTATGAACTATTGGAAAGAGACAGACAATTTGGTTTTTGTATCTAGTGATATTGGAATTAGGTGCGGGATGATCTCACAAGGAAGATTAATCAGTAGTAAACGTGAGGTGGAGGATACCTTTGGACATATCATTATTGATATCCACGGTCGGCGTTGCTCATGTGGTTCATACGGATGTCTTCAAGCTTACAGTAGTTTGCCAGCTATTCGTGAGGAAATCATCCGACTTATAAAACGCGGAAAATCTTCCATGCTGTCATATGAAGTTAATGATGTTGAGGACATTGATTTATTTCATATTTTACACGCTTTAGAACAAAACGATGATCTCTGTTTAGCTGTGGTAGAAGATGCTGCCTATTATTTTGGGATTGGCCTTAGTAACTTGATTTTTTTATTACATCCTGAAATTGTAGTTTTCGGAGGCACACTAGTGCCGAAACCGCGTTTTTTTGATGTCGCTGCTAAAACTGCACAGGACCGTATAAGTTCTCATCCAAATACTAAAGTCGAAATAATTAAATCAACAGCAGCCTACAACATTGTGGCTCAGGGGGCTGGTTGTATGGTGTTGGATTATTTCACTGAAGAAGTACCTGTATAAATAAGGATTCAAGTTCCAAATCAGGTGAGAAAACACCTTGCAAATGTTAAGCAACCAGCCACCGAAGTTCGGCGTCAGTAAATTCCTTAATAATGACTATCTCATTCCGAGTAATGGTGATTTTGGCCCTAAAGTCTCGTGAACGTAATGTAATCAACTTGAACAGGCTCTGCGGATTCGAGCCGAAATGCTCGGTTGATCTGTCCCCTGTGATATTGTCCATGTAGGAGGACCTGCGACAGGATGTCCCGGACGGACGTTCGGAACGGAAGTCCGCTCTGGTTCTTATAGTCGATCATCCCGTCCAAATCGGATTCCTCGAGCCCCTCGATATAGACGCGATACCGCTCTGCGTTTTCTTCGAACATCGTCCGGATCGCCGTCAGGTCTGCAGCTTCCTCCCACAACGAATATTGCGGGCTGCCCTTGCCCTGCAATCGGGACAGCCAGACTTGTTCCGCGACCGCGATATGCCGAACCAGCATCAGCAGGTCCTTGTTCTTCGTCTCATTCTTCTCGAGCGCGTCCAGGATGCGTCCGTCCGCCCAGTACAGGTGATCCATCATGCACTTGATTGTCTTCATTTCAGTTTCCTCCTCTTCATCTCATCGATTACTTGAAATTACTTGAACCTACTGTTTCCGGTAACAGCTTCTCCAGTTTTGGAAAGTCTCTAGGCCCACTAAGAAATTTATATCATATTTACAACCTTGCTTTAATAAGTTTAGTTGGAAATTGTTTTACAAAATCTGTGAGGAGGACTAGGGTTTGGAATTTGATGAGGACAAGGCAGTCCCTCATATTTAGGACACATGTTAACCCCTTAAATGTACGCTAAAAGATATTTGTTTAGAAAATCACACCATATTTTTATAGGAGGATTACCTATGAACTTAAATGAAAATTCTTCAAATTCAGCAGAAGGTGCACAGTCACAAACGATGAACGGCCACAGTCCTTTATTCGATCGTTTAAGCACAGAAGGAAAACCTTACTGGGACTATATTACAAAATATTCCCCCTGTTATTTATGAAGATATTAATAAGGATTTTGCTGGTGGGATAGCGGATTTAATTGCGAAATTTAATGCAGATGGGAACTGGAACATGGCTGATCAATGGGAAACAATAGGAGTAGTCCCTCAAGTCCCATATGTATATGCTTCTGTTCAAGAAACGAAGACACATCTCTTTTTAGGCTATTATTTTTATCATGCTCGTGATGATGGTCCTTTTCCCGTCGAACAACACGAAAATGACTTAGAAGGAATGATGATTGCAGTTCGAAAAGATGGAAACCACGGTGTTCTTGTGGCAATGGAAACAATTAGTCATTCAGACTACCTACGGTATCGTTTAAAAGACTCTAATGTGCAGCCAGGATACGGTGGAATTGAAAGTACTTCAGTTCGATACTCTGAAGTAACCCATCCAGAGGTATTTATAAGTTCAAATGGTCTTGGTGATAACCATGGGCATGGTGTGAGAGCTTATACTAGTAACGAAGATGTTGGCGATGATGGGATTGTCTATAAATTTGGAGAGCCTTCTTATACTGGACAGCCTAATCAATTTTCACCAAAATGGAAACACACTTATAATTATGGAATCCTGCCAATAGATGAATTATGGGAGAGGAAATTTCAATATAACAACACGCCTTTTCAATCGTTTGGTGTTTTTCCAAATACGCACACAAGCAACAACAATGCAAATGCCCCTTGGAACTGGTCTGATAAAGACCAAGATGGAACGCTAGGAAAGGGAGTTTTTTTCACTGATCCAGCTTATTTATTTGATATTGACTTTAATGGATTAGGGACATTCTCGCATGAATATGTATACAATCTTTATTGGACACATAAAGTAACACTCAAGTCTGTCACCCCTAAAGTTTATAAGGACCCTAGCAATAATCTACCTGATATATATATTAGTATGGACACATATCCATTAAGTGAAAAGAGATATATAAGTGAAAGAGTGTGGATGAAAGCGGATGCTACTTTAAATATACCGCACCCCGTCATTTTTGGGGGTGACCAAAAAACCGCTGATACTACTTTTTCAGAGCGTACGAGTACACTTCATATCGCAGTGTCTAATAGGAATCCTCGATTGTGGTTGGAAGTAAAGGATTATGACTCATCATCGTCAGACGCGGATGATGATATGGGATCTGTTGTAATTCCCTTAGATACAGGGAATATTGCAGGAAAAGCCGATTTATCAGAAGCGATAATTGATTATGAAGTGATATCAAACCCGAGTTTTCCATTAGCGCAACAGGGGGTCTATATTTACAAAGATTCTAACTTTTCAGGGACCTCTATGCAATTGACAGGTAATGTTACGAACTTTAAAGATATTGGTATGAATGATGCAGTGAGTTCTATTAAGATTGTTGGACCTTATGATGTTGTAGGTTACTCAGATGCGGACTTTAAAGGACGTTCCTCAACATTAGTAACAAATGATAATCTAAGTACTACCGATCTTAAAAATGATGCCATGTCTTCAATTCGAATTACTCGAAGAACTATCTAGAATAACCTCAACTCGATGGCTGAAGCGGCAAGTTTATAAAAAAAACGACTATCCTAACAAATGGATGGTCGTTTCCTTTATCCAAATCAAGAAATTTCACCGTCTCTTATATGTTCCCAATTGATGTTGTGAAAATATCTGAACGGAGTTTTTATTTTTTAGCCAAGTGTTTCCTTTCACAATGAAAATATAGACGGCGATGACAAAATAAATTGTACTCAAAATCCAGTCCATTAAGGACACTACATCATGCTTATATACGAAGTTAATATACCAGATCCCAATTGGTAAATGTACAAATATTGCCGTAAACATTCCTGGATTGTAAATCTTTTTTGCTTTTATATTTAGGACAATACCATGAAAAATGATCTGGAAAAAACCCATTAAAACAGGAGCCATCCCCAGCCATACTACTGAGGGGAAAAATACAGGGAGCAAGTAAAACAGATAGGCGATGCCCACATTAATTATCATTGCTGACTGTTGGTTTAACGGGTATCTCTCAGGTGATTCACTTTTGAACAGAACCGTGTTGAATACGCCTGGAAAGTAACCCGGCCAACGATATTCCTCAAACTGATGAAGAAGGATAGCCACGAAGCTTAACCATAAAATACTATTAATCCGCGGAACCGTTCCCCAATTCATCGAAACAAAAATGCATACGAGAATTCCAATGAAGAGCCCTAAATCCTGCCAATATTTTCTTAATAAATTCATTTGATTCACCTCAATCCTAGTTTTTCACTGCAAGTATCTATCAAAAAGCAAGTCAATTTGTTTCTCTATAGGTGCAATCTTCACGGAAGCCCCTGTTTCTAGAATAGGACTCATAAGCGCCGGAAGAAAAAGCGCTCCAAAAATCTGCATCGTCATTGTCATCAGGTGCTCTGGCTGTTGTTCATTAGTTAACTCTTTTAACGTACTCTGGATCTTAGGAAATCCCAATAAGTTTAAAAATGACCCATATTCATGTTGCGATGAGAAAACAGTCTTACCCATTAGGATGATTCTAGAGAGCAATTCGGGATACTGACGGATGACTTGCAAATAATCTAGTAAGAATTGCTTCAATCTAGCTCGTGGTGATAGAGAAAAATCAGAAAGTACAGCAAAGGTATGCTGAAAGCTGTTCAATATCAGCTTAACGGACTCGTTCATTAAGTTATCTTTGGAACCAAAGTAATAGTTAACTAGGGCGACATTCGTACCCGAGGCTTCTGCGATTTTTTTTATGGTGATACTTTCAAAGCCTTCTTGTTTGGTTAGCTCCAGTGTGGCGCGCATAATCTTCTCTTTTGTTTCCAATTTTTTATCTGTTTCCATGTGTAACCTCCAAGTATGTGAGTTTGAATTGAACGATCCGCTTAATTTAAATGTCATTTAAAATGTTATTTAAACTTAGTATAGCAATTATTTTTCTTTTTGCAAGCTTGATTCTGACAAGGATAAATGGTGAGGCTCGTGATAGCGGAAACCTTTACACAACCTGTTCTTAACGTTCTAAATAACATCTCAGCCGAATGAACTCCATACCGGAATAGCCCAGGTTGGGTAGGTTGTGGCAAGGAAATAACACTGCTCGAGAAAGAATACACCTCCTTGTCTGTATCTGCGCAAAACAAAAAATCCGCACACAGCGCGGATTTCAATGAGTATATATTCGCTAGTAAGAAGGTGTTTTGTTCTGATTAAACGTTTCCCTTCATTTTTTCAACATTTCTATTTAGCTGTACTAATATTTTCCTTAGCACGGTAAGCTCTGTATCACTAATATCAGTTAATAGTTCCTCCGCAAAATGCTCTTTCTCCTTTTGTGAAGTTTCGATTAATCCTCTTCCGCGATCCGTTAATTTAACCAGAATGATACGGTTGTCCCCATCTTTTTTTCTTCTTGATACGATCCCGTTATCTTCAAGCTGTTTGAGATGTCTAGCGACAGCTGCCTTGTCAAGGGTCACTTTTTTCTGTAAGGCACTCTGACTGATTTCGGTTTCTTGATATATTAATGCGAGTATTTCAAAGCGAGATTGGCTGATACTGATGTAAGCATCGAATGTAGTGTTTATGGCATTGTTTACACCATACATTTGGTATAACAGCGTGGCTTTCTGTGACCAATCTTTGCTCAAAACCATCCCATCTTTCTTAATCGGATTTTATTACTACAGGCTTGCAAATGTAATAGACAATATACAACGTAATTTCTTTACAAGCAAGTCTGCCTAGAGCCATAACGATCCCTCTTCGTGCATATGGAAGTGATATCATCCAAAACTAAAAGCCCTCTCTCCGGTGGAGAAAGGGCTATCCTAGAAGTTGAAGTCGTTCAGAATGTATAAGTGAATCTTATTATTCAATCAGTATACTGCTAGCGTGCCGTCGTAATTAATGACCTCTCCATTGTGATTTTTATCATCCAAAACAAAGGAAAGAATAAATTCTGCAGCTTGAGCAGTTGTTTTCACGAAATCTCCTGTCATATTACCATTTAAATCTGTTGAAACCGCCCCAGGCATCACTGAAAAAATCTCTACAGGTATATTCTCCTTCTCAAAGCTCATTCCCCAAGACTTTGTCATGACATTTAAAGGAGCCTTAGATGTTTGATAGGCAAATGCATTGAAGTAAGGTAACGGCTCAATAGGTATACTGATATTTTGAATAGTGCCTCTATTGGCAATCAATAAGGGGAGCAAGCCTTTTGAAAGTGCAAAAGGACCGATAAAATTAACTTGATGAGTTACCTGCAGTTCTTCAACCGCAAATTCCCATCCAAGTTTATGCATATCGCCTGGAATACCGGCATTGTTCACCAAAAGCGTCAACTCAGGGAAATTCTGCTTAATAATTGTCACTGCAATATCAATACTCTGTGGGTCAGCAACGTCCAACAAAACCAAATGTGCATCACCAAATGCTTGGAGGGCAGTTACTGCTGTTTCGCCCCGCTCCTGATCGCGTGCCCCAACTAAAACACGATACCCCGCTTCTAACAATTGCTTTGCAATCTCGAATCCAATCCCTTTATTCGCACCAGTTACTAATGCTGTCTTTGTCATCTGTTATTCTCCTTTTTCTACGGGCAATCTTATGTTCATTACTCCGTAAACTGTATCCCATACTTCCGGTTATCTGAAACATAACTGTTGATAGATCAACCGTTGATTTATCAACAGTTTATGATAAATTTTCTTTTATGGCAAGCTATTTTTTAAAATTATTTAAGTTAAACCTAAGAAAGAAGTTATGAATTTTAAAGCCGATCCCACAAAGGATCGGCTTCATTTTAATCCTTAATTTTGTCTGTTCTCCACAGATTTCATACGGTTTTGATCGTCAGGCAGCCGGTCTTTACTGTTTTCCTGACCTGCTTCTACTTCACCGTGGCCGGAGACAGCCCGGGCAAAATTTGTGAACTGTCTTTTTTCCTCATCCTGCTCGTGCTTAAGCTTAAGAAGCTCCTGCGGATCTTGAGTTGTCATAATGTTTAACCTCCTAAGAAATCGAATCAATGTGTTGATTCGCACTACAGAAGTTTTCCATTATAACGCGGAGCTTATGCAAGAAATTCAAAATCCAGCCTCTTAGCCCTATCCTCCTGTGTGTTATCCTTTAGATTCCATTTCATCAGAAAATAAAATATATTTTTAGGGCATTAAAAAAGGAGGAAGAATATCGATCTCGAATATCAATTCGGACAACTAAAAATTTGAAGACAGGAGCTGGATACAATGATAAAAGGTTTCGGAGGAATATTTTGGAGAACCAAGAATCTTGAAGTTGTGAAAAACTGGTACAGCAAAGTGTTGAAGATTGAAATAGACAGTTGGAATGGGACTGTGATTAAACCTGAATCAGGAAATGAGACGATCTTTTCTTTCTTTACTGAGAATGACAGTTATTT
The DNA here is from genome assembly GCF_001909085.1 of Paenibacillus sp. P32E. Taxonomy (NCBI): domain Bacteria; kingdom Bacillati; phylum Bacillota; class Bacilli; order Caryophanales; family Paenibacillaceae; genus Paenibacillus; species Paenibacillus sp. P32E. The sequence continues at coordinate 16,279 of NZ_LVYY01000002.1, read as the reverse complement.
TCCAACCGAACAACAAGTGATGTTGAATTTCCAAGTACATGATCTAAATGAGACTATGCAACATCTTGAACAGATTGGTGTACCTCTTGCCAAGAATATAGAGATTAGTGAATTCGGAAAGTTTGTTTGGATTGAAGATCCTGAAGGCCGGCTGATCGAGCTTTGGGAGAAATAATTACTTCTTATCTCAATGTTCATAGTGAGTGTGCTAATCTCCATGCTGCCATACAGGGAAGTAACCTTTTTTAATACTGATGAGGTGTATGGCCGCTTTCTGCAATTCTAAGCGAATACTCCATGGTGTGGAGAAAACCTGAAGATGAACTACTGCCTACAGTATTTCGATATACCCTTCTGTTCCATTCACCCGAATTCTCATTCCGTCTTTGATCAGTTTGGTAACATTCTCCACCCCGACAACTGCCGGCAAGCCATATTCACGCGCGACAACGGCTCCATGAGTCATGAGTCCGCCAACTTCGGTGACTAGACCTTTTATAGATACAAATAGTGGTGTCCAGCCAGGGTCAGTAAAGGAGGTAACTAATATATCTCCATCATCCAGATTGGCATTTTCCATGTTTAAAATGACACGCGCTCTTCCTTCTATCACTCCAGTAGATACGGGTAAACCTACAATTGCATTAGCAGGTATATTTTCCCGTTTGTACTCACCGGAGAGTGCTTCACCATCCGACGTAATGACACGTGGGGGAGTTAGTTTCTCATAAAATGAGTACTCTTCTTTTCGTTGGCTGATGATCTTGTAATCCAGCTTATTTGTACGCACGACTTCATGAAGTTCTTCAAAAGTGAGATAGTACATATCTTCTTTGTCATGGATAACCCCAGCTTGAACGAGTTGTTCAGCTTCTTTGAGTAAAGCCTGCTTATAAATGAAGTAGCGGCTTACCATGCCGTATTTTGGATACTCCCGGTAGCCGATGAAATTCCGAATGATGTCGATCATTCGTTTTGCCTCTTTGGCTTTTTGTTCACCGTCCGGTAATTGCTTCAATCGATCTATTAACTCTTGTTCTTTGTTCAATGCTTCCTGGCGCCCTTGCTCAAATTTCAGATGGCCGGCGTTAGGCTCAAAGTTCCTGATGTGATTCAGGATCAACGGGATAAGGGCAGTGGGTTTCTCGCTCCAACGCGTTCTGGTAATATCGATTTCTCCGACACAGCGCATTCCATATTTGTCGAGATAAGCATGAATAGCGTCTTGGGTTTCCTGTCCGCCCTCAAGCTTTACCAGTTCATCCAGAAAATCATCTTCTTTTGCATGCTGCAAATAATCAATCACTTCTGGATAAGGACGAATCACATCCGCGACATCCATTAGTGCCAGCCCCATTTCCGAAGTAATATTGCTCTGTACAGATTGGGAAAGTGTATCTGCTGTGTTTTTTTCGCCTAACCACTCGTTCATGTTTTCATTGATCCATGATGTAGCATTTATAGCAGCCATAAACACAGCCGTACTTTGCGGGTCAAATAAGATCTTCTTTAATTGCTGGATATCTTCCAAAATAAAATCAATTAAATTGGAGCCTGATTTCGTATGGATATTTTGTTTAAGCTCTTCTATCGATGTTTGATTTCGTTTAATCAAATCAGGAACGATTGCCGGATCGATTTCAGTTTGTGGCTGAAGACCAGCAGACGGCATCCCTTTATTGTTTTTACTGGGGCTCAATTCCTTATTATCTGCGGGGAGCAGTTTAATGAAATCCCGTTCTATTATGGTCATGAGTGCACCTTTAATCAGCGGATCGGATCCAAGGTTATTTAATAAAGTGGCCCTGCCGGCAGGAGAAGACAGATGCTGTGTGATATCCACGTATAATCTTCCGCCAGCTTTATACCTGGGCCCAAAAGAGGTTAACTGGAATAAAGACATTCCCAGTGGTTTTAAGGGATCCGTCATCATTTGTTGATGGCCTACAGATACATAAACGTGATTGTTTTGATCGTTCGTTTCAGGAATCGGGTATAAAGTAGTAATTGGCCGGCTCTGGACAATATAAAATGTATCCTCTGCCAAACACCATTCGATGTCCTGGGGGCAGCCAAAGTAACCTTCAATCTGCCTTCCGATGCGTGCCAGCTGTAAAATTTGTTGTTCAGTAAGTGTTTGATCTTTTTGCCGTTTAGGATCAATCTGCCGGGTTTCTGTTCCGCCTTCTTTTAAACCATAGATAGCCAACTTCTTGGTTGCGATTCTCTTCTCAACGATTTCCTCTTCCTGTACTTTATAACCATCGGCAGATACCAAGCCCGAGACCAGTGCTTCTCCAAGCCCAAAGACCGCATCGATGGATAGCAGCTTCCGGTTAGAAGTAATCGGATCAGCGGTAAATAATACCCCTGAGGCCTCCGGGTATACCATTCTTTGCACGATAACGGATAAATAAACTTGACTGTGGTCAAATCCATTTTGCATCCGGTAGATTACCGCCCGCTCCGTAAATAGGGAAGCCCAACATCTGCTGATATGCTGCAGGATTGCATCAACGCTGATGATATTTAAATAGGTGTCTTGTTGTCCAGCAAAAGACGCATGCGGTAAATCCTCAGCAGTCGCACTGGAACGTACCGCATAAGCCTGCTCCTCTCCAAACCGGGAAAGATAGTACGTAACTGCATTCACGACATCCGAAGGAATTTCTGCTTCTTCGATGATTTGTCGAAGCTTCCGGCTGACATTACTAATTTGAGCCCGGTCTTCAACATTTAGCATGGTTAGTATACCCAACAAAGAATGATACATTTCGTTTTGTTCGATGGCTCTTTGATATCCCACTGTTGTAACACAGAATCCTTCGGGTACCTGTATTCCAGGCAGTTTCGATAACTTTCCTAAATGGAGCCCTTTTCCCCCAACAAGTAGAAGCTGGGTATCATCCACTTCCTGAAAGCCGATAACTAATGAACTCATTCAAGATCTCCCCTAACCATTAAATTGAGAAAAAAATTTGACAAGAGTTTGACTGCATGGTATATTAATAATATAAGATACCTTTACTATGCTAATACATATTAAATTTGATGCAAACCGATTATATCATCGCGTCTGTTTAGATGCAATATTAAAGAACCTGATGAAGTCATCAGGTTCTTTTTTTGATATGTGGCTAAGGAATCCTGTCAAGGCTTGCCTGTATTCGTTACTTCTAATATTCGCCTTTAATTACAAAAAACGAACCACGGATTGTTCCCGCCAGTTTAGACTTCTGTCTGGCAAACTTAAACTTCCCTTCTAACTCCTGTGGTATCTCCATCCCCTCAGATAGCTTAAAGCCTACAGCCCGCTTCTTGGAGTCATCCACCGTATACATCACGTTGAGCGCAAGACCATCCTCATAAAAGACGTAGGTAAACCGGATATTTTCCACTTGAAAACGTGATGTTTCTAAAGGCTTGGCCGCAAAAACAATATCTCGTTCTTCCTTCAAAATCCGGTTCACATAATCAAGAGAATCCTGGCTCTCACTGGCTGGCACAACCTCAAATTCATGTTTATATTTGTTCATGAAGTAACGGGCTTCATTAGCGCGTAAGCCTGCAAGTGTATCAACTACAGGTGAAGACTCCAAGCCAATCGTAGACACATTTGTAAAATCAACGGTGTAGGACATTTCCAGCACTCCTCTTATGTTCAGATTATTTCCTTACCACAGGGATCCACATTTCACCAATAACTAAGCCGCCCCGCTGCCCCATCTCCACCGTTGTATTAGGTCCCCCGACATAGGCGAAATCCTTGGCTTCCGGCAAGGCTTGACCAAAGGCAAGGCCGGCAAGCTTATTATTTAATTCATCAGCCGTCTCCGCTTCTCCTCTAACAACCAGGTATTTCCCTTTAGGAAATTGGATAACCCTAGCTTCTTCTGGTGCAGTTGCCTCGGTCATAACACCGGCATAATGCATCATTTTGTTATTCACCGCTTCGTTCACGGCAAAAATATAGTCATTGGTGGCTATGCCTTTTAGATAATCAAGCCTTCCGTCTTGGCTGACGGCCTGCCAAAAGTCAGACTTTTCTTTGTTAATGCCAGCATAATCTGTGTAATCACTCTTGAGCTCAGTTCCTAAGCCTATCACGGTAAAGCTGTCTTTTTCTTCAAGGGAATAATCTGCCATAGTCAAAACCATCCTTTTTTGTGGATTCATCAAATGAGTTGTCTTCTTCACTTGATAAATATATGATAGCCTTAAATCATGTCAAAAAATGATACTGTTTAGGAGTCCCCATGAAAAAAGTTGAACGGATCAATATCATCATGAGGTATATCAACAACCGCGCCCATTTTACTATTTCTGAAATCATGCAGGAATTTAACATCTCCCGTTCGACGGCTATTAGAGATATCAGAGAAATTGAGGCCATGGGAATGCCGCTTGTCGCAGAAGTTGGAAGGGATGGGGGGTATTCTGTCATGCGCAACTCTGTTCTTCCTGTTGTCCGCTTTACCGATGATGAGGTCAAAGCGCTTTTTATTGCCTTTATGGCCACAAGAAACGGGCAACTCCCTTATCTAAAAAGTCGTCAGTCTTTATCCGAAAAACTACTGGGCCTCATATCAGAAAACCAGCAAGATGATCTTTTTCTTTTGAATCAAACCTTATTTTTTGAAGGGACCAACCCTAATAATCCTGACTTGCTTGATCTTTCCGATCTCCCCCATCCCATGCTGGAAAAACTAATCCAAATCCTCCTTTTGGATAGTTATTTATTGATTACCATCGAGGAAGAGAAAGTCATTACGCCCTACCCCATTTATCTCATGCACCTTTATCGTGAAAAAAACCTTTGGCTGATTGAAGGTTTTGACTTAAAAGAAGAAAAGAAGCGAATTTTCCCTGTCGACTATCTCACCAATATTATCCCCTATCCGGAGAAAAATAGATTAAGCAAGAAAAAGATTTTTGAAAAACTTAGTAAACAGGAAGAAGAAATCAACCTTGTCCTTGAACTTGGTCCAAAAGCGATTGCCCAGTTCAAAAAATACCATCCATTTAAAATTTCAATTTCATATACGAATCCTTACCAGACCACAGCCATTCTAAAGACTTTTATCCATGTGAAAAAGCCTGGAGAATTGACCGAAATGACAAATTGGATACTTTTCCTGGGTAGTGACGTTAAGGTTAGAGAAGTACCGGAAGAAGTGTTAGCAGATCTGCAAGGGAGATTATCTTTCTATTCCGCCCGCATTTAATCACAGCTATGTTAATTGAATCTGTGTCCACAATGACTCCCTCTGTTTGCGCGTATTTTTTGAAAACACGCTCTTGTAGGCCAAACATCGCCTTGTATTGTATATAGATTACGGAATCCATGCTTACGGAGGATTCTTGCTGCTTTATTGCTGTGATACCCTGTTTTGGACAGAATGATTACACCATCATCCGGGGATAGATCGTGGTGCCATACAAAAGGAAGGCGCCCTAAAGATATATTTATTGAGCCGGAAATATGTTCTTCCAAATAATCCGAAGCATCTCTGACATCAAGCATTTTCAAATTTAACCGTTCTTTTACTTGCACCCAATCTCGAGCATTAATATAGGAAAGTGAACGCACGGGCCATATCTGGCGTAAGAACCATAAGACCACTGCTCCTGTCAAAAAGTATATAAGTGTTATCATATTGTCCTGTCCTTTCAGTAGCGGCTTTAGTCACGCACCAATTCATCTGTCCAGGCATTAAGCCCACCCGTCATGTTCACAACATTATACCCCTTCTCATTCAGCAACTCGCAAGCCAGGCCGCTCCGGTTCCCGCTTCGACAGATGACAATCGTTTCTTGTGCCTGATCAAGCTCATGTCGCCGTTCTAACAGCAATCCAAGTGGAATATGTTTAGCACCGGCGATGTGTCCCTCCCTCCATTCTCCAAGTTCGCGGACATCCAGCATATTTAGGGACTCCCCATTCTTGAGCTGCGCTGCTACCTTCTGGGGGGTGATTTCTTTTGAAATCTTGAATGCCATGTTAATCTCTCCTTTTAGTATTTACGAATTACATATACCCACATATACCCCCATGGGTATTATAACATTTAAAATTCTGAACACAATAACTTCTCTGTAAGAATTAGTTATAAAAAAAGAATCTGCTACGGAAATAGCAGATTCTTTCTTTATAATCTTATATTAAAATAATGGCCGCAGCGCTAAGTCCACTTTCGTGATTATTCATTCTCCATCGTGCTGATGTCGATTACAAACCGGTAGCGGACATCGGAAGCCAGGACGCGTTCCCAAGCCTCATCGATTTGATTGGCGGAAATTATCTCAATTTCAGGAGCAATGTGGTGTTCCGCGCAAAAATCAAGCATTTCCTGTGTTTCGCGGATACCACCAATCATGGAACCGGCAAACGACCGGCGCTGACCGATAAGTGAGAATACGTTAACTGGCAATGGCTCCGCTGGAGCACCAACATTGACAAGAGTACCATCCAGCGCCAATAACGAAAGATAGGAACTAATATCAATCTTTGCACTCACAGTATTCACAATAAGGTCGAACGAGCCAGCCAAATCAGCAAATGTTCCCGGATCGCTCGTGGCGTAATAATGTTGCGCGCCAAGCTTCAGACCGTCGTCCTTCTTCTTTAACGATTGGGATAAAACAGTAACTTCTGCCCCCATGGCATGAGCGATCTTTACAGCCATGTGTCCAAGCCCTCCAAGTCCAACTACAGCTACCTTTTTGCCTGGCCCTGCTCCCCAATGACGCAGTGGTGAGTACGTCGTGATACCCGCACACAACAACGGAGCTGCAGCATCCAGCTCAATACCGTCGGGAATTCGAACCACGAAATCTTCCGTTACGACAATATGAGTGGAATAACCCCCCTGTGTAAATTGCCCGTACCTGTCTATAGCCCCGTAAGTACCTGTCATTCCGCCCTGGCAATACTGCTCCTCCCCTTTATGGCAGTTATCACATTCTCTGCAGGAATCAACCATACAGCCAACCCCGACACGGTCACCAATCGCATATTTTTTAACTTCTGAACCTATCTGTGTGACAATCCCGGCGATCTCGTGCCCAGGAACAAGAGGATACTCAACCGGCCCCCACTCGCCACGAGCTGTATGGATATCAGAATGGCAGATACCTGCGAACTTAATCTCTATCAGGACATCATGCGGCTCTAGATCCCTGCGCTCTATCGTGGTCAGTTTGAATGGTCCTTCTGGACTGAATGTAGCACGTGCATTAACCTTATTCATAAATACCCTCCTGCAAAGTAGTTTCTAAGTGAAATGGCTACAACACTCAATATCAAGGACAGGATTCCCACCCATACGACATATTGTGTACCCATACTAGATATAAACAATCCACCTACAGCTGCACCAGCTGTTGTTCCTAGATTGGCAGATGTTAAGAACAATCCATTCGCAAAGTCAGGGGCTTCCGGAGCTGCAGAACTAATCCAATATTGATTGAAGTTCCCCCCGATTCCTGCCAATACCCCCCATATTGCAGTGAGAACAGCCATTGGTACACTGAACTGACCGACCAGGAACAAAATAATATAAACGGTTCCTAAAGCAAAGGGGAAAGTTATGACTGATTTGTTCGCATTTTTTGCAAGTAATCTCCCTGCTGCAACGTTCCCGATAATATTGGCCCCGCCGAATAGAATTAACATTATGCTGATTGAATTTGCAGACATATTTGTAACCGTCTTAAGATATTCAGCAAGATAGCTATACACACCAAATACGGCTGAGTTCAATAAAATAACAGCTATAATAGAAAACCAAACTATTGATTTCTTTAATACTCTGATTTGAGATCCGTAAGTAAGTCTTTCTTGAACAGGTAAAGATGGTACCAATAGTAGTGTTGCGATAAATACAATAGCATTAATAAGTGCAAAGAACGCCAGTGCCATTTCAATTGAAGCGGAGTTAGCGATGAAACTCACGATGGGTACACCAGCTACCATACCTGCAGATACACCAATAAAAACTTTAGAAACAGCTTTTGGGGCATCTTTGATGTCAACAGAGCCTGCAGCTACTGTAAATGCCAATGAACAATATATCGGATGAAAAAAAGCTGGAATTACTCTGGCAACCCATGCAATGGTGAAGTTAGTTGTAAATATGGATACGATGTTCCCAAGCAGAAAAACGCCAAGCACAAGCAGCATGACCAGCTTCCGATTGATCCCTGAAAATAATAACGGCATTGTTGGACCAGAAACAGCAACGGCCAGGGCAAAAAAACTCACCAGCCACCCTGCCTTGGATACACTCACACCAAAGTGGGCAGCAAGAGAAGGCAATATCCCTATAACCCCCATCTCGGTATTTATGATACCGAATACACCTAAGGTTAATATGAAAACCAGCATTTTATTCGGTTTAGCCAAAAAAACACTCCTAGCTTAAGTTATTTCGTTGTGTCAGTCATGATCTCCTCCCCCTTTCATTTTTCCGCATAACCAAAACAGTTTGTTTAATCAACTCATGTCCATTATTATATAAGTAAAAAGTCTATGTTCAATGATCAAAAAGACGTTATTTGTTGATTTATAAACAAATCTATCAAAACTATTCATGATCTAAGAAAGATTGGTGATCATTTACGATGGGAAAAGTGGATCGCAGAATTCTCAAAACCCAAGAATCTTTAAAAAATGCTGTTATTGAACTCATGATGGAAAAGAATTTTGATGATATTACCATTCAGGAGCTGGCAGACCGGGCAAATGTCAACCGCGGCACTATTTATCTTCATTATCAGGACAAATTTGATTTGCTGGATCAGCTCATAGAAATACACATTAATGAATTAGGGGAGATGGACGCCTGGGCATGTGAGTTGAATTGGGTGGATGCTCTTGTACCTTATTTTGAATATTTCGAGAAAAACTATTTGTTCTTTTCAACGATGCTTGCAAGTAAAGGAACACCATCCTCTTTTAGGACGCGGCTTCTTGCTTCTTTTATGAAAGGATTCCAAGGTGAGATTGACAGGGAAAGCGATAGGAACGCTGGATTAAGTGATGAAGTAATGCTGCAATATGCAGGGACAGCGTATGTTGGAGTCATCGAATGGTGGATTAGGAATGGGATGCCGTATCCGCCGCATGAGATGGCGAAGCAAGTCGGGGCCCTTTTAGAGAGAAGCCTATAATCCATGTACTATACAATCTGCCCAAAAGCGTTTAATATTCACTTTAGCCAGTGATAAAGTTAGTTTTGATTAAGGGAACTTATCAGGAGAGGGAGTCTTAAGAGATATGCTGGAGTCAAACATAACCAACCTATTGAAAAAAACGCTGAGGGCAAGTATCGATAACAAGGAAATCGCCGGCGCGAACTTTATGGTAATCAAGGACGGCAACGAAGTCTTTTATCATGAAGATGGCTTGGCTGACCTCGAGTCGGGACGCCCTATTTCAAGAAATTCGATTTTCCGTCTATACTCGATGACAAAGCCGGTTACTGCCACAGCCGTTATGATGCTCCTGGAACGTGGCGAAATCGATTTGTTCGATCCTGTAAGCCGGTATATTCCGGGTTTCAAAAATCAACGGGTTGAGAAAAACGGCGAACGGGTACCCGTCAGCCGGGATGTCACCATTCACGACTTGCTGAATATGACATCAGGACTGGTATACGGCGGAACCGACACAGCCGGACAGCAGACAGATATATTGTTCCAGGAACTGGACAGCCGCTTACATAGTGACAATCCAATGAGCACAATGGAATTCGCAAACCGCCTGGGTCAAGGCCCCCTGTCGTTCGAGCCGGGAGCTTACTGGCAATACGGAACGTCGGCAGACGTCCTTGGTGCTATTGTAGAATCGGTTAGCGGCATGCGGTACGGGCAATTTTTGAAAAAAGAAATATTGGAGCCGCTGGAAATGAACGATACCGGTTTCTGGCTGTCTGAAGAAAAAAGAAACCGTCTTGCGAAAGTCTATCAGGATGACGGTGAAGGCGGCTTGAAGGTGTACACGGACAGCCATCTGGGCATCAACCACCATATGGACTGTGAACCGGTATTTGAGTCGGGCGGTGCCGGACTTGTCTCTACGATTGACGATGCCGCAAAATTTACAACGATGCTTATGAAACAAGGGAGCTATAATGGCGTTCAATTGCTTAAGCCTAGAACCGTTCAATATATGACCTCGGCTAGTTTAACGGATGGTCAGCAAAAAGGCTTCGATACTTGGCATTCATTGCAGGGGCACAGCTACGGCAACCAGATGCGCGTCATGACCGACACCGGAAAAGCCGGATTTATCGGCGGCAAAGGCGAATACGGCTGGGATGGGTGGCTGGGGGCATATTTCAGCAACAGTCCTCAAGATGGTCTGACCGTACTGTTTATGGTCCAGAAAAAAGATGCCGGTACGATGGCGATTACGCGTAAGCTACACAATATCGTCTTCAGCAGCTTGTAAGGGCCATCGCTTTACCACTGGGCATTCATACGGTTCGTTTCAATGACTTCAAGAAAACGGTCAGGGAAATTGGTATACACCCCGTCCACACCCCATAGATAGGCTTTATTCATGTTGAGCTGGTAATTCACCGTATACGGCATCACTTTGAGTCCGGCCCTCTTCAACTGCGCCACATAAGCCGAAGTGATTCCCTGAAAGTTGGGGCTAATTCCAACAGCGTAGGATTTCACATCCTTCAGAAAAGCTGCTGAGACTCTCACCTGGGAATAATCATTCCAAACGAGTTGATAGAGCGGAATTTCCGGATTTATTGTATGAAATTTACGTAAACTGGCTCTACTGAATGAATGAATGGACACCACATTCTTCAAATCATATTTCATAATATATTCGTTTAATAAGGATTCAATATTAGTCTCATTAGTTGAGTCCTTGATTTCAAGGATATAGCTGATATTTTTCCCGAAAGTGTCGAATACCTCATCAAGTGTGGGAATGGGTGTCGCTGCATATTTCTCTCTGGCAAACATCGGATAAGCCTCATTGAACCATGAACCTGCGTCCAGGCGTCTAATCTGTGCTAAAGTCATGTTTCTTACATACCCTTTGCCATTTGTTGTGCGATTGACGGTCTCATCATGAATCACGACAGGAATATGATCTTTGGTTAAGTGAATGTCGAGTTCAATATAATCCGACTTCATTTCAAGCGCCAGCTCAAAGGAAGGCATTGTGTTCTCAGGAGCATATCCTGAAGCGCCACGATGGGCAATTATAGATACTTTATCCGGAGGATCCATAATTCCTTTAACTTTAACCCGAATGGACGGGGAGCACGCGTATAGTGCCACAAACAAGGAAATAAACAATAAAACATGTATTCCGATAAAATAAGCTTTATGCCTAAAAATTTTCATCATTCCGTTGTCCTCATTTTCCTATAACCTTTAATAACGTAAATATTATCTTAACAGTTCAAATGCTTGAAATCCACTTATTAACTTATTCAAAGCTTCAGAACACTCTGGAGGTTTGAAGATATACAGACATAAAGACCCTCACCTCAAACAGGTAAGGGTCTTGCATATGCTTACTTGTGTTATTTAATATCCTTGCCGGTAAAAAGTGAAACTCTTGCTTTCACCAACTCGGTATATTCCTTCTCCATTTTCTCTGCTCCAACTTTGTTCAATTCGTCAAGGAATGCATCATATATTTTGTCAAAGTCTGCTGGGCTAGAGAGAATGGCCTCCGGAATACGCTTGTGGACAATATCTTGGGTCTTCTGGTAAATGACCTGATAATCTCCATCCGTCGGAACCTGCATGTTATACAGTGCCCCCCATTCTTTGACAGGGAACTCATCCTCGGCCGGGAACAGATCCTTCCACGTTGTCGCTTTATATGCCGCTAATGCTTCCTTCTCAGCATCCGAGTAACTCGCGATGATTTGTTCCGGGAAGTTCGTAGTATAGTAATTGCCTGTTGAGTCCTTTACACCGTCTCCATAACGGACTCCGAAAATTGTATATAGATCGATGCCTGTATGTTTCCCGAAATTGGCTGAATCATTCACCTTCTGATTGCGGATCTCATCCGGGATCACACGTACTCCATTCTCAATATTGTACTGTTTGCCTTCCACCCCCCAATTTCGCAGTACCTGACCTTCATTAGAGGATAACCAGTCTATGAATTTAATGGCGCGAACCGGGTCTTTGCAGGCTGTAGTAATGCTGATACCATAACCGTCAACTCCGATGGCCTGGAGGGTGTTATCTTTGTACTGCTCGCCCATAGTCACCGGAAAATGACCATACGAATATTCATCTTTACCTGCTGATTTCAGAGCATTTTCAGCGTCTCCATACTCCCATTCTACAGAAGTGAGACCGAGTACTCGCCCGCTGGAGATTTTTGATTTATACTGATCATCCTTTTCTACAAAAGAATCCTTATCCAGTAGTCCTTCGTTATACATATGATTCAGCCAGCGGAAGTAGTCTTTTTCTTCCGGACGTTTGTAGTGCAGCATGGTTTGATAGGTTTCCGGAACCACATAGTATTCACCGTCACCTGCACCACCCGTAGTCGCCGCAGCTTGATTGGTTACGGTAATCATACTCTTCCAGCCATCCGCATTGAGCAATAACGGAATCGTCGGCTGCCCATCGGTTGTCGGATGTTTAGCCACATATTCTTTGAGGGCGCTTTCAAATTGCTGAACGGTTTTAATCTCCGGATATCCTAATTCTTTGAGTACACGAAGCTGAACTTCAAAACCGCCCGTAACGTCAAAATACTGCTGGTCAACACCTGTGTTGGTGGGTATCGAATAGATGGCCTGGTTTTCGTTGCTGTATTTCATACGGTTCATATCTTTGCTCATGACCTTTTTAAGATGTGGAGCGTATTTGTCGATAAGATCCGTCAAATCGATAATCGCTCCTGCATCCACCAGTTTGCCAAGCTCACCTTTGGCGTAGATGATATCTGGAAAATCCCCGCTGGCAGCCATTAAAGAGATCCTATCCCCTCCGCCGTTGCCCACATCAAATTCGGCATTAAGGGTTACTCCGGTTTTTGCGGTGATTTCTTTCCCCACATCATCTTGCATTTTATTCCAGTTCGGATTCGCATCCGCTCCAAAAAATGAAAATGTTATCGGACTGGTATCACTACCGGTGCTGTCATTTGCGGTATTCGCAGAATTGTTTTTCGAGCTGCTGCAGCCTGCTGATAGAAGGAGTGCACTTGCTAAAAGTGCTATTCCGCAGGTCTTGGGCAATTTTTGAATCATGGTCATCATTTCCCCTTTTGGTGTGTTAAGAGTGACTGTTTTCGTCTTTATTTTAACTTTTGGTCCTAGTGAAAACCTTGATAATCAAGTCACGAAATAGCATAATATAGACATGAACAACAATGGATTGGGTGGTATTATTTTGAGCAATGTATATTTAAACTGGTTTACGACCGACGAACAGTTTCCATTTTTCATTCAGTATGGAGGACATGAAGAAGAAATGTCCCTCCATAAACATGTCGATTTCTCTGAGCTGGTCATCGTATTAAATGGTCATGCTACACATATCGTCAACAATGAAGAATCATTTATCAAGAAAGGGAATGTATTTGTCCTGAACGGCGGGACCCATCATGCCTATATGGCACCGCACGAATTCAAGATTTGCAACATCATGTACAAACCGGATATGTTGAAGTCTGCCGGACCGGATTTACGGTCCTTGGATGGTTATCAGGCGCTTTTCATTTTGGAACCGTTCTACCGCAGCATTAATCCGTACAAAAGCAAACTGAACATGTCGATAGCCAGCCTTGAACATGTCACAGCTCTAGTTTCGGTTATGATTAAAGAATATGAAACGAAGCAACAAGGGTATCAGACCATGCTCGCTTCCAGGTTCATGGAGCTTGTTGTATATCTGTCCAGGCAATATGACCATCAGGAGAACGGCGTAGCCAACAGTCTGATGCATCTGGCCAGTGCAATTTCTTACATCGAGGACCACTACCTGGAACAAGTGACTCTGGAGGAGATTGCGTCCAAATCAGACATATCTGTCAGACACTTAAACCGGATTTTCCAGTCGTATTACCGGACAACACCCCTTGCTTATCTTCACCGGCTGCGTTTGGAACGTGCCTGCACACTGCTTAAGCAGACAAACCGTTCCATTACGGATATTTCTTACGAGTGTGGTTTTAATGACAGCAATTACCTCACGCGCCAATTCAAAAAAAGCTTCGGCATGACCCCGAAAGCCTATCGTAAAATGCAAGAACCACAAGAGCGGCCTATATTCTCTGAAAACTAAGGCCTGTTCAGACAGAAAAAGCGGATCTGTACATCGAACCATGTATCCTATTGGAATGGCTCATAATCGAACCAGTCAAATGATGCAGGAGCGGGGTTCTGCGCTTCAGAGATTGCATACATGGCAGCCATTACTCCCACAAACCCGCCGGCGACTTCAGTTGAGAGAAGATGCGTTTCTCCCCATCCCATTTCTATTTCTCCCGTTTGTGAAGATCGGAATGAAGCCACAAATTTCTCAGGCAGCGCTTGAAACTGGAGCTCAATCGCTCCTTCGGGACAATCGCGTAGCTCTACCATCTGCATGGAGCCGACTGTCCGCCGGAAGATCAGCTTCCTGCGGCCCTGAATGAATTTTATAGCCAGATCGTAATGATGCTCTTCATCCATATACATTGTTAATCCCGCTTCTTCCCCGTCATGCTGTGGTTCGAACTCCAGCTTAGCCACAGCCCTGCAGGAAAAGTGACACAGACGACGTCCTACAAAAGCAGGAGTCCCAACCTCATCTAAGGATGCCGCTTGTCCATAGAGGACAAGATAACCTTTGCGTTCCGTCAATGACCAGCTCCCCCCAGCAGGGTTGCGCAAAAAAGTCCACATCATATCCAGCTTTTCATCATCGAAGTCATCTCTGGGCGGCTTATCCGGCCACAACACTTGAGGAAGCTTCGGAGCATCCATGACTGGTTCAATATGCGTATTATTACCTACCACGGGCCATCCATCAGATGTCCAATTGACAGGTGCCAGGAACACCTCTCTTCCCAGATGATGTCCCATAGGGTAAGACACCGTTCTTATCCCCAAGCACACAGCCCACCAAGTTCCGTCATGAGCTTCAATTAAATCCGCATGCCCCGTTGCATGTATGCCGTTTCCCATGCTTCGATTCGTAAGAATTGGATTATGGGGGCAGGGTTCAAAGGGTCCAAAGGGTTGATTACTTCTTGCAATCGTTTCCATGTGTCCGTATTCGGTTCCCCCTTCGGCGATCATCAGATAATATAGTCCGTTGATTTTATATAAATGCGGACCTTCGGGATGAGCCCCCCCTGTACCTTTCCAAATCAAGCGGCTTTCTGACCGTCTGCCTCCGGTCTCCAGATCCATCTCACATTGATAGATGCCATCGCCTTCAACACCAGTCGTTGGAGACTGTAAATATACGCGGCCGTCGTCATCAAACAAAAGAGAGGGATCGATGCCCTTCTGGGCAACCTGTATGGGTTCCGACCAGGGTCCTTCGGGATTTTGTGCCTTGACAAAGAAACTACCGCCCCCGCTAACATTGGTGGTCACCATATAAAACCAGCCGTCGTGGTACCGGAGGGTTGGTGCGTAGATTCCGCCTGAACTCCATGCGCCTGTTAGTGGAAGCTGTTGCTCTGTAGTGAGGCAGTGACCGATCTGCCGCCAATGAACCAGATCCTTACTATGAAAGATAGGGACGCCTGGAAAATATTCAAACGAACTTGTGACTAAGTAATAATCTTCGCCCACACGGCAAATACTGGGGTCAGGATGAAAGCCCGGTATTACGGGATTGGTGTACTGCATAAATCCGCACTCCTGTCTATTTTTTATACAGATTCAAGCTCTCTGTTCACTCCACATTGTAGTACACTTTCATTTAGCCAAACCTTCATTTTCAAGTCATAGGAATAGCATGATCTAGGATGTGTCTGAAAACTAAATAACATGGTAAGATTTGAGAAAACGAATGGGGCGTCAAGCATGATTCAAAGACGGTACGAAATAAGCGATGAACAGTGGGAACAAATTAAGGACATGTTTCCACCCTACAAAACAGGGCGTCCGTCAAAATTAAGTGAAAGAACCATGTTTAATGCTTTTCTATGGATCGCTCGAAGTGGTGCTGCCTGGCGCGATCTACCGGAGGAACGCTATGGTTCATGGAAAACGGTCTACAGTCGCTTCTGCAAATGGCGAGATACCGGACTGCTTGTCGCGATCTTCCAAACTCT